>CAVQPP010000001.1:0-4627 GCA_963714445.1 uncultured Actinomycetota bacterium
GAGAGGAGCCTGTCCGCTCGGGTCGCGCCAGCCGGCCATCGTCGAGGCTGACGCGGTGTAGCCGGTCGACGTCTTGGTGAGGCTCACCGGCACTTTGCCCGTGGCTCGCTGGGCGCGCTCACCTGCGACGTAGAGCTGACGGGTCCTCAGACCCTTGGGCGCCGAGGCCACGAAGATGTTCGAGGTTCCGACCTTCGTCCAGCCGGTGACCCGAACCGAACCGGCGACGACCGGACGCGTGCCGGGAGCCGCGCTCCAGATGACGGTGTGTCCGTTCGTGCCGGAGTCGGCCGAGGTCAGCGTGAGCGGCCCGGTCAGTCGGTAGTAGCCGTCGGCGAGCGAGACCGTGATATCGCCGGACATGGCGGTGTCGAGCGTGCGCACTATCGTCTGGGCGCGCTGCGGACTCTGCACCGGATGGTCAGGCGAGCGGCCGTCGTTGGCGTCACTGCCGGTCGGCGACAAGTACACGGTCGTGCCGGTTGTCGCTGCTGTGGCTCGTCCGAGCTGACCGACGCCGACGGCCGAAACGCCGGCGAGCAACGCCGCAGTGGCGACCCGACTCAACTGCCGTGATCGTCCGGCGCCCTGATGTCGCATGCGAGAAGACTTTCTCATATGTGAATCGCGTGTGAAATGCAGGACGAAACGTAGGCTCTCTCACCTACCTCGTCAAGCCGTGTCACGCGCTCGCGGGGGACTATTGGCATGAAACAGAGGGTGAAACATCGGAGCTATCGTCGACGCGAGTCGGTAGGCCGCCTACCGTAGCCGCGTGAAGACGAGCCGTAGGGCAGCGTTGTTTGCGGTCGCTGTGGCGACTGCCACCGCGATCACTGGCGCTCCCGTTGCCACCGGGGCCACATTGACGACGCCTGCGACGATCGTGCTGGACGGTGCACAGTTGGCCGCCATAAAGCAACAGCTGGCTACGGCGCCGACGTCGGCCGAGACGGCGGCACTGAACGCGTTGACCACGTCGGCGAACCAGGAACTGACCGCGGGACCGTGGTCTGTGATGGACAAGACGTCCACGGTCAGCGCCGACAAGCACGACTACTACAGCCTGGCGACGTACTACTGGCCGAATCCGAACACTGCCAACCATTGCCCTTACATCCACAAGGACGGCCAGTGGGGTCCGACGGTCACCACCACCGGCGACCTGACCGCGTGGGCGCACACCTGGCACGCGATCAACGACCTCTCGCTGGCCTGGTACTACACCGGCGACGCCGCGTACGCGAAGCGCGCGGAGACCGACGCGCGTACCTGGTTCCTCAACCCGGCCACCAAGATGAACCCGAACATGACCTTCGCGCAGGTGGTGCCGTGCACGAAGGTCGGCCGCGCGGAGGGCACGCTGGAGACCTCGCAGGCACTGACGCAGGTGATTGACTCGCTGGCGCTGCTCGATTCCGGAGCGCCGGGCTGGTCGAGCGCCGACCACGCCGGCATGGTGTCCTGGCTGACCGCGTTCTCCACCTGGAGCCGGACGAGCAAGCTGGGCAAGGCGGAGAGCGCCGCCACCAACAACCACGGCACTTGGAAGGACTTGCAGGACGCGGTCATCGCCCTCTACCTCGGCGACCGGACCACCGCGACCAAGCTGATCGGCAACGCGCGGACCACTCGGATCGCAAAGCAGATCGACGCGAACGGCAGTCAGCCGGCCGAAATGGCGCGCACCCGGCCGTGGCATTACGCGAACTTCAACGCGCAGGCGCTGTGCCGACTGGCCGAGGCCGGGCGCCACGTCGGCATCAACTTGTGGGCCTACAAGGCGCCCAACGGCGCGACGATCGCCAAGGCGGTCGATTTCCTGATCCCCGCCGCGACCGGTCGCAGCGCCTGGACGCACCCCGACCTGGACGTGTTCGATCCGAGCCTCGCGTTGGACAAGATCCACGCGGCCGCCGCCGAGGCCGGCGACGCCAATGCGTCGGCGGCGCTGGCCAAGGTGCCCGCGCCGACCGGCGGTGACCTGTGGCCGATCGTGCCGGCCTGCTGGGAGGACCTGTCGCAGCCGCCGATCCAAAAGGGCTGAGACGGCTTACCGCGGACGCACGACGGCTCGCGGAACCTGTGCCTATGCAGGTACCCACACCCGGTACGCGTGCGTGCTTAGAGCGGAGTGACGTAGGCGCCGCTGATTCCGCCGTCGACGACGAACGTGGAGGCCGTGACGAACGAGGCGTCGTCGCTGCCGAGGAAGGCGACCGCCGCCGCGATCTCCTCGGGGCGCGCGAAGCGGCCCGTCGGGATGTGCACCAGTCGTCGCGCGGCGCGTTCCGGGTCCTTGGCGAACAGTTCGCGCAGCAGCGGTGTGTCGACAGGTCCCGGGCACAGCGCGTTGACCCGGATACCCTGTCGCGCGAACTGGACGCCGAGTTCGCGGGAAAGCGCGAGCACCGCGCCCTTCGACGCGGTGTACGAGATCTGCGACGTCGCGGCTCCCATCAGGGCCACGAAGGACGCCGTGTTCACGATTGAGCCGACGCGCCCCTCGGCCTCGTACTGACGCAGCATGTGTGGGATCGCCGCCTTGCAGCACAGGTACACCGAGGTGAGGTTCACCTCCTGAACGCGGCGCCAGGCCTCGATCCCGGTGTCCAGGATCGAGTCGTCGTCGGGCGGCGAGATGCCCGCGTTGTTGAAGGCGAGATCGAGCGAGCCGTAGGTTTCGACGGCGGCCCGGAACAGCTCCTCGACCTGCGTCTGATCGGTGACGTCGGTCGCGACGAACAGGCCGTCCACCTCCGCCGCGGCCGACTGCCCGGCGGCCTTGTCGACGTCCGCGACCACGACCCGCGCGCCCTCGGACGCGAGCCGCCGCACGGTCGCCAGGCCGATGCCGCCCGCGCCGCCGGTGACCACCGCGACCTTGCCGTTGTACCGCTGCACCATTGTCAGTCCCTGTTCTGTTTCGGTGTCTCAGCCAGCGTCAGCGTAGGCGTCGATGTCTCAGTCAGTTGCGATGAAGACGTTCTTCGTCTCGGTGAACGCGTCGAGCGCGTCCGGGCCCAGTTCCCGGCCGAGGCCCGATTGCTTGTAGCCGCCGAACGGGGTCCAGTAGCGGACCGAGGAGTGCGAGTTCACCGAGAGGTTCCCGCTCTCCACCGCGCGCGCGACCCGCAGCGCGCGTCCGACGTCGCGCGTCCAGATCGAGCCGGACAGCCCATAGCGACTGTCGTTGGCGATGCGCACGGCGTCCGCCTCGTCCTCGAACGGCACGACCGCGACGACCGGACCGAAAATCTCCTCGGTGAACGCAGGCGCGTCGGGGGCGATGGGCGCTAGCACCGTGGGCGCGAACCAGAATCCGGGCCCGTCCGGCGCGGTGCCACGGAAGGCCACCGGCGTCTCATCGGTGACGAAGGAGGCGACGCGCTCCCGGTGCGCTGCCGAGATCAGCGGTCCCATCTCGCAGTCCTCATCGGCCGGGTCACCGACGCGAACGCCCGCGACCGCCGGCTCCAGCAGTTCGAGGAAGCGTTCGTACACGGAGCGCTCGACCAGGATGCGCGAGCGGGCACAGCAGTCCTGGCCGGCGTTGTCGAACACCGCGTACGGCGCGGTCGCCGCCGCGCGCTCGAGGTCGCAGTCCGCGAACACGATGTTCGCGTTCTTACCGCCGAGCTCCAAAGTCACCGGGATGAGCCGGCGCGCGCACTGCTGCGCGATGCGGCGGCCGACCTCGGTGGAGCCGGTGAACACGATCTTCGCCACTTCGGGGTGATCGGCCAGGCGCGCCCCGGCCACCGCACCTTGGCCGGGGAGCACCTGGAAGACGTCGCGCGGCAGCCCGGCCTCGAGCGCGAGTTCGGCCAGGCGCAGCGCGGTGAGCGGGGTGAGTTCGGCGGGCTTGAGCAGCACCGTGTTCCCGGCGGCCAGCGCCGGCGCCACGCCCCAGGCGGCGATCGGCATCGGGAAGTTCCACGGCGCGATCACCCCGACCACGCCGAGCGGTTCCTTGAAGGTCAGGTCCACGCCGCCGGGCACCGGGATCTGCCGGCCGAACAGCCGCTCGGGCGCCCCGGCGTAGTAGTCGAACAGGTCGCGCGCATTGCCCGCCTCCCAGCGCGCGTTGCTCAGCGTGTGACCGGCATTGGCCACCTCAAGCTGGGCCAGGTGTTCGAGGTCTTCATCGATGCGCCGCGCGAAGCGGCGCAGCAACCGGGCGCGATCACCCGGTGCCAGGTCACGCCACGCCGGAAATGCTCGCCGGGCACGGTATACCGCCGCGTCCACCTCGTCGGGGCTGGAGGATGGAACCTTGGCGATGACCTGCTCGGTCGCCGGGTTGACCACCTCGTGCACTGGCACATCATGCTCCGCCGAGTTCATACCCGTCCCCCCTCAAGCGCACCGACGCGGGCTGCCTCGATCAGCGCGTCGAACAGCCGTCTGTCAGTGTCCTGTTCCGGGTGCCACTGCACGCCGGCGACGAACGCGCGCCCGGTCAACTGCACCGACTCGACCGTGCCGTCCAGCGCGCGGCCCGTGACGGCCAACCCATCCCCAAGTCGATCAATGGCCTGATGGTGATAGCAGGGTGCTGTTACGTGGCCGCCGAGCAGTGCGCCGGGAAGCGCGTCCGGCTCCAGCGCGATCTCCACTGGTCCGT
>CAVQPP010000002.1:0-7014 GCA_963714445.1 uncultured Actinomycetota bacterium
AGGATCTGGTCGGCGGTCTTGATCCACACGTAGGGGCGGGGGTTCTTCGTTCCAGGTGTGCGATCCAGTCGCGGATGTCGCGTTCGAGTTCTGGGACGGAGCGGTGTGCGCCCGCGTTTGATCTTCTTGGTGGTGAGCTCGGCGAACCAGCGCTCGACGAGGTTGAGCCAGCGAGCCGGTCGGGGTGAAGTGCAGGTGGAAGCGGGGATGGCGCAGCAGCCAGCGTTTGATCTCCGGGGTCTTGTGGGTGGCGTAGTTGTCGAGGATCAGGTGCACGTCGAGGTCGGCGGGCACCTCGCGCGTCGATCCGTGGCGAGGAACTTCTTGAACTCGATGGCGCGGTGGCGGCGGTGCAGCGAGCCGATCACCTTGCCGGTGGCCATGTCGAGGGCCGCGAACAAGCTGGTGGTGCCGTGGCGCACGTAGTCGTGGCTGCGCCGCTCGGGGGTGCCGGGCAGTCATCGGCAGCACCGGCTGGAACCGGTTCAGCGCCTGGATCTGGCTCTTCTCGTCGACGCAGAGACCACGCGCCCGCTCGGGCGGGTCGAGGTACAGGCCGACGACGTCTTTGACCTTGTCGACGAACAGCGGGTCGGTCGAGAGCTTGAAGCTCTCAGCCCGGTGCGGCTGCAGCCCGAACGCCCGCCAGATCCGGCAGATCGCGGTCTGCGATCACCGACCTGCTCGGCCATCGACCGCGTCGACCAGTGCGTCGCGTCTTTCGGCATGCGCTCCAACGTCTTGCGACGATCACTCTTCGACCTGCTCGTCGCTGATCGTGCGCGGAGCACCGGGCCGCGGCATCGTCGCTCAGCCCGTCGAGCCGCCTGGTCGACGAACCGGTGCGCCACTTGCCCACCGTCGACGGTGTCACCCCAAGCCTCGGCAAGCGACCTCAGGTTCGACGCCCCCGTCGCGCACGCCAGCACGATCCGGCAACGCAATGCCCAGCCGGAGCGGTTGGGCGCGTCGCACCCAGCCCTCCAACGCGGCCCGCTCATCCTCGCTCAACACCAACTCGGCCTTCGGCCGCCCAGTCCGCGCCACCCGGCCAAGCTTACTATTATGAATAGCACTAAAGACTCAAGACACTAGGCGTTGGTGGGTTAGTGCGTGTTGGGGGAAAGGATCGCGGCGTAGGCGTCTGGGGCGATGTTGCCGCCGCTTACGACGGCCACATATGTCTGGCCGGCTGGCAGCGCGTCTTTGCGGTGGATGTACGCGGCGACTGCGGCGGCGCCGCCTGGCTCGGCTACCAGGCGTGAACCGGTCGCCAGGGTGCGGATCGCGTCCAGGATCGCGGGATCAGGGACGGTGACGACGTCGTCGACCAGCTTGCGCAGATGTTCCCAGTTCAGTTCGCCGACGCTGGTGGTGCGTAGTGCGTCGGCGATGGTGCGCCAGGTGTCTTCGACCGGCCAGGCTGTGCGCGTTCCGGCGCGGAGTGAGGCGTGGGCGTCGGCGGCCAGTTCTGGTTCGACGCCGTAGACCTTGACGTCGGGGATCAGTGCCTTGGCGGCGACTGCCAGGCCTGATACCAGGCCGCCGCCGCTCACCGGCGCGAGTACCGCGTCCACGTCTAGGCCGAGTTCGGCGGCCTGCTCGGCGATTTCCAGGCCGATCGTGCCCTGACCGGCGATTACGTTGCGGTCGTCGTAGGGGTGGATCAGGGTTCTGCCGGTCTCGGCGGTTAGGCGGCGCACCTCTTGCTCACGCTCGGCTGCGGGTACGCGTACGACGGTCGCGCCGAGTGCCTGCGTCGCGGCGACCTTGTTTTCGGCTGCGCCGTGCGGGATGACGATCAGTGCGTCTACGCCGAAATGCGCGGCCGCGTATGCGACGGCCTGCGCGTGGTTGCCGCTGGAGACGGCGATAACGCCGCCCTTGCGTGCGCTTGGTTCGAGCGCGGCCAGCGCGTTGACCGCGCCGCGGATTTTGAACGCGCCGATTGGCTGGAGGCTCTCGGGTTTGATCCACAGCGGACGATCGGGATCGGACCAGGGGGCGTGGAGCAGCGGCGTACGCGTGGCGATGCCGGCGATGCGCTTTGCGGCGTCCTGGATCTCGGCGAACTCAACCAGAGACAACTGCGCCGGAGACATCGGCACGCACGCCCCTTCTGTCCCACTGTCCTGCTGAGCTCTGTATCTGAAGCTTAAATCTGATCATATGCGGCGACGTTGTGATCAGGCGCGCCCAAAAGGGGGAACGGAGATGAGCAAGAGCTAAGAAACTGTGATGAGACATCCGGTTCGCACAAACTTGTGCGATTGAATGTGCGACTGCGTCGGAGTTCGAAGTTCAACCGTGGTCTACTGGGCAGACGGAATCTGATTGAGGTTCCTTCACGGGGAGGGCGGATGAGGCGAATCACTTACCTCCAGGGCCCGGTGCAAGATCTGGTCGTCCTGGCAGACGTTGGCATGGGCGCGGTGGCGTTGGCGCTTCCGCAAGACGAACTGACGGCGGCGGTGCGCATCGGCGGGATCCTGGCTCGGAATTACGGGGACCGGCTGCCTGGCGAGTATCGGGCAGTGATCACGGGAGATGACGCGGACGAAGGCGCGGACGTGGACGTGGACGACGGCAATGCGGTCGTGGTTCACGAGGACGATCCGCGGGTGCTGTTGGCGCGCGATTTGCTCGCCAAGATTGGTCGGGGACGGGACTACACGATCGAGGAGTTCGCGGCGGTGCGCGAGACGCTGATTGAGTGAGCGGCTCGGGTGACTGAATCAGATGATCGGACCGGGTCGCTGGCTTGGGTCGCCGGTTCGAGCGGTCGGCGCATTCGGATAGCCTTCGCGGGTACTGCAGGTAGCCCGGGTACTATTGTCGGCTTCGGCGCGGCGAAGTGCCCGGGCGCCGATGCGAGGAGGCGAGGCGGCGAATGGCCGAGCAGGCTGCACTGCGGTCTGGTGCGTGTGGACGACCCGGGGCGGCCACGACACGTCGCGGTAACGTCGGAGTCACCGTCCGTTTGTGGCCGGTCGTTAGCTTCCGGCCGTGACATTGGACGCTCAGGATGTCGCGCGCGGCGGGGTCGTGCGCAGGTGGAACGGGATCGTCGGACAGTGGAGTGCGCTGCGCCGGTTGATCGCCGGGGCAGCGCTGATCGCGGCCGTGTTCACCGTGTTTCAGGCGGTCGACTACCGGCAGGTGACGCCGTCTAACGACACCTTTCAATACGCGCGCCAGACGATGCTTTTCCTCGGCAAGTCGCACGCCGAGGCCGTGCACGACGCGACGCAGATGTTCTGCCAGGACGTCGCGCACAACGGCGCCAGCAGCTCGAGCCTCGATTCGGGTGGCGGTCCGACCGGCAGCACGCCGGTGTTCAACGCGTGCATGCAGACTTACCGCAACGGCCTGACGCCGGTTACGCCGCGGTACATCGCCATCTTCACGTCGCGTCCCGGTTATCCAGCGCTGTCTGCGGCGTTCGCGAGCGTCTTCGGGCTGCGCGCGGGGCTGTGGACGGCAGCAATGCTGTGCACGCTGCTCGCCAGCGCCCTGGTGCTGGTGCTGCTGCGCTCGGCCGGTGCCAGTGTGCTCGCGGCGCTGGGTGGGCAGGCGCTGTTCCTCGCCGCACCCACCGGCTATTGGGGCAGCCGCATGCTGACGGACGGACCGTCGCTGGCTACGACGCTGCTCGCGTTGCTCGGCGCTTGGTGGCTGACGCGGCAACGGATCCGCTCGGGCGCGATCGTGCTGGTCGCCGGGCTTGTCGCCGGGTTCCTGGTCAGGTATTCGTCGGAGTCGATGGTCGCTGCGGCGCTCGCGGTCGGTGCGGGGATCTGTTTGTGGCTCGTGCCGTCCAGCCGGACGCGTGGCACGGTGTGGCTCGCGGGACTGGCCGCCGGTGGCGCGATCGTCTCGCAGATCGCGACCACGGCGCTGGGCTGGCCGGGGATCACCGAGTCTATGCAGGACACCTTCACGCGGCACTTCATCCGGCCGGACGTGTCCGATCCGCTGACGCGGCTGATCTCGGCGAATTGGCGGTTCTGGGAGGTCTTCCCGGTCCTCGAGCCGACCTCGCTGCTGCTGATCCTCGGGCTGGTAGTCGTCGGCGTTTGGTTGTGGCGGCGCAACGCGGTGTACGCGACGCTCGTCGTCGTCGTCGCGGCGACTGGGATCGGCACGGTGGTGGCGCATCCAGTCGCGTCACAGGCGGACCGGCTGATGGTGGCCGTGTGGCTGCTGATCGTGTTGGGCGTGCCGCTGCTGGCCGGGGACATCGGTCACCGGTTCGTGCGTGCGTCGGAGGCGTCGTCGGCGTCCGGGCCGGCGGTCGAGGTAAAAGAGCCGCAGCAGTCTCCGAGTGAGCAGAGTTCTCCGGAGCAGACTTCTTCCGAGCAATCCCCTGCACAGACCCGTCGCGTAGTGCCGCTGAGAAACTGAGTCAAATGAATGTGCTGATGCTCGTGACGACCGACGTGGCACACGATTCTCGTGTGATGCGCGAGGCCGTCGCGCTGGCCGGTCAAGGACACGCGATCCACATCGTCGGCAAGGACGTGCCCGCGCAGTGGATTCCTCCGCGCGGGATCACGGTCGAGTCGGTGACAGGTGGCAGCGGGTTCAATCGGCCGCCTGCTGCGGCGGGAGCGAGTGCGGCGACTGCAGGGGCGCCGAGTGCGGCGTCATCGCGTGCTGGGTTGTCGTCGTCGGTGCGTCGGGTCGCGCGCTGGGTGTTGCTGCCGCAGCATCGGCAGAGGGTCTGGCGCACCTGGAGCGCGAACGCCGAGGCGACGGTTGGGGACCGCAAGTTCGACGTCGTACATGCACATGACTTCAATGTGCTGCGGCTTGCTGCACGCCTCGCCGACAGCTCGGGCGCCAAGCTGGTCTATGACTCGCACGAATGGTGGTCCGGCCGTGAGCGGCACGGTCGGCCGACTCCGCTCGAACGCGCACGTGAGCGACGCATTGAGCAAGAGCTCGTGCGTCGCGCCGACGCGGTACTGACCGTCAGCGACGGCATCGCCGAACGCCTTGGCAAGTGGCGCGGCGGCGAGGCGAAGGTCGTGCGCAACACGTTCCCGATTCGGCACGCTGCCGATTCGGCCCCGGGCGCGGGCGCGTCTGAGGGCTCTGCGGCGCCGATGGCTAGCAGCGAGATAACGCATGTGTCGCTGTCGCTGCGGCCGACAGGGGTCGTATACGCGGGACGGATCGGTCCGGAGCGGGATCTCGAGACCCTGATTCCCGCTGCGGCGGCCGCCGGGCTTGACGCGGTGCTGATGGGACCGGCCGATCACGAGTATCTGCCGAGGATCGAGGCCGCCTTCTCAAACGTGCGGATCGAGGCGGCGCGGCCGATTGACGAGGTCGACGACGTATTGCGGCGCGCGGGAATCTCGGTCGTCACGCTCACCGACACTTGCGAGAACCATCGCCTCGCCTTGCCGAACAAGGTCTTCCACGCGGTACGCGCGGGCGTTCCGGTCGTCGCGGCCGACCTGCCGGAACTGCGTCGCCTCGTCACGCAATATGGCCTCGGTCGGCTCTACCGGCCCAGCGACGTCGCGTCGATGCGCACGGCGCTCGAGCAGGTCGTGAACGACTATCCGCGCTTGTGCGAGCAAGTCGCGCAGGCGAGGGGCGACCTGTCCTGGGAGCGGGACGCGGCGGTGCTTGTTGGTGTGTACGAGTCGCTGGCCGGGCACGGTGCGGTTTCGGTGAGCACGCAGTGAGTGATGAGAACGAGGCGCGGTCAGTGAGATCCGCGCGCAGCGTGGTGATGCTGGTCGCGAATGGCGTGGTGGGCGATTCGCGCGTGCAGAAGATCGCGTGGTCGATGGCTGACGCGGGCTGGCGGGTCACGCTGGTCGGGCGCGCTGCGGGCACGGAGTTCGAGCGCTTCAAGCTGAAGGACGCCGAGGTCATCCTCGTACCGGTGCCGAAGGTCGTTTCAGGGTATGAAAAGTCCCGGATTCGCGGCGGGGCGAGTGCGGCTCGGCGTGCCGAATACCGGAAGGCGCGCGCGGCGCTGGCCAGGCGCGACGCACGAACCGGCGGCGGATTCGGCTCGGCGGCCGCCTCGCGTACGCGCGACTGGCTCGACCAGCATCAGCAGGCTGACGACATCGTCGGTCGGTTGGCTCGGGGACCAGTCGGTGGGGGAGCGAAGCTCGCGGTGACCGGCGCGCTCGGGCTGGCGGACCCGCGCGGCGGGTGGCGGCAGTTCAATCCGTGGTTCGCAGACCTCGAGCTAGCGATCGCGCCGGTTGTGGCGGACTTGCAACCTGACCTGATTCATGCGCACGACTTCCACATGGTCGGCATCGGCGCACGTCTTGCGACGACGCTCAGCACGCCGGAGCACCCGGTCCGCTGGGTCTACGACGCGCACGAATACCTCGCCGGGATCGACGTCCCGAAGCGCTCGGACGTACGCAGCTCGCTGCGTAAGCGGATGCTGGTGGGCATCGAACGCGAATACATCCGTCGTGCTGACGCCGTCGTGACCGTCTCGGACGGCATCGCGGATCTGTTGAAGGCAGACCATCGATTGCGGGAGAAGCCGCTGGTCGTGCTCAACGCGCCGGTGATCGGCAAGACGGCGACCGTGCGCAGGCTGCGTGACGACGTCGGCGTGGGGGAGGACGTCCCGCTTCTGCTGTACAGCGGCGGGATGGCGCCACGTCGCGGCGTCTCGACGGTCATCGACGCGCTCGTGCCGCTCGCGGACGTCAACGCGCACTTGGCGTTGATCGCGCGCGAGGACGACCCCGACATCGGTGCGCTGCGTCGGCGCGCTGAGGAGCGCGGCGTGGCGGATCGCTTGCACGTCGTGCCGTACGTGCCGGTCGACGAGGTAGTGCCCTACATCGAGTCGGCGACGATCGGCGTCGTGCCGATCCTGCACCATCCGAACCACGAGCTCTCGCTGATCACCAAGTACTTCGAGTATCTGCACGCCTGCCTGCCGATTCTCACGAGTGACGTGCGCGAGATGGCGGAGACCACGCGGCGACTCGGCGTCGGTGAGGTGTTCGTCGCGGGTGA
>CAVQPP010000003.1:0-9129 GCA_963714445.1 uncultured Actinomycetota bacterium
GATGTCCAGGCTGGCCAGCCTCCGGGTCAGCAGCGCGGGAACGGGCAGCAGGAGCAGGCCGAGCACGGCGGCGGCGAACATCTCGCCCAAGTACGGGACCGGCGTGGAAACATGCCATTCGTGGTGCAGCAGCCACCAGCTGAACAGCGGCAGCCCGAGCAGCGTCAGCACGAACGACCAGGCCGCGGTGACCAGGAACCCCTCGGCGAAGCCGAGCGGGAAGCGGAGCACCGCGTAGCCGAACTGACGGCGGGTGGCCCGCTCGGCCACCAGCCGCCACAGCCGCCGCCACAAGCTGGCGCCGGAGCTCAGGTGAACCGGCGGGGTGGGCAGCCGCACGCCGAGCAGCACCTCGAAGCGGGCCCGTTCGAACCGGCCGAACTGCAGGCAGAGCCAGAGCATGCTGACCAGCACCGGCAGGGCCAGGAAGAACCACGCCGTGCTCACGCCGATCGCGGTCAGCACGATGACCCCGGCCAGCGCGACGGCGCCGGTGATCGCGCCGGTCATCAGATGGACGACGGCCAGCCAGGTTTCGGCGGACACGATGGGCTCAGCCGCGCGCCGCACCAGCCCGCGCGTACGCCGCCGCGGTGCGGCCAACGGAATCGCGGCCACCGGACCGCGTTCGGCCATCAGATCCTCCGGTGTGTGCCCCGGCCCCCCAGCGGGGTTCCTGCTCTCGACGGTAGAGGACAGCCGGGGTGGCGGCTATCCAGCAGGGCTCCGCATCCGCAGGGTACCTAGCACCACCCCCAACCAGGGTGCCAGCCGGATGTCGGGCGGCGCTCATCTCCGGGACGCTGAGGCACCATGGACACACTCATCGAGCTCAGCGGCGTAACTAAGCGCTATGACAACGACGGCCATCCCGCCGTGGATGACGTCACCCTGGAGATCGCGGCCGGGGAGGCGGTCGCCATCATGGGCCCCTCGGGCAGCGGCAAGTCCACCCTGCTGAACCTGATCGCCGGCCTGGACCGGCCGACGGCCGGCACCGTCACGGTGGCGGGCCAGCGAGTCGACACGCTGAGCGAGACCGGCGTAGCCCGCTTCCGGCGGCGCGAGATCGGCATGATCTTCCAGTTCTTCAACCTGCTTGACGATCTCACCGTCGCCGACAATGTGCTGCTGCCCGCCCAGCTTGCCGGGATGCGTACCGCCGCGGCCCGGGCGAGGGCCGCCGAGCTGCTGGCCGCGCTGCGAATCGAGCGGCACGCCGGCGCCTATCCGGCCCGGCTGTCCGGCGGCGAGCGGCAGCGGGTCGCGATCGCGCGGGCGCTGGTCAACCGGCCGGCGCTGCTGCTGGCCGATGAGCCGACCGGTGCGCTGGATACGGCAACCGGCGAGGAGATCGGCGAACTGCTGCTGGACCTGAACACCACCGGCCAGACGATGGTCCTGGTGACCCATAACCCGGACCTGGCGGCGCGGTACGCCGGCCGGACCGTCCAGATCGTCGACGGCCGGGTCGTGGCTGACGTGTCAGCCGGAGCTGCCGGAGCCGGGGCCGCAGAGCCGGTGCGGTCATGAGGACCGGTCCGGTGGGCCGGGCAGTACGAGGCGGCCTGACCCGGCGCCGGGTGCAGACCGTCGTGATCGGCCTGGTGCTGCTGATCTCGACCGGGGCGTCCGTGCTCGCCCTCGCGATCGTGGTGGACTCGAACGCCCCGTTTGATCACGCCTTCACCGCCCAGCACGGCGCCGACGTCGTCGCGACCGTCAATCCGGCCCGGGCGACGGCCGCGCAGCTGGCGGCGACCAGGCACGTGCCCGGCGTGACGGGAGCCGCCGGGCCCTTCGACGAGGCCACCGTCGCCACGGCAAGCGGCCAGCAGGTGCAACGGCCCAGATCCCTGCGGCTCGGCGGCCCGCTGCCGCCACTCACCGTGGCCGGCCGGTCAGCCCGGGGCGGCGGGGTCGACGACCTCACCCTGCAGGCGGGCCACTGGGCCACCGGGGCCGGCCAGGTCGTGCTTGACGACGGTGGAGGCGGCTCGGGCCCGCAGATCGGGCTCCCGCTCGGGACGAAGCTGACGGTTACCAGCGCGCCGGGCAAGCCCGTGCTGACGGTCGTGGGCATTGCCTCCTCGGTCACCGGATCAGCGGAGGGCTGGGTGTGGCCCGGCGAGATCGCGGCACTTCGGGCGCCGGGCAGCCCGGCCAGTGCGGAGATGCTCTACCGGTTCCGAGCGCGGGCAGCTCGGCCGCGCTGACCGCTGACATGGCCGCGGTCGCGAGAACCCTGCCGGCCGGCACGGTGACCGGGACGCAGTCCTACCTGGCGGCCAAGGCCAGCGAGACGGGAAACATCGCGCCGTTCGTGCCGTTCCTGTTCGCGTTCGGCATCATCGGCATGATCATGTCCGTGCTGATCGTGACGAACGTCGTCAGCGGCTCGGTCGTCGCGGGTTACCGGCGGATCGGCATCCTGAAGAGCATCGGCTTCACGCCGGGCCAGGTCCTGGCTGCTTATACCGGGCAGGTCGCGGTTCCCGCGGTGGCAGGCTGCCTGGGCGGGGTGCTGCTGGGCAACCTGCTGGCCCAGCCGGTGCTGCCCAGACCGCCAGGCGTACGGAGTCGGCTCGCTGGCGGTACCGGTCTGGGTCGAACGTGTGCGTTCCCGCAGTGATGCTCGGCCTGGTCGGGATCGCGGCGCTGCTGCCCGCGCTGCGGGCCGGCCGGCTCAGCGCGGTCCAGGCCATCGCGACCGGCCGCGCGCCCCGGACGGGGCGCGGCTACGCCGCGCACCGGCTGCTCGCGCGGCTGCGGCTGCCCCGGCCGGTGACGATCGGCCTGGCCGCGCCGTTCGCCCGCCCGGCCCGCACGGCGGTGACCCTCGTCGCGGTCCTGCTCGGGCGCGGCGACGATCACCTTCGCGGTCGGCCTCAGCACGTCGCTCGATCTCGTGGTGGCGGCCTGTCGCACGCGCAGGCGCGAGCAGGTGCAGGTCTCATCCCGGCTCGAAGGCCTGGGCGCGGCCGGAACAGGGTCCGGCCGGCTGGTCGCCGCCGGCCAGCAGCAGGCCGGCAGCGCAGCGGCAGTCGGCGGCGCTGCACGCCCAGCCGGGCACGCTGCACTACGTGGCGGAGACTGACGACCAGGTCACCGTGGCCGGGCTGTCGCAGCGTCCCGGTGACCGCGTTCCGCGGCGACGCCCGCTGGACCGGCTACGACATGGTCAGCGGGCGCTGGTACACCGGCCCCGGCCAGGTGGTCGTCTCCCCGGCTTCCTCACCCGACCGGCGATCGGTCGGTGACACCGTCACGATCGTGCTGCGGCAGCAGGCAGGTCCCGGCGCGGATCGTCGGGGAGGTCTTCGCGGGCGGCGCGTTCAGATGATCACGGACTGGCCGACGCTGGCCGCGGTTCAGCCGAACCTGACGCCGGGCCAGTACGACGTCGGGCTGCGGCCAGGCACCGACGGGTCGGCGTACGTGCAGGGGCTGGCCGCCAGGCTCGGGCCCGCCTACCGGTGGCGCCCAATCCAGCGGAACTCGCAGCCGTGATCGACCTGATGATCGGCCTGATCGGCACGCTCACGCTGCTGCTGGCGATCGTCGCCGGGCTCGGCGTGCTGAACACCGTCGTGCTGTACACCAGGGAGCGGGTGCACGACCTCGGTGTCTTCAAGGCGGTAGGGATGACGCCGCGGCAGACCATCGCGATGGTGGTGTGCTGGGTGGCCGGGACGGGCTGGTGGCAGGCCTGATCGCGGTGCCGGCCGGCATCGTGCTGCACGGCATCGTGCTGCCGGCCATGGCCAGTCGGCCGACGTCGGCATGCCCGCGAACCTGGCCGTGTACCACCCGGCGGAGATCGCGGCGCTGGCTCTCGCCGGACTGGCCATCGCCGTGATCGGGGCGCTGCTGCCGGCCAGCTGGGCGGCCCGGATGCGTACCGCGACGGCGCTGCACGCCGAGTGAAGCCGATCAGCTGAAATCCATCAGCGCGGTGAGTTTGCGGTCACCGGCGACCGCAAACTCACCGCGCTGACGCGTCCGCCCACCGGTTGGCGGTGAATTTCAGCGAGGGTAGGTCGTCCAGGGACAGGGTCATCTCGTAGGTGCGGGTGTAGCCGGTGTGCGCGATCCGCCACCGGCCGTCCGGGCCGCGGGCATACCGGTCCTCGTAGAACGCCGAGCCCTTGATCACGAAGCGGTAGGCGGTGGCGATCACCGTGTCCTCGAAGCACCAGGTGCCGGTGGCGGTGTCGCCGTCGATGTCGATTTCCGGCTGGGCGGCGAAGTGCTCGGTGATGATGTCCGGCCCCAGGTTCTTGCGCATGAAGCCGACGATCTCGTCCCGGCCGGACAGGTTCAGCGGCTGGCCCATGGCTGGGGTGCCGTAGCTGGCGGTGGCGTCCGGGGTGAACGTATCGGCCAGGTCGTCCCACAGCTTGAGATCCACGCAGCGCAGGTAGCGGTGCTTCCACCCGGCGGATGTCTTCCAGCGCGACCAGGGTGGCCAGCGCGGCCCCGGTCGCCTGCACAGCTTCAGTCATGGCCTCAGCTTCCCCGGCCGATTGACGCTGCGCAAGAACATGTTCTAGTTTCTCGGCGGGAGGTTCCGTGCGCTTCTCGTATGCCGAGTCGATGACCGACCCGTCTAGCTACGTCCCGCTGGCCCGGGCGGCCGAGAGGCCGGCTACGACTCGATGGTGGTGCCGGACAGCATCTGCTATCCGCGGCACTCGGACAGCGTGTACCCGTTCAACCCGGATGGCACCCGGGAGTTCCTCGAAGACAAGCCGTTCCTGGAGCCGTTCTCGCTGATCCCGGCGCTGGGCGCGGTGACCCAGCGGCTGCGGTTCGTGACGTTCGTGCTGAAGCTGCCGGTGCGCAACCCGGTGCTGGTGGCCAAGCAGGCCACCTCCACCGCGGTGCTGACCGGCGGCCGGCTCCTGCTCGGCGTCGGGACCAGCCCGTGGCGTGAGGACTACGACGTGCTCGGGGTGCCCTGGGCGGGCCGCGGCCAGCGGATGGACGAGGAGATCGCGATCATCCGCGGGCTGGCCGCGGGCGGCTACTTCGAGCACCACGGCACGGTGTTCGACGTCCCCGCCATCAAGATGGCGCCGGTGCCGGACCAGCCCATCCCGATCCTGATCGGCGGGCACGGCGACGCCGCGCTGCGCCGGGCGGCGCAGGCCGGTGACGGCTGGCTGCACGGTGGCGGCGATCCGGCCGAGCTGCCCGGGCTGCTGGCCCGGCTGGCCGAGTTCCGCCGCCAGGCCGGGACCGCGGACCGGCCGTTCGAGGTGCATGTGATCTCGCTCGACGCGTACACCGTGGACGGCGTGCACCGGCTGGCCGAGCAGGGCGTCACGGACGTGATCGTCGGCTTCCGCTGGCCGTATGTGACCGGCCCGGATACCGAGCCGCTGGCCGACAAGATCGGCAAGCTGCGCCGGTTCGCCGACGATGTCATCGCCAAGGTCCAGGCATGACCCGTGCTACCGGGCCGGCCGTGGCCGCGGGTGAGCTGGGCGGCCGCCCGGGATCGGCGTCGGGGTGCGGTCCGCGCTGGCCCGCGCCGTGCCGCAGCCGGTCTTCGGCGCGGCGCTGCGCGCGGTCTACCCGCGGATCGAGCCCGAGGTGGCCTGCCTCGCGGACTGGGCGCCGCGCGGCGGCACCGCGCTGGACGTGGGCGTCTGGTACGGGCCGTGGACGGCCCGGCTGGGCAGGCTGGCCGACCGGGTGGTGAGCATCGAGCCGAACCCGGACCTGGCCCGGCTGCTGCGGGCCAGCTTCCCGGCCGTCCAGGTGATCGAGGCGGCGGCGTCGGACCGGGCCGGGACGGCCCGGCTGTGGCTGCCGGGCGGCGGCCGGGGCGCCGAGGGGATGGCCTCCCTGGAGCACCCGAGCGACCGGTCGGTCGAGGTCAGCCGGGTGACCATCGACAGCCTGGAGCTGGCCGACGTGCGGTTCATCAAGATGGACATCGAAGGGCACGAGGCGGCCGCGCTGCGCGGGGCGGAACACACGATCCGGCGGGACTCGCCGATGCTGCTGCTCGAGCTGGAGACCCGGCACCAGCGAATCGGGGACGTGACCGGCCTGCTGGCCAGCTGGGGCTACCGGGGCATGGTGCGGCCCGGCCGGTCCTGGGTGCCGCTGGACGACTTCGACCTCGCCACCCATCAGCAGGCGAGCCTGCACGTGGCCGAGCGGGGCATGCTGGGCCGCCTGGCTCGCCCCACGGACCGCTACGTCAATCTGGTCCGCTTCGAGCGGGTGAGTCCTTGACGATGACGTGCTGCACCATCCGCCAGTGGCCGCCGTACCCGGGGTGCGGCAGGGTGGCGGCCAGCCGCCCGCCGTGCGGCTCGATCACCGGCTGAACCAGGCTGGCCGGCAGGACGTGCATCTGCATCGGCGCGGGATAGCCGAAGCAGCGGCGCTGGATCAGCCCGATCAGCCGGTGCGGGGCCCGCGCGTAGACGACCCCGCGCGGGGTGCGCCGGTGCGCCTCGGGCACCAGGATGGCGATCGCGCCGCCGGGCCGCAGCACCCGGAGAAACTCGGCCAGGTAGCCGCGGGCCAGGCCGGTGGGCATGTGCTGCAGCACCAGGCTGGAGTACACCAGGTCGAACGACCCGCTGGCCAGCATGCGCAGGGCCGGGCTGTCGTTGTGCACGAACCGGCACCGGTCGTTCCCGGCGTGCAGCGCCCGGGCCTGGTCCAGCATCGGGGCCGAGATGTCCACCCCGGTCACCGCCGCGAAATAGGTGGCCAGCGCGCCGGTCACCAGCCTGCGCCGCAGCCGAAGTCGAGCGCGGCGGCCCGGCCGGGGCGCAGCCCGAGCCGGTCCAGGCTGGCCAGCAGCGCGGTGATCTCGGCCTGCCCGCTGGCCAGGAACTCCGCGGGGTCCCAGCGGCCGCCACGCCGGGCCGGGTCCACGCAGACCGCCCCGAGCGATCTGCCTCGCCTAATCTGGTCCAGTCCCGGTGCAGCCCGGCAAGACTCTGGCTGGCGCGCATCCCCGGATGGTACGTACTGAGCTGTGCTGAAAGCTACCCGCGCAGCTGCAGGAGGTCAGCGGATGGATGCCGGGCGAACCCAGGCCGGGCTGCCGTCCTGGTTCCGCGCGGCCCCTCGCCGGCCGCCCTGGCCGGCCTGCTGCTCGGCCTGCTCGCCCTCGGCCCCGGGCTGGGCCGCGGCTTTCTGCTCAGCTACGACATGGTGGCGGTGCCACGGCAGCCGTTCACCGCGGCCATGTTCGGCTGGGGCGGCGCGCTGCCCCGCGCGGTGCCGAGCGACGCCGGTCGCCGCGGCGGCCGCCCGGGTGCTGCCCGCGGACATCGTGCAGAAGCTGTTCCTGCTGGCCATCTTCGTGCTGGCCCGCGGCCGGGCTGGCCACCCTGCTGGGCGGCCAGCACTGGCTGGCCCGGCTCGGCAGGGGCGCGGTCTGCTACGCGTGGAACCCGTACGTCGCCGAGCGGCTCATCATCGGCCAGTGGGCGCTGCTGCTCGGCTACGCCGGGCTGCCCTGGGTGCTGGCCGCGGTGACCCGGCCCGCGGCCACCTGGGTGGCGCTGGGCCGGGCGGCTGGGGGGGCCGGCCTTACTGCCCGCGGCGGTTGGCGGGTTCTCCGCCATGTGCATTTCCCGCGCTGGTCGCGCTGCCCGCGGCCGCCTGCGCGCCGGGCCTGTCAGATGTTCGGCGCGAAGCGGCGATCGGGGGCGGGGGGCTCCGGGGGCGCTCCCCCCGGGGAAGCAAGCAGGGGGTCGCCCCGGCCCAGCACGGCGCGCTGCGGCGGCTCCACTAGCTCGCCTGGCGCTGCTGGTGCTGACCGTGCTCAGCCTGGCCTGGCTGGTGCCGGCGCTGACTCAGGCCGGTGCACGACACGGCATCGGCCGGCGTGGCGGCCTTCGCTGCCCGGGCCGACACCCCGTTCGGCGCGCTGGGCAGCCTGCTGATGCTCGGCGGAGCCTGGAACGCGCAGACGGTTCCGGCCGGATACGGCGGCGCCGGCTGTCACCCCTGGCTGCTGCTGCGCGCTGGCGCGCGCTCGGGTCGCCTTCCTGCTCCTCGGCCGGGCGCGGTGGCCCGGCCTCGGCCACCGGCCGCCGCGGCCGGCCTGGCCGTCGCGTGCATCGGGCTGACCACCGGCCGAGGATCTGCTGCGCGGCCTGATCGGCGCCTGGCCGGGCTTCGCGGTCCTGCGCGACGGCCAGCAGTTCGTCGCCCCGCTGGCCCTGGCCGAGGCGGCCGGTCGGCCTGGTCGTGGCCGGCCTGGCATGCGCCGGCTGCGCCCGGCCGGGCCGTTGCCGACCGCGCTACCGGTGGCCGCGATCGCGGTGCTCGCGCCAGTCGTGCTCCTTCCCGGCCTGGCCTGGGGCGCGGCCGGCCGGCTGCGCCCGGTGCAGTACCCGGCCGACTGGCTGGCTGCGCGCCAGTTCATCGACGCCGAGCGACACCGGGCAGCGCACTGCTGCTGCCCTGGGCGGCGTACCGCCGGTACGGCTGGAACCACGGCGAGCCGTGCTCGACCCGTGGCCGCGGCTGCTGGACCGGCAGGTGATCTGGAATGACGGCGTGCGGTCGGATCAGCCGGATCCCGCCGGAGGACCCGCAGGCGACCGCTATCAGCGGCCCTGTCACCTCGGGGGCTCCGCTCAGCGCGCGGTTGCGCCCGGCCGGGGACCGGTACGTGATCGTGGATGCGGATTCGGTCCGGCCGCGCGGGACGCTACCCGTTCCGTGGCGGGCTGCCCGGCGCGCGGGTGCTGCTTGGCCGGCCCGGGATTGGTCGTCTATAACTTGCCTAGCGGCTAGAACCCATTATCTGGCCTGATCTCGGCGGCTGGCCGGTCAGTACGCACCTGCCTGCTAAATGACGGTGCCTCGTTACTCACTTCCAGAGTAGAACCTGTTACAGTTTCGTCACGTTACTAGTGGGTTACTCATAGGTGTTTTGTCCAGAAATGGCCGTGTCCCCGTATGCCGGAGGAGCGCGATGGTTCGCTTGCTCATCGTCATCGCTGTCGGGGTTGTGCTCGGCGTCGGCGCCACGTTCCTGGTGAGCAGCGCGCTGGCCGGGGTGGCCAACGGCACGCCGAGTAACGCGTCGCTGTATCAGTACGGGACGCGCTGACCGGGCGGCCGCGGTGCCGGACAAGCCGC
>CAVQPP010000004.1:0-8268 GCA_963714445.1 uncultured Actinomycetota bacterium
GGTAGCGTTGTGACGAGTCTGGAAGTTGTAATCGACCAGGTCATGCACCAGTTGATTGACGACTGCGGCGGCCGTGCGGGGATCTGGCGCTGAGATATTCTATGTTGATCAGACGGGTGCCGGAGACCGGGCTTACTTTGAGATGGGATTCAAAATTCGATAACCTGCGCGGCGCGCCGGCGCCTCTTCCAGCGGTACATTGACCGGGTCCGGTACGCCTGCGGGTGCAAACAGCCCCAGGACCCAGCCGATCGGGCTGAAGCGGGAGCGAAAGTCCGGGCTCTTCTCCAGGTTCAACTCCCGGACCACTTGCAGCGCGAGTGAATCCGACTGCAGGATCTGGGCCTGGGTCTGCAGGGTGACGTTCGACTCAACCGCATCCGACTGAGGTTCCGGGCCCATCATGGTGTCCATGCTCAACGCGTCGGCCGATTCCTTTTGTACCTGAATCTCGGCGGAGCCTTTGTAGAGGCGGGTGGAGGTCGCGAAAGTGCCGCAGCGACTGCAATCGTGAGCAGGAGAGCGCCAAGAACGATCCCCCGGCGGCGGGACAGGATACCCCAAAGATCCTGGATGGTCATTTCCTTGCGCGGGAGCATCGGCGCCGGCGTACCGGCGATCACGGCGGGATCATTGCAAAGTCATTCTTCGCTGGCATCGGTTCACCTCGGAGCTAGCAGTTCCTGCGCAGGATACGGTTGGCGAATACAGCGAGCGACTTGGGCCCATTCATATGGTGGGAGTCGTGAGACCCTTCACGTCGCGAGTGGCGATGCTGGACCGGCTGTCAAGGGATATGTCGTGCGGCAGCAGGGTCAGTTCACTGAGCTCCGCGGCAAAGCGGTCCTCGTTGACAAAGTGCACAAAGGCGTCGAGAAAGGCGCGGCGGATGCGCTGGCGAAGAACGATGGCCGCGAACTCCAGGTTTCCGATGAGATAGCGGCGCCACATCCTGCGCGGCTCGCGGCAAAGGCGATAGAGCCACTCGCAACCAATATTCTGCGTCCACTGCGGGGCGCGAGGAACCACTCCGCCCACGATCTCGAATGAGCCACCCACGCCGATACAGACCGGCACCGAGAGCTGCAGGCCATGCTCGTAAATCCAATACTCCTGCTTGGGCGCGCCGAAGGCGACAAACAGGATGTCGGGCTGCGCGCAGAGATCGCGTCTGCAGTCCGCCTCAGAGCCGCTCGCGCTTTGCTCGAAACCGAGAGGAGGACAGTAGGTGGTGCACTTCAAATCGGGTAGTCCCCCTTCAAGACCGTCCGCCGCCAGCTCCGCGGAACCCGGCCGGCCTCCCAGGAGGAAGACATGCAGATCGGCCTCGGCTGCCTGACCGCACAACGCCTTAAACAGATCGACACCAGCGATGCGCTGCTGAAGAGAACGTCCGTAAAGGCGCGCGGCAATGAGCAGCGAGATTCCATCGGGGATCACCAGGTCGGCATGATCATAAACTTCCTGGAGCGTCGTTCCTTTTCCAGCAGAACGATGTGTTGGGCGTTGGGAGTAATCACGTACGCCGGTTTACCGCGGTTCTGTGCATGGGCGATGATCGACGCGCAGACCTGCTGCGAGGAGCAATTATCGATCAAAGCATGGCCCACGCCGATTCGAGCTACACTGGGCCCGCGGAGCGAGGTGCGCGAGGAAGCAGATGCCGCAAACCACTGTGCGTTGACATTCATGTTTCTGCTCTCAAAACTCCGTGCGGTTCCTAATACTCTGGTCGTACTGTGAGCCCGCATCGCCTTCGCAAGTGCGGCAAGCCCAAGTGGAACGGAAAAGTATCAGAGTCGGTGATGACTCCGCAGATGAATCATCAGTTGATGATTGGCTCCAGCGTGGATGCATCCACCTCCACGGCTACGTGGTGATGGATGAGCTGCACCGTAAGTACGAAGCGCCATTCACTGCTCTTTCTAACCAGCCAACCTTCCACACCCTGCATTGAACCACTCTTGATACGAACCCGCTGACCTACGATGAGACCTGCATAAGGCTCCGCCTTTTGCTCCGAAAGGCTCGTGCGAAGAAACTCTATTTCACGATCGGGCAGGCTGAGTGGCTCGCGGCTGTTGCCCACCAGCTGCCGTACTCCCGGAGTGCGCAGAACCCTGGCGCGTTCCCCGTGATCGATACGTACAAAGAGATAAGTAGGAAATAGAGGCAGTTCCACTTTGACTTTTTGCCTGTTCTTCCAGATGCGGGAAGATTCATATGTGGGCAGAAATGTCTCGATGCCGGCGAAGTCGAGGTGCCTCAAGGCGGCTTTTTCGTGCTGCGGCGTGGTGACCACGGCGAACCAGCTGCGAGGGTCTTGTCTATCGGAAGGCGACTGCGCAGGGGATACGTTTGTCATGATAGGACCCAATGCAGTACGGTGTGAAGAGCTAAGCCCGGTTTTCCGTAGGCGGGGCTCACTCGTGAGGATGTTCAATTCCAGCGTTCAGGCAAGGCTTCGCCTATCTGACTTAGCACCCGCCGTCAGCGCAATAAATCGTAGCCGGCAATTGGAAACATTTGGATGTGCCAAAATGCTAAATGCCTAGGCTTCGACCAGTTCAAGCTTATCGGCTGGGAACAGCACTTGAATATCGGAAAGATGTGCCAGATCTAAATAGCAAAACCTTCGAGTTCGAATTCGAAGGTTATGGTATTGACCATGGCTGACTATTGACGTACGGTAGATGACCGTGTCACTCGTAGAGTGAATGGCAACGGTGATTGTACGTTCGGCCCGGCTCAAAGCCGTTGGAAGGTGAAAGTGTTAACGGCGATTCTTTTTGTTCCCTTTCATCTCAGTTGGTTCGGGTTCAACGGCAACGTGCTCGCACTCGGCGGTGACGGCGTCAACGCAGGGTCCTGCGTCAACGGCACGGACACGTCGCCGTTCGGTCAGTTCTCTTACTGCAACGCCCCGGCATTCTTCACCGCGGCCAACGCGGCTATCAAGCAGGGCAAGCTGACCGTCCCGCCGATCGGCAAGGCCACCGACGGCCAGTCCTGCATGACGACGCGCGATTTCGGCCTGGTGGACCAGGACCAGAGCGACAACGTCACCACCACGTACCTCGCGCTGCCCGATGGCCGCACCGCGCCGAACACCCAGGCGGCGAACCGGAAACTGGCCGGCAAGAACGCGGGAGTGATGGCGAACGGCAGCGACAACCTGCTGCTCGACCACTTCGTAGACCCGGCGCTCGGCTGCACGCCATGGACGGCGCCGGACCTGGCCAACCCCGGATTCCAGGCCACGAACCTCGGCCTCAACGAGCTGCAGGCCGCAGCGGACCAGCAGGCGCCGGTCGCTGTCGTGCCGGCTAACGACCCGATGGTCCTCGACGGCAACGGCGCAGAGAGCGACACGAAGACGGACCTGTACCGCGCCGGAGTGGATCAGGCCCCGTTGTCGCAGGTCTCTGGTTCGCCGCGGCAGTACTGCGCGGACCTGCGCACGATCGGCGTCACGCGCACCAAGCTGGATCGCAACCTGACCAACACGACGTCGTCCCCTGACACCGGCGCCGCGTCGAACCTCTTCACGTTCCTCGCGATGCGGCTTCAGCAGTCGTACGTGAACCTCGGGTGCGAGCAGGCGCTGGGCAAGGGCAACCCGGTGCACCTGAAGATGGACGGGAACAACATCGTCGTGGACGCGACGTTCGATCACGTCGGCCCCGTTCCGACGCCGAGCCCCAGCGCGAGCGCGAGCGCCAGTCCAAGCCCGAGCTTGAGCCCGAGCGCTGTCACCAGCCCGAGCCCGAGTGCGCCGGTAAAGCCGAGCACCGCACCGCCCAGCCCGAGCGCACCAGCCAACCCGAGCACCGCGCCGGCGGGCGCTCCGAGTAAGAGTCCTGTGGCGACTACGCCTCCGCCGCCACCACCGGCGCCGAGCACTCCGGCCGCGCCGAGCTCGACGCAGGGTGTCGGCGGCAACGATCACTCGAACCACACTCCTGGCGCGGTCATCTCGCCGAGCGCGCCTCCGGCAGGCGGTCCCGGCGCGCCGAACCAGCCGCCGAAGCCGGCGGCCGGTAAGTCCACGAATGCGGCGGCCCCCGGTGGCACGACCGGCGGCGGCTCTGGGACTGCCGGAGGCAGCAACGGCGCGGGCGCCCCTGCGGGCAACGCGCCTGGCAGCGGCGCGGCTGCCGGAACCAACCCGAACCAGGCCGTGACCAGCACGCCGATCAGCGTCGCAGGATTCGAACGTGCCCACGCCGCGGCGAACAACCCGAACAGCGCGCTGTCCGGCCCGGACCCGATGGCCAACAGCGGATTCAGCATCATGAGTTCGCGAGTGTTCTGGGCGCTAGGTGGCGCACTGCTCGTGCTCGGTCTCTCGATGCTCTACCGGCGTCGTCCGCAGCAGCGTAGGCAGTCCAGGCGCGGCGTCTCCTCGTAAACGCAGCGCCCTGCTAAGACAGTTGAGCCGGACCGCCCCACGCGTCCGGCTCAACTGTCTTAGCATTAGCCGACTGACGAGTACGCCACGACGCCGCGCCGCAGCAGATCCACCGCAGCGCGCGCGGTGTCGCGTATCCGGGCCGAGTCCGAGTTCTGCGACGCCAGTGTGCCCGCCGCGTCGGCGAGCTGGCCGAGCATGTCGATCAGCTGCTTGCACCAGCGCACGAAGTCGCCGGCGGGCAGCCCGACCTCCTCGAGCACCGTGTCGAGCCGGTGGCCGGTCGCCCACTGATACGCCGCCCACGCGAACCCGGCGTCGGGCTCGCGCTGGAAGTCCACCGAGTGGTCCGCTTCCAGCTCGTGCACGGTCAGCCACAGCCGCGCCATGCGCTCTATCGCCTCGCGCGCGTTGCCGGTCGGCAGCCGTGGCGGGCCGTAGTCCTCGGCGTTGCGGGCCTCGTAGACCAGCAGCGAGACCGCCGAAGCCAGTTCCGCCGGGGTCAGCTGGTCCCAGACCCCTTCGCGCAGGCACTCGGCGGCCAGCAGATCGAGCTCGGAGTAAATCCGAGCCAGGCGCTTGCCCTCGGCTGTCACACGCTCGCCGTCGAGGTAGCCGAGCACGCTGAGCACCGAGCAGACCCGGTCGAAGGTTCGCGCGATCGAGTGAGTACGACCCTTGACGCGCCGGTCCAGGCCCTCGGTTTCCCGCTCGAGCCGGTGATAGCGCTCGGCCCAGCGGGCGTGATTCTCCCGGTCCTCGCAGCCGTGGCAGGGGTGTGAGCGCAGGTCTCGGCGCAGCCGCGCGATCTGCTCGTCGTCGGCCGCATCAGAGCGCTGACGGCGCGGGCGCTGCGGCTTCTCGCCCTCGCCTATCCCGGCCTTGTTGCGCAGCGTCGCGGCCAGGTCGCGGCGGGACTGTGGCGACTTGGGGTTGAAGGTCTTCGGGATGCGCATCCAGCCGGTCGGCTCGACCGGCACCGGGAAGTCCAGCAGCGAGAGCGTGGCGACCTCCCGCTCCGCGGTCAGCACTCGAAGACGCGGGCCGTCGCGCCCGACGCCCGGGCCCTGGTCGAGGACGACGGCGAGCCCCGCCTTGCGTCCGGCCGGTACGACGATGATGTCGCCGGTCTTGAGCGCTTCGAGCGCTGACGCGGCAGCGGCGCGGCGCTGATTCGCTCCCTGACGCGACAGCTCCGTCTCGCGGTCGGCCAGCGCGCGGCGCAGGTTCATGTACTCGTCGAAGTCGCCGAGGTGGCAGGTCATCGACTCGCGGTAGCCCGCCAGCGCTTCCTGGTTGCGGCGCAGTTGCCGCGTGAGGCCCACCACGCCCTTGTCGGCCTGGAACTGTGCGAAGGAGCTCTCCAGCAGCGCGCGGGCGCGCACCTTGCCGACTTGGCCGACCAGGTTGACCGCCATGTTGTACGAGGGCTTAAACGACGAGCGCAACGGATACGTACGCGTGGACGCAAGACCCGCCAACGCGCGCGGATCGAGGCCCGGCCGCCAGACCACGACCGCGTGCCCCTCGACGTCGATGCCGCGCCGCCCGGCCCGCCCGGTCAGTTGGGTGTACTCCCCCGGCGTGATGTCGGCGTGGACTTCACCGTTCCACTTGACCAGCGCCTCGAGCACCACGCTACGCGCCGGCATGTTGATGCCCAGAGCCAGCGTCTCGGTGGCGAATACCGCCTTGACCAGCCCGGCCGCGAACAACTCCTCGACGATCTCCTTGAACGTGGGCAGCATCCCGGCGTGGTGCGCGGCGACTCCACGCTCCAAGCCGTCCGCGAAGTCGTGATATCCCAGAACATTGAGATCTTCGGCCGGCAGATCGGCGCAGCGCTCCGCGACGTGCGCGCGCACGGTCGCGCGCTGGTCTTCGGTCAGCAGCCGCACGCCGGTGCGCAGGAACTGCTGCACCGCCGCGTCGCAGCCGGCCCTGGAGAAGATGAAGTTGATCGCGGGCAGCAGCCCCGCGGCGTCCAGCCGCTCGACGACGTCGACCCGGCTCGGCGGCGGAGGCATCCGGCGCGGCCGACCACCGCGGCCACCGGCACGTCCGCCCAGCGTTGAATTGTTTCCCCGCCCGCCACCCCGGGGAGCGAAGCCGAACCGCTCCTCCTCGCGCGCGAACCGCACCAACTCCGGGTTGACCCGCGCCACATCGGCCTCATGCGGATCGGCGCCCGCGTACAGGTCGTAGAGCTTGCCGCCGGCCAGCACGTGCTGCCACAGCGGGACCGGCCGGTGCTCGGAGACGATGATCTTCGTCTCGCCGCGCACGGTCTCCAGCCACTCGCCGAACTCCTCGGCGTTGGAGACGGTCGCGGACAGCGAGACCAGCGACACGGACTCGGGCAGGTGGATGATCACCTCTTCCCAGACCGCGCCCCGGAAGCGGTCGGCGAGGTAGTGCACCTCGTCCATGACGACGTAGCCGAGCCCGTCCAGCGCCTCGGAGCCCGCGTAGAGCATGTTGCGCAGCACCTCGGTGGTCATCACCACCACCGGCGCGTCGCCGTTGATCGAGTTGTCCCCGGTCAGCAGGCCGACGTTCTGCGGGCCGTGCCGCTTGACCAGGTCACCGTACTTCTGGTTCGACAGGGCCTTGATCGGCGTGGTGTAGAAGCACTTGCGCCCCCGCGCCAGCGCCAGATGCACCGCGAATTCCCCGACCACGGTCTTTCCGGCGCCGGTGGGCGCGGCGACCAGTACCCCGTGCCCCTCCTCCAGCGCCGCGCATCCGTCGAGTTGGAACTGGTCGAGATCGAAGGAGTAGAGCTTGGCGAACTTGAACAGCTCGGTCTGCTCTTCAGCCTGACGACGGCGGGCGGCGGCGTACCGCTCGGCGGGCGAGGTCATGCTTCAATCCTAGGCGACGCCGCAGACAACTCGCTGATCCGCCTGATCGCACGGAAACGCCAAGTCGCCCGGCTATCAGGCCGATGACTCGGCGGCCGCCGGGACGTAGGCGAGGAGTGCGCCGGGGACGGTCTCGACGCGCGCGGGCAGCACGCCGGCCCACTCGCCATCGGCCCAGATCGAGACGGTCTGCTCGGCGGTGCTGGACAGCTCGACCGCCGCGGCGTGCCGGACGCTCACCCTGGGGTGCTCGATGTGGCGGCCGGAGTAAGCCTTGGGGAAGATTCGCAGGAGCGTCGGCTTAGACACCTCGTTGACCAGGGTGATCTGGAAGCGGCCGTCATGCACGTCCGCCTGCGGGCAGATGCGGATGCCGCCGCCGTAGGACGGGCCGTTGCCGACCGCGACCAGCATGCCTTTGAGCTCGGTGCGCGCGCCGTCGGCTTCGAGAGCGAACGGGATCGCGCGGAAGGCCGGGAGTTCGGCGAGCAGTGCCAGCGTGTAACGGGACGGACCTTTGGGGCGGCGCATCTTGTTCGCGCGCTCGTTGACCTTCGAGTCGAGGCCGCAGGCCAGCACGGTGCCGAACCAGCGCGGGGCTAGCGTGCCGGGACCGCTGATGCGGCCGAGGTCGAACGCACCGGTGTGACCGGTGGCGACGATCTTCGCGGCAGCTTCCGGGTCACGCAGCGGTATGCCGAGGTAACGCGCGATGTCGTTGCCTGTCCCAGCGGGGATAACGCCAAGCGGGACGCCAGTGCCCGCGACTACTTGCAGGCCGAGGCTGACCATCCCGTCGCCGCCGGCGACCACGAGCGCGTCCACGTCGCCGTCGAGCGCGTCACGGGCATTCTTCGCTGCCTCATCGGCGTCGCGGCCGACGATGAACTGGACGTCGCAGTTGGCGGCCTCGAGGACGGCGCGTGCGCGGTCGCCGTAGATCCGGCCCCACTTCGCCCCAGCGCGTCCAGCACCAGCAGCGCCACATAAACA
>CAVQPP010000005.1:0-12476 GCA_963714445.1 uncultured Actinomycetota bacterium
GATGTATTGCAGCGTCCGCATTCGGTGCACGTCCCGAAGTCCAGCAGGCCCTTCCAGGTGAAGTCCTCGATCGCGCCGCGCCCGATCTTGTCGTCCTCCCCCGGGTCCTCGAAGTCCACCGCCTTGCCGCCGGAGTAGACCGGCAGCAGCGCGCCGAGCGCACGGGGGCGGCGGGAGAAGGCGACGTTGAGCGGCGCGAGGAAGATGTGCAGGTGCTTGGAGTACACGACCAGCACGAGGAAGCCGAGCACGACGCCGAGCGAGCCGAGGATGCCGACGGTCTCCAGCACGTCGTTCGCGGTGCGCCCGAGCCGGGTGCAGCCGTGGCCGACCTGCTGCGAGGCGAAGCGCGCCGTGCGCGTAGGGGAAGTTGCCGGTGTTGATCTGCGCGCCGCGGTAAAGCAGCAGCGTCCACATGACGTTGAAGATCATGAACAGGACGAACCACGCCGGGCCGAGGTGCGAGCCGAAGAAGCGCGAGCGGCGTCCTTCGCGTGCTCGGCGATTGGCTTAGTCGGATGAGCGCGAAAGCGAGCAGGCCGGCGAGTACCGCGACGATGAAGAAGTCCTCGAGGAAGCCGAGCCAGGTGTCGGTGCCGATCAGCGGGATGTGGAAGTCACGCTGGAACAGCGCACCGTATCCCTCGACGATGGTCGCGCCGAGGATCACGAAGCCCCAGAAGACAAGGAAGTGCGCCGAACCGGCCCCGGACCACTTCAGCAGCTTTCGCTGGCCGAAGACCTCGGTGACCACGGCCCACAGCCGCCGCCCGGCGTCGCGGGTGCGCTCCGGCTCGGCCGGCTGCCCGGAACGGCCGAGGCGATAGAGCATCAACACCCGGTTTCCGGCCAGGGCGAAGGCCGCGGCGGTGATCGCCAGGCCGAGAGTCATCCGCAGTACCACTTAGGCCTCCACGTCCTTGAGGTCGTCCGCATGCGTACCTCGTCGTCGTGCTATTTCCGCCAGCAACGCCGGCAACACCTCACGTACGTCGCCGACGACGCCGAAGTCCGCGATGCCGAAGATCGGCGCCGCCGGATCCTTGTCGATCGCGACGATCGTCCGTGCGTGCTGCATGCCGGCGCGGTGTCGCACCGAACCGGAGATTCCACAAGCGAGGTAGAGCCTAGGCCGCACTGCTCTACCTGTCTGATCGATGCGAGCCTGCGGCGAGCACCACCCGAGATCGGCAGCCGCCTGCGAGCCACCGACCGCGCCGCCGAATGCGTCAGCGACGCGCCCGAGCAGTTCGAAACCCGCCGCGGAGCCTAGGCCACGGCCACCGGCCACGACTACAGGAGCCGTGGAGAGGTCGGGTCGGGCGCCGCGAGCCTTTGGCGTGCGCGAGATGAGCCGCGCCTGGCGTACTGCGTATGGGTGACGGATAGTCACGCGTTCCAGGACAGGTTCAGTCGCAATAGGCAGCGCTTTTGCGCGTACCGCGTCACGCCGCACGGTGATCACCGGGATTCCTTGGCGGAACACCGATCCGGTGAGATACGCCCCGGCGAAGACTTCCTGCACCGCGACTGGACCGTCGGGGCCGGCGTACACGTCGACCGCGTCGGTGATGACGCCTGAACTCAACCTCAGCGCAGCGCGCGCCGCGATCTCGCTTCCCTCGCGACTTGATCCGATAAGCACAGCGACCGGCCGAGTGCGCCGCGCGATCTGGACGATCGCTTCTGCCGTATCCGGCGTGTCGGTGACGAAGATTCGGGCTGCGCCGTAGCGGCCGAATGCTTGCGGGCGGTCGGACTCGGGTGAGTCGTCGCCGCGCAGTAAAACGTCAGGCGTGCCTAGACGTCTCGCGAGCGTGAGCAGCCCACAGACGTCTATGTCGCCGAGAACGAGCACCGATCCCACGAAGTCTCCGCACCAATCAGATGAGATGACGCTCGGCCAGGAAGTCCGCTAGATCAACCGCCGCGCGGCCACGGACATCGTCACGCACCACGCTCCCAGCGTGTCTGCCGGTCTGCGGCACGACGGTCCGCGTGATCGTAGCGGCGGCGTGCAGCCCGACCTCGTCAGCCGGGATGCCTAAATCCGCCAACGACCACGTACGCACCGGCTTTCGCCGCGCGTCGAGGATGTCGCGCACGTTCGGATAGTGCGGGGCGCCGCACTGCTGGGTTACCGAGACCAGCGCCGGTAACGTCGCCGCGATCTCTTCCACGACGCATTCATCACCACAGGCATCCTCACGACGGATCACTGCTTCGTCGCCGAAGACGTTCACCGCGTCGGCGAAGCAGAGCGCCGGGACGCCTAGCAGATCGCCGACCATCGTCGGCACGAGCGAGGTCCCGGAATCGGTCGAAGCCGCGCCGCAGAGCACCAGATCGAAGCCGAGCCGCTGGATGGTCGCTGCCAACACTCGTGCCGTAGCGAGCGCATCCGAACCACGCAACGCCTCGTCGAGCACGTGCACGCCCTCGTCGGCGCCGAGGATCAGCGCGCGACGGACGGCTTGCACCGCCGCGGCCGGACCCATCGTCACAGCGGTAATCGAAGCGCCGGTATCGGCGGCGTACGCACTGTCACGCGCGATCCGCGCGGCCTGTTCGAGCGCGTATTCGTCGGGTTCGTCGAGGTGGCCGCGCACGGCAGCGCGGTCAACAGTCAGATCGGAGGCGAAGCAGGGGTCGTCCGTATCCGGTACGTGCTTGACCAGAACGACGATCTTCATCCAGGCCCCGCCTCCTCGCGGATCGAATGTTACCGGCGAGTTTATGCACGGGCGCGGCGCGCAGAAAAGGGGCTGAACGATGCGCCGTCGATCACGATGATTGACGGCATGACCAATTTGCCGAGACGAGCCGAGATGTTCGTCGACCCGGGCGACGACCCGCGCGCGAACGGACCGTCCCTCGCCGACGAGCGCACCACCCTGGTCGAATACCTGCGCCGTCAGCGCGAAACACTCAAACTCAAGTGCGCCGGCCTCGACGCCGCCGACCTTGCCCGCCGCGCCGTCGAACCCTCCACCCTCTCGCTGCTCGGGCTGGTGCGGCACCTGGCCGAGGTGGAACGCGGCTGGTTCCGCGTCGGCTTCGCGAAGCAGGACGTGCCGCCGCTCTTCCGTTCGGAGGCCGACCCCGATGGCGATTTCGACGGAGCGGTCGCCGATCCCGACGTGGTCGCGCAGGCGTGGGCCGCGTGGGAGGACGAGGTCGCGTTCGCCGACCAATTCGTCGCCGAGGCACCCGACCTCGACGTGATCGGTATCAAGCCGTGGGGTGGCGCGATCTCGCTGCGTGAGCTGTTAGTCCACATGGTTGAGGAGTACGCGCGGCACAACGGACACGCCGATCTGCTGCGTGAACGTGTTGACGGACGTATTGGCATGTAATGGCGTGCCGCTGTTCACCGGGATGTCGCCTAGAGGTAGGTGACTGATGGCGAAGAGCGGCGTGGACGTGGGATTCTTCGTGCCGACGTGATGTTCGGGCATGGAGGCGGAGGCGAGTAAGTGGCGTCCTGGGGTCAGTTCCCGTCGCCGGGCGTTTGGCGGCGCCCGGCGTTACGACCGGTGGACATCGTGGTGTTCGCCGCGCTGCTCGCGCTGCTGTTCGGCCTGCTGCGACTGGCGCCCGCGCTCAACGCCCCGTTCCTGCCCTCGCAGGCGCCGCGCACGGTGTCGACGGACCCCTCCAACCTGCCGTATTACGCGGTGCGCTCGCTGCTGCGAATGTTCGTGGCGCTGGTGCTCTCGGTGCTGTTCACCTTCGTGTACGCCACGGCCGCCGCGCGGCTGCGGCGGGCGGAGAAGGTGCTGGTGCCGGTGCTGGACATCTTGCAGTCGGTGCCGGTGCTCGGTTTCCTGACCGTCACGGTGACCGCGTTCATCAACCTGTTCCCGGGCTCCTCGCTCGGCCTGGAATGCGCGTCGATCTTCGCCATCTTCACCTCGATGGCCTGGAACATGACCTTCGCCTTCTACCACTCGCTGATCGCGCAGCCGCGCGACCTGGACGAGGCGGCACGTGTCATGCGGCTGACCAAGTGGCAGCGGTTCTGGCAGCTGGACGTGCCCAGCGGGATGATCCCGCTGGTCTGGAACGGGATGATGAGCTTCGGCGGGGCGTGGTTCTTCCTGGCCGCCTCCGAGTCCATCAGCGTGCTGAATCACACGTACGCGCTGCCGGGCATCGGCTCGTACGTCGCGGCGGCGATCAAGGAAGGCAGTCTCGGCAAGGTCGGCATCGCCATCGGTGTGATGATCCTGATGGTCGTCGCCGTCAACGTCGTCTTCTGGCGGCCGATGGTCGCTTGGTCCGAGCGCTTCCGCGCTGAGGAGTCCGCGGCGGCGGAGCGGCCGCGCAGCGTCGTACTCGATCTGCTGCGCCGCTCGTCGGTCCCGGACATGGCGGCGCGTCCGGTGCGGCCGATCGGCCGCGCGCTGGACCGGATCACCCGCCCCTTCGGCTTGGCCGAGCATCCGCTCATGCGTCCCGCGCTACGCCAGCGCACCGGAGACGTCTTCTTCGCCGGAGCCGTGAGCGCAGTCGCGCTGTATGCGGCCTGGCGAGCGCTGTCTTACGTAAATGTGCATATCGGCTTCAGGTGAATTCGGTCACGCATTCGCCCTCGGAGCGGCCACGTTCGCGCGCGTCGTGGTGCTGCTCGCGTTCGCCAGCGCGATCTGGGTGCCGGTCGGCGTGTGGATCGGCATGAACCCGAAGGTCGCCCGGATCGCGCAGCCGATCGTGCAGGTGCTCGCCTCGTTCCCGGCGAACCTGCTGTTCCCGTTCGCCGCCGCGTTCTTCGTGACGACTGGAATCCCGCTGAACATCGGCGGCACGCTGCTGATGGCACTCGGCGCGCAGTGGTACATCCTGTTCAACGTGATCGCCGGGGCGATGGCCATCCCGTCCGACCTGCGCGAGGCGATGCGCAGCATGGGAGTACGCGGCCGGCTGCGCTGGGAGAAGTTCATCCTGCCGGCGATCTTCCCGGCGTACGTAACCGGCGGCATCACCGCGGCAGGCGGCGCGTGGAACGCGTCGATCGTGGCCGAGGTCGTCGACTACGGCAACCATCACCTCAAGGCCACCGGGCTCGGCTCGTACATCGCGGCAGCCGCGGGTATCGGCGACTTCGCGCGGGTACTGGTCGGCGTCGCGGTGATGAGCGTGTACGTGGTCGGACTCAACAGGCTGGTGTGGCGACGGCTGTACGCCCTGGCGGAAACGAGGTACTCCCTGTGAGCACGAGCCGTGAGACCGGCACCGCGACAGGAACCGCAGCGTCCAGCGACGGAAGCACGCCGCACGCCCCGGGTCCGGTGATCGTCGAAGCCGAGTCGGTCACCAAGACCTTCACCACCCCGGACGGCCGCGCGCTGCCGGTGCTCGACGGGATCTCGTTCGCGTTGCGTGAGGGCGAGATCGTCGCGCTGCTGGGCAAGTCGGGCTCGGGCAAGTCCACGCTGCTGCGTTGCATCGCCGGGCTGATCGCGCCGTCGTCGGGCACCGTCGCGTATCGGGGCACGCCGCTGAACGGCGCGAACCCGGGCGTGGCGATGGTCTTCCAGTCCTTCGCGCTGCTGCCCTGGCTGACGGTGCAACAGAACGTGGAGCTGGCAATGCAGGCCCGCGACGTGCCCGAGGCGCAGCGCGCCGAGCGGGCGCTGCGCGCGATCGACCTGATCGGCTTGGACGGCTTCGAGTCGGCGTATCCGAAGGAGCTGTCCGGCGGCATGCGCCAGCGCGTCGGCTTCGCCCGCGCGCTCGTGGTCGAGCCGGACGCGCTGCTGATGGACGAGCCGTTCTCCGCGCTGGACGTGCTGACGGCGGCGAACCTGCGTGGTGAGCTGACGCGGCTGTGGGAGGGCCGCGAGTTCCCGGTGAAGTCGGTGCTGATCGTCACGCACAACATCGAGGAGGCGGTACAGCTCGCCGACCGGATCCTGGTGCTGTCCAGCAACCCCGGCCGCATCCGCTCCGAGCTTGAGGTGAACCTGCCCCGGCCGCGCGACCGGCGTGACCCTCAGTTCGACGCGATCGTCGACACGGTGTACGGCATCCTGACCGGCCGCGAGGAGAAGGCGCACGCCGCCGTCGAGGAGGCCGCCGAGCCGACGGGAACTCAGCCGGGAGCAGGCACGCCGGCCGCGGCGACCCCAGCGGAGATGCCGCTGCCGGAGGTGTCGGCTGGCGGTCTGTCAGGTCTGCTGGAAATTCTGGTCGTCCGGGGCGGCGAGGATGGCCTTGCCGAGCTGGCCGAGGACTTCAACTTCGAGATCGACGACCTGCTGCCGCTGGTCGACGCGGCGGTGATGCTCGGCATGGCGAACGTCGCCGACGCGCGCATCCGCATCACCGACGAGGGCCGGGCCTTCGCCGCCGCCGACATCGACACCGGCAAGCACCTGTTCGCGCAGGCCGCCGCCGACCGCGCGCCGCTGATCCGGGCGATCGTCAAGGCGCTGCGCGCGACGGCGGACGGCTCGCTGCGCGAGGGCTTCTTCCTCGACCTGCTGCGCCGTGGCTTCTCCGCCGACGAGGCACGCCACCAGCTCGGCATCGCGATCGACTGGGGCCGCTACGCCGAGCTGTTCGAGTACGACGCCGAGCGCGGCGAGTTGGTGCTCGGCGTGGCGAACCAGCCGGCACCAGTTGCCTGACCCTCGCTGAATTCTCCGCACTCCCCGGAACGGCGCGTATGGGGGCATAGCGCATCGAGTGCGCCCCCTGCGAGGGCTTATCGTGAGCCCTACTCACGCGTAGCATCCGCCGCGAAGCTCGTTCACAGAGCTTTGATTCATTGCGGCGTGTGATGCCGCTGTGCTCCGGGAGTACTCATGACCGACGTCGATGTCGAACCCGTCGCCTTCCCCTTCCCACCCGGGCAGCCGAACGAGGCCGCCACGGTCTTCGCCGAGCGGCGCTCGCAGTGCCCGATGGGCCACGTCCGGCTGGCCAGCGGCCATGACGCCGTGCTCGTCGTCACCTATGACGATGTCGCCGCCGGCCTGGCCGACACCCGCCTGTCGCACGACCTGACCGCGCCCGGCTCGCCGCGTATCACGCTCGGATCCAGCTTTCTAGACCTGCCCGACGCCCTGCTGAACATGGACGGCCCGGAGCACCTGCGCATCCGCCGCGTCGTCGCCTCGACGTTCACCCCGCGGCGAATCGAGCGCTGGCGGCTGGCGATCGCCGAGATCGCCGCCGAACTGGTCACCGAGATGGAGAAAGCGGGGTCGCCGGCCGACCTCGTCGCCGGATTCTGCTTCCCCTTGCCGGTGCGGGTGATCTGCCGGCTGCTCGGCGTCCCCGAGGACGATTTGGACCGCTTCCAGACGTGGTCGGACGCGTTCCTGCTGGCAGCGCGCATGACTGACGAGGAGCGGCTGGCGCGGGTCGTCGAGTTCGCCGAATACGCCAGGGAGCTGATCGCGCAACGGCGTGCCGAGCCCGGACAGGCACTGATCGACGACCTGATCGCGGCCAGGGACGGCAAGGACGCGTTGACCGAAGACGAACTGGTTCTGATGGTGATCGGCCTGATCGCGGCTGGAAACGAGACGACGTCGAATGCGCTCGGCCGGGCCGTCGCCAATCTGCTGAGCAACGGCCGCGCGCTGTGGAATCAGCTGCTGGACCGGCCGGATCTGGTCCCGGCCGCAGTGGACGAACTGCTGCGCTTCTCGACTCACGGCAACGGGTTGCTGCGGACCGCGACGCAAGACGTGGAACTGCCGTCGGGCGTGATCCGCAAGGGCGAGGCCGTCGTACTGCATCTTCCGTCCGCGGCCTACGACGAGAAGGCGTTTCCGGACCCGAGCTCAGTACTCTTCGACCGCGAGCCGCCGCCGCAGATCTCCTTCGGCGCCGGGCCGCACTACTGCCTCGGCGCCCACCTGGCGAAGGCGGAGCTGCGCATCGGTCTCGGCACGTTGCTGGAGCGGCTGCCCGGCCTGCAGCTGGACGCCGATCTGGCAACGCTGCAGTTCAGCGAGGGCCGGCAGATGAGCTCTCTGGTCGAGCTACCGGTGAAGTGGTGACGAACGCAATGGCGAGTCAGGCGGCATACGGCACCTGACTCGCCATCAGCTAGTGCCTGCCACGGCACTAGCTCAGTGGATCAGTGGTGCAGCGCCATCTCGACGAGCTTCACGATCACCAGGACCGTCGCCGCGAGCAGGTAGGAGCGCAGCACGCCCATCCCGATCCGGTGACCGGTGGACATCGTCGTGCGGGTCAGCGTCGCCAGCGGCGGCATCCGCCACGTGTCCTTGCCGGTGCGGTCGATCGGCTCGACTGCGGCCTTGCGTCCGCGCGCCATTACGTACCCGGCCGCCAGCAGTCCGGCGGCGCCGCACAGAGCCATGATCCGGTAGATCGTGCCCGCCGAGATGTTCGGGAACAGCACCGCAGCGGTCAGGATCACCGACAGCGTCACCAGCACGCCGACCACGGCCGAGGTGAACATGTTCGTCCGGCGGCCGTTCACCCACGGCCCGAGCACCTGCTTGTCGTTGCACAGCATGAACAGGTACACCGACGCGGACGGCAGCAGCACGCCGGCCAGCGCCTGCACGCCTTCGGTCAGCAGGCCGAGCGGCGAACCGGGGATCAGCACGATCGCGGCGGCGAGGCCGATCAGTCCGGCGTACACCGCGTAGAAGCCCTTCGCGCCGCGCACGCCGCGGTGCAGCGAGTGCTTGAGGCCGAGCACGTCGCCGATCGCGTACGCCGTGGACAGCGAGACCGCGAAGGCACCGATGATCGAGGCGTCCAGCAGCGCGATGGCGAACAGCACGCCCGCGACGCGTCCGGCGTAGGCCTCCAGGCCGTGCGCGATCCCGGCCGTGTCGGTGAAGTTGCCAGCGGCGCCGGTGTGCGCGAAGGCGGCTGCCGCCGCGCCCATCATCGCCGAGGCGCCGACTACCACGACCACGATCCCCAGCCACAGGTCGGCCTTCTCGTACTTCATGAATCGCGGGGTGATCCGCTTGTCGATGACGTACGACTGCTGAAAGAACAGCTGCCAGGGTGCGACCGTGGTGCCGACAATTCCGATGATCAGCAGCATCAGCGTGGCCATGCCGCCGGATCCGGCGGGCATCGAGGGCATCGCGTACCCGCGCATCATCTGACCGGTGCCGGGGTGCGCGAGGAAGAACACTGGCACCAGCAGCAGCGAGCCCGCGCACAGCGCGACCGCGATGCGCTCGAACCGCTGGAACGAACCGGTGAACGCCGACCCGACGATGACGGCCGCGGCCAGCACGACCGCGCCGATCTTCGGCAGACCGAGGTACCCGGACGCCAGCGTGATGCCGATGAACTCGGTGACCAGTGTCAGTGCGTTGAGCAGAAACAAGTCGATGACGCTGAAGGCGCCCCAGAACTTGCCGAAGCGCTCCAGGATCAGCCGAGCGTGCCCGACGCCGGTGACCGCGCCGAGGCGCAGCACCATCTCCTGGTTGACGTACAGCACCGGAACGAGCAGCAGCAGCGTCCACAGCAGGTGCGTGCCGTAGTTCTGCCCGGCCTGGCCGTACGTGGCGAACGCGCCGGCGTCGTTGTCGCCGACCATGACGATCAGGCCGGGGCCGATGATCGCCAGCAGCGTCTTGAGCTTCGCGGACAGTCCGCGACGTGCGGCGATGTCGCCGTGCTTGATGGTGCCGAGCGCGCCACGGATGTCGCCGACGTGCATGTCGTCGAGGACGGCAGCACGGTTCGCGGTGTCGATCGTCGTGTCGACGCCGACACCGACGCCAACGGCGTCGAAGGTCGTGGTGTCGATCGCTACGGTGGTCATTTCGATTCCCTCCCTCGCCCGCGAAGTGGGCCTGTGATGGGAGGCGCGCAGCACTCATCCACCCTGCCGGGACACGCGGGCACGCCGCGTCAACACCGATGCAGAGGTTGTGCAGGAAGGGTGGCTACCGCGCGCCGAACTCGGAGAACGAGCGGTTGCGGATCTGGATTAGGGGTCGATGCCGACCCGGACTACTACTATCCATGTCACTCGCCTCCTTCCGGCCGTGGCGCACGCGGGCGCCGAGCTGGCAGCACACCAGGGGAAGCAGAACCCGGCGGGGAAAACGCCCGCCGCAACACCCCTTCTCGTCAGAGCTTTGGCACTTCACGGCGTAGCGCGAGGACCAGGAGGTCCCGCCTGCGCAGCCACTTGGCCTTTCCCCTTAGCCCGGGGAGAGGTGTCCTGATCCGGAGGGTCTCTCGACCGGCGGGATCAGTGGCCTATGTCCGTGAAGACGCCTCACCGAACGAGGTGCCTTGGAACAACGCTTCATATGGTGAACCGTGTAGTTGTCCAATGTCAAACTCATCGAGTCCGTGCGTCGGTAAACGGAAGGTGTCCAACAACGGAAGTTTGAGTTGCGCGCGAGCTAATAGCCGAGTTCGTGGAGGCGGGCGTCGTCGATGCCGAAGTGGTGGCCCACCTCGTGCACGACGGTCTTGGTCACCTCGGCCACGACGTCGTCGGGGGTTTGGCAGATGCGCAGGATCGGCAGGCGGAAGATGGTGATCCTGTCCGGCTGCACGCCGGCGTACCACTCTCCGCGCGCGGTCAGCGGGACGCCTTCGTAGAGGCCGAGCAGGATCGGGCCGTAACGCGGACTCTCGTCCTCGATGAAGATCGCGACGTTGCGCATCGCGCGTTTGAGGTCGCGGGGAATGGTGGCCAGCGCCTTCTCGACCAGCGACTCGAACTCGTCAACGGTCACGTCCAACATCGCGGCCCGACCTCCGGTTTCCCCGTGCACTGCACTCGCCACCACCTGCAACGCTAACGGTGTAGCGCGTGCAACGGCGGCGTTCTTCCCTCGTGTCGAGGGAAGAACGCCGCCGTTTTGGGTCGCGTCAGTCAGGCATGCCGCGGCCGCCACGCGAGCGACGGCTCATGCCCGTTCCGGCCACGCCGACGACCATCAGGCCGAGCAGGATGGCCACGCCTCCGGCGACGCAGTTGCTCCAGACGGTGCGATGGGTGTGGACGTTCCCGGCCACGGCCCACGGCGCGACGCAGGTCCACACGCCGAGCAGCGTTGCGGCCCAGGCCATGCCGTGCGTGCGCTCGTAGGCGGAGCCGAAGCCCGCCATCAGCATCGCGTAGCCGATGCCGGCGATCAGGTTGTTGACCGCCAACGTGGAGAAGCCGTTGAAGCCGGAGATCCACGGGGAGGCGGCGATGTACAAGCCGGTCAAGATGCCCAGCGCCTCGGCGCCCTGGACGCCGGATCGGGTCGCGGTCCGCTCGAAGCGGGCCCGGAGTTCGACCAGGTCAGGGTGGTGTTCGATGTTGGTCTGGCCGGTGGGAGTGGTCACGGCGACCACCTCCTTGGGTTAGGGAGAGCGTTCCGCGCACCCGGCCCGATTCCGGCCTGTCGCCGAGCCGGGCGACATCAATTACCCAGTCATCGGATCGCCGCGCCGGGGTGGCAGTCCAGGATCCAGCGGCACCAATACGCGTGCGGTGCGATATATGCGATGAGCGGTCAAAAGATAACTCTTAGTAGCTAAACGTGCCGAACCGCGGTGAGGTGCGCGTAAACGATCGTATTGTCCTGGTAGCTGTGCGTCTTGCGGTCAAAGGGGCCGCCGCACGTGATCAGACGCAGCGCCGGGTACGCCACGGACGCGTAGACCTTGTCGGTCGGGAAGTGCGACTTCGGAGCCTGCTCCACCGAGTCGATGGTGAATGTCGCGATGAGATGGTCGGCGCGCGTGACGTCGATCGTCTGACCGGGGCGTGCCTGTCCGAGCGGGTAGAACGCGCCGCGGTGACCAGCGACTTCGACTGAGTCGACGTGCCCGTCGATGACGGCGGAGCCGACTTGGCCAGGCGCGGGGCCGAGCTTGTACCAAGCAGCCTTCTGCGCCTGATTCATCGGCGGGACGCCGAGAGAGTGATCGGCAGCGAGTCCGACGCTCATGATGTCGGCGTGGACTGAGATCTGCGGGATATCGATATGCACGGGCGCTGAGAAGCGAAGCGGCGCTGGCGCGTGCGGCGCCGATGCGGCGTGCGGCGGCGGGGGCGTGCTCGCCGGCAGCGCATGCGCCGCGCTAGCCGGGGGCGTGGGCGGACCGGCCGGAGCCTCCTGCGCGTGCACGATCTTTGCGACGCCGACCACCACGAGGACGACTGCGGTCCAGGTCAGTAGCTTGTTGCTGGGCGGCTGCCTTCTCCGGGGCGTCTACGGTTTGTTCGATGAAGTGAGCGAGCAGGCCGGCGTCGCGCTTCTGCCACAGCAGGATGCAATCGGCCGGCAAGCCATCGCGTCCGGCGCGACCGGCCTCCTGGTAATACTGTTCGACCGACTTCGGCAAAGAGAGATGAATCACGGTTCGGACAGTAGCCTTATTGATACCCAGGCCGAAGGCGACGGTACCAACGAGCACGCGCACCTCGTCGGACATCCAGCGTTCCTGGTTAGAGCAGCGTCGCAGCGTCCATCTTTCCATGGTACGGGAGCGACGGTATTTTG
>CAVQPP010000006.1:0-5110 GCA_963714445.1 uncultured Actinomycetota bacterium
GCGCTTCATGAACTCCACGTAGCGCATCAGCCGGGTCAGGTAGTCGGTGAACAGCTGGACCGTGGGGGTGGTGCCCACCCCGCCCGGGTACAGCGTGGACGGGTGCACGTGGCGCCCTTCCATCAGGCAGAACATCTCCCGGGTGGATCGGCTGACCTGGAGCGCCTCGCGGTAGAAGTCGCCCTCCAGCGGGTTCAGCGAGCGCATGATGTCGCCGATGGTCCGGTAGCCGTGATCGCCGGCGTGCGGCGCCTCGGTGCTGTTCGCGCGCTCCAGCACGCCGGGGTTCGTCTCGCCGACCATCCGCTCGCAGAAGTCCACCCCGACCAGGTTCTCCTGGAAGATGTTGTGGTCGAACATGTACTCGGCGGCCTCACCCAGGTTGATGATCCACTCGCCGAGGTGCGGCGGCCGTACCCCGTAGGCCATGTTCTGGTTGTAGACCGAGCAGGTCGCGTGGTTGTCACCGCAGATGCCGCAGATGCGGCTGGTGATGAAGTGCGCGTCCCGCGGGTCCTTGCCCTTCATGAAGATGCTGTAGCCACGGAAGATCGACGAGGTGCTGTAGCACTCGACGACCCGCTTCTGCTTGAAGTCGATCTTGGTGTAGATGCCCAGGCTGCCCACGATCCGCGTGATGGGATCCCAGTTCATCTCGACGAGGCCGGTGTCCTCGGCAGTAGTCATCGCTCATCCCTCTCGCTGCTAGCCGGCGCCTGCCCACGGGCTGGCGCTTGTCGGTACTACCGGGTACTGCCGGTCACCAGGGCTTCTGGTAGCCCGTGAGCAGGTCGTTGCCCTTCTTCCGCCACTTGGGCTCTTCGTCGGCGGTCTTGGCGGTGAAGCCGCGGAGGGTACGGATCACCGTCCCGTAGAGCGTGGACGCCGTCGTGGACACCCGCGCGCCGGGCGGCTCGTCCATGAACGGCATGAACTTGTCCGGGAAGCCCGGCATGGTGCAGGCGATGCAGATGCCGCCCACGTTGGGGCAGCCGCCGACGCCGTTGATCCAGCCCCGCTTGGGCACGTTGCACTTCACCACCGGCCCCCAGCAGCCCAGCTTGACCAGGCACTTGGGCGATCCGTACTCGGCCGCGAAGTCGCCCTGCTCGTAGTAGCCGGCCCGGTCACAGCCTTCGTGCACGGTCGCGCCGAACAGCCAGTTCGGCCGCAGCGCCTCGTCCAGCGGGATCATCGGGGCCTGCCCGGCCACCTGGTACAGCAGGTACAGGATGGTCTCGGACAGGTTGTCCGGGTGCGTCGGGCAGCCGGGCACGCAGACGATCGGCAGGCCTGCCTTGGACCGCCAGTCCCAGCCGAGGTAGTCGGGCACGCCCATGGCGCCGGTCGGGTTGCCGGACATGGCGTGGATGCCGCCGTAGGTGGCGCAGGTCCCGGCGGCCAGGATCGCGGTCGACTTGGGCGCGAGCCGGTCCAGCCACTCGTTGGTCGTCATCGGCTGCCCGGTGGCCGGGTTGTTGCCGAACCCGCACCAGTAGCCCTCGGACTTGATCGCCTCGTTGGGGATCGAGCCCTCCACGACCAGGACGAACGGGTCGAGTTCGCCGCGGTCCGCCTTGTGCCACCACTCGATGAAGTTGTCCGCGCCCTGCTCCGGCCCGCACTCGAAGTCGATCAGCGGCCAGTGCACCGCGACCTTGGGCAGCCCGGGCAGCGCGCCCAGCGACGATCTCCTCGATGCTCGGCTGGGTGGCGGCGGTCAGCGCGACCGAGTCCCCGTCGCAGCCGAGCCCTCCGTTCATCCAGAGAATGTGCACGACCGGCTCGGTGGCCGACCCTGCCGATGTGTCGCTGGCTTGTGCGGCTGTGGCCATTGCCCAGCCACCCCCTCGCTCTGGTTCGGAAACCTCACTGTGAAACGGGGACCGCGGGTGCGCGTGCGGGGCGTGCGCCGGCGCAGCAACGTCCGGCCGCGGTCGTCCTGCCACCGGGAATGCGCCGTCTGGCGGGCCCCACAGACCGCCGGACGGCCGGGACCGTGGTGCGCAGTGTCAGCGCCAGGGAAATAGGTCATGACCGGCCTTACCTGCATCATGCGCAGGTGTCGTCATGCTAAACCCCTCCACCATGCGTATCAAGGTGGTAGCGGCAGGTTGTCGGACAGATCTGTCTGGCCGCTGGGACACACTTGGCCACGGCAGTCTGCTGACCAGGCGTATCAGCTGGCACAATGGACTAAATCCGCCCTTCCGTTAGCACGCTCCGTCGTAATGACGCGTACGCTGTGCTCAGGCCGAAAGGGTTGCGGCCCGCAGGTGGTAAGGGAGATACCGAGTGCCTGAGCTGGGGAACGGGCACGGGGATGGACCGATCGAGGTCGTCCCCGTCGTGGTGCTGTCGCAGACCTTCCCGGCCCGGCCGTCCTGGATCCCGGAAATCCGCGATTTTGTCCGGCGCTGCCTGGCCGAGTCGCCGCTGACCGACGAGGGCAACCGGGAGGTCGGCGAGACCGTGTTCCGCGCCCTGCTGGACGCGGCCGGGCCGACCGGCGCGATCCAGGTCTCGTTCCGCATCTTCCCCGAGCATGTCGAGGTTGACGTGCTGCACTCCAACCAGCCGCCCGAGGAACTGGTCAGCCGGAACCTCGCGGTGCGCGCCGCGGGCCGCCGCGGCCAGCACCGGCCCGGCCGGCGTGGCCCGCCACCGCCCCGGCCCCGGCGGCCAGGACGTCGGCAGGGCCCGCGACGTTCGCCGACTGGATGTCCACCACGCTGCGCCGGGAAGGACTCACTCCAGGAAGCGGCCGCCCGGCAGCTCGGGGTCTCGGTCAATACGGTCGGCCGCTGGTCGGTGGCGAGACCGAGCCGCGGCTGCGCGACCTCCGCCGCATCCAGGAACTCTTCGGCGACCTGCCGTTCCCCTGATATCCGGGGGGACGACCCCCCTGGACGCCCCGATCGCCGCGTTCCCTGAACCCAGCCACGCCGGCGAAGTCACCGCTGACCGTTCCTGACTCGCCGCTTTGCGGCGAGCTGCCGGGGCGGCCGCCCGCCGGATCTGGCCACCCACCGGCGCAGCGCCGCCCCCTCCTCGACCCCAGTTGCGGCGCCAGCGCCGCGTAGCCCGGAACTCAGTTGGGCTCAGTGCGGCGCAGGTAGATCATTAACCCGCCAGGTCAGATCTGTCTCTTTGTTTGGGCTGGAACGTCCCCCCACAAGCGTCCTACGGTTCTGCCATGGCAGTTCCTACGGGACGCTACCGGCTGGGCACGAAGAGCGGCCGAATTGTCCTGCGCACGTACCGCGATGGACTGGCCGCCACCGCCGGGCATGACCTGACCATTCACCTGCCCCGCTGGTCGGGCGAGCTCCACCGTGGATGATGACAAAGCACCTGCCAGCGCTCGAAGTGCGCATCGACATCGGCGCGCTCAGCGTCCGGGACGGAACCGGCGGCCTGAAGCCGCTGAGCGACCGCGACCGGAACGAGATCGCCACCACGGCACGCCGCCTGCTGTCCACCGAACGGCACCCGGAGGCGGTATTCACCGCGACCCGGTTCGACTTCAGTGGTGAGAGCGGGGTCATCGAGGGGAATCTGTCCCTGAAGGGGTGTCCCGGCCGTTCCGGCTCCAGGTAGCTCAGTCCGACCTGGGTACGTACCGGGGAACGGGAGCGGTCGTACAGTCGGCCTATGGCATCAAGCCGTACACCGCGTTCTTCGGCGCGCTGAAGGTTCGTGACACGGTCGATGTCGAGGTCGAGGCCACGATTCCGGCGCCGGGAGACAGGCCACGGCCTGAGACTCTCCCCGCGGGATGGCGGCGCAGCAGAGCGGAGGAAGTGACCCCCAGGACATGACCACAGTGCCGCCGGCAGCCATTGCGGGACGATGACGTCGCCAGGTTGTTCGACCGCCGGGACGGCCCCGCTCAGGGGAGTTCGCGGAGCACGCGGGCAGCGGTCGCGGCTGCCTGTCATGACATGGCGGTCCGGTTCCATTCCGGCGGCAAGCTCGTCGTGTTCGGCGCCTTCGCTCCCTGCCCGGACGGCCAGCACGTGGCGGTGGAGTTCATGCACCCGGTGATCGTCGGTAAGCGGGCCCTGCCCGCCGTCTCGCTGACCGCGGACGCGGCCACGGTCACCGGCATCGCCGAACGGGACGGGCTGGGTGCGATCTTCGCGCATCAGCTCCGCTACCTGGCCACACCGGCCGACATCGCGCTGGGCATCTCGGCCGACGGCAACTCGGAGAGCGTGCTGAACGGGCTGCTCACCGCGCACGACATGGGCATGCTGACGATCGCGCTGGCCGGGGCGGGCGGCGGCACCATCGGCAGCAGCCCGGCCGTGGATCACCTCATCGCGACGACGGGCGGCCGACCCGCGGGTCGTCAAGGAGGTACAGGTGACCGCGTACCACGTGCTGTGGGAACTGGTGCACGTGTTTTTCGAGCAGCCCGGGGTGCTCGGCCCGGCGGTGGTGTCATGAGCAGGGCGTCATGAGTGCCGATGCCGACGGGCACTGCACCGGCGACGTCTGCATCACCTGCTCGGACACCGCCGTCCAGGTCCGGGTGGCCCGGCTGCTGCCCGACGGGCTGGCCCTGGTGGACACTGGCGCGGGCCAGGAAGAGGTCAGCGTCGCCCTGGTCAGCGCGCAGATCGGGGACACCATCCTGGTGCACGCGGGCGAGGCCATCGGGGTGGTGACCGAGCCATGACCACCAGCCACGGCAGCCAGGCCCGTGGTAGCCAAGCCCGTGGTGGCCAGGACAGCGCCGCCGAGATGGCGGCGTTGTACCCGTTCCTGTACGCCGGGGAGCAGGGCAGCCTGGCGGCACCGGGTGTTGCAGGCAGTGCGTGAGTCCACCGCGGCCAAGGCCGCGAAGATCGTCGGGTCGCGGTCCGTCATCGCCGGGCGGGACACCGGCCGGCTGATCCCCCGGCGCCGAGGCCATGGCCGCGCGGTTCGCGGCGGGCGGCCTGTGGCTCGGCGTTCGGCAACGGCGGCAGCGCCACCGACGCGCAGGAACTGGCCTCGCTGTTCCTCGACCCGGGTGCCGCGCGGACTCGCCGGCCGCTGCCCGCGTTCTGCCTGGCCAACGACAGCAATACAGCACGTAACTGAACGAAGTAACCAGCACAAC
>CAVQPP010000007.1:0-47222 GCA_963714445.1 uncultured Actinomycetota bacterium
CAGCCGCCGATCCAACTCCTCGCGCGAGCTGAACTGCCCGCAGCTCAGGCACACGACGCGGTCCAGGCTCCCGTGCAGCTCCACCGCGTCGGGATTCCCGGCGGCCCGATGCAGGCCATCGACGTTCTGCGTGATCACGCACGAGACGTAACCAGCCGCCGAGAGCGCCGCCACCGCCGCATGCCCAGCGTTCGGCTGCGCGCGGTTGATCGTCCGCCAGCCGAGGTAGCTGCGTGCCCAATACCGGCGGCGGTTATCGCCGCTGTGCGCGAAGTCCTCGTACGTCATCGGGTTGTGCCGGCGCAGGCTGCCGCTCGCGCCCCGATAATCCGGGATGCCCGATTCGGTGGACAGTCCTGCTCCGCTGAGCACTGCGACCCGGCCAGTCGCCAGCACGACTCGCACGTCGTCGAGTTCGCCGATGGGAGTGAAAACGGCCTCACCACTTACCCCATCAACAACCGGCCAGTCCAGCACGGGTCGCATCCGCATGAATTCAGCATAAGCTGCCGTCACGCGCTACTCTGCATCGCTTCGACGCTGTTAGCGATCAGCCGTCGATCATGCCTCGGCGACTAGCGCCCCGACCTCGACATTTTCAGTCAGAGCACTAGCGGCGTTGAGCTCATCCAGCGTCGCGTGATGGAACGCACGTAGCATCTCGTCGGCGCCCGGTCCGACCGGCACCCGAAGAGGAGCGGGCTGCTCGGCGGCGAGTATCCGTAGGGCCGTTTGAGCGAAATCGTCGGGTTGTCCCAGGTACGGATTGCCCGCCATCCCGCGGTACATGCCGAGCGCCTGGCCGTCCTGGTCATAGACATCAGGCATCCGTCCGCGCGACTCGGGCAGCGTGGTGCCGTAGCGTGTGTCGTAACCGCCGGGTTCGATCACGGTCACCCGAATGCCGTACGGCGCGACCTCGGCGGCAAGAGCCTGACTCATGCCCTCCAGCGCGTGCTTGCCACTTATGTACGCCGCGAGGCCGGGCACGGGCATCCGCCCCGCGGTCGAAGAGATATTGACGATGTGCCCCGAGCCCTGCGCGCGCATCGACGGCAGCACGAGCCTGATCAGCCGCCACGGCCCGACGATCAGCGTCTCCAGCTGATCGCGAAGCTCGTCGTCATCGACTTCTTCGACCGCGCCGAACAGGCCGCCGCCAGCGTTGTTGACCAGCACGTCGATACCGCCGAAGCGCTCGACGGCCGTGTCCACAGCCGCCTGGCACTGCTGCGCGTCACGCAGATCAAGCTGCATGGGGACGATGCTGCCGGGCCACGCCTCGGCCAGCTCGGCCAGGTCCGACATCGCTTGCCGCGCAGTGGCAACGACCTGGTCACCGGCCTGCGCCGCAGCCTGCGCCATTGCCCGCCCCAATCCGGATGAACATCCGGTCACCAACCAACGGCGCGCCATCGCGCCCCCCTTCCGCCAGTACATCAGAACGCTTATGTACTCAGATACCACACCGAGTGCCGCTACGCCAGTTGGCTGACGGTGCCCGATGGCGCCACCGAGCGTCCAGAGTCATGCTGAATACGGTTCTGAATACGGTCCCCCTCCACCCGAAAAGGCGGAACCATGGCGACGTCACCATTCCATACGCACGGGGACGAGCACGACGATACGCGGCCGACCGGAGAACCCCCGTTCGGCTCAATGGCGCTGATGCTGGCCAACGCTTCGTGGCGGCTCTCCGTGACCGTCGGCGTCGCGGCGATCATCATCGGCGTGCTCGTGCTGGCCTGGCCGGGCGAAACACTCGTGGTGGTCGGCGCGTTATTCGCGGCCTTCCTGCTGATCTACGGAATCTTCCAGCTGACCGCCACCTTCGGCCGGCACGTGCCCGGGCCGATGCGCGCGCTCTCCTTCCTCAGCGGCGCGGTGAGCATCCTGCTCGGCCTGATCTGCCTGCGCGGCGCGGCGGAGTCGATCCTGCTGCTGGCGTTCTGGATCGGCATCGGCTGGCTGATTCGCGGCTTCTCCCTGCTCACGCAGGCGATGGCGTTCGAAGTGCCGGGCCGCGGCTGGCAGATCTTCCTCGCCGTGATCACCATCCTGGCCGGCGTCGTGATCATCGTCTCGCCACTCGCGTCGATCGTCGCGCTCACCGTGCTCGCGGGCATCTGGCTGCTGATCATCGGCGGCTCCGAGATCGCCCACGGCATCGGCCTGCGCCGGCACCTGCAGCGGACCGCCTAGCCGAATAGCCGCGAGATCGTCTAGCCGAGGTCGAGAGGCTTGACCCCAGGCGGGTCAAAGCCGAACACGCGCGCGTAAAACGCCAGCTCAGCCTCCAGCGCCGCGCTGATCGTGTCGCCGCGCCGGAACCCGTGCCCCTCCCCCGCGAACGTGAGATAGACGTGCCGAACGGGGATGGCCCGCTCGGTCACGCTCGCGAGAAAGCGTTCTGCGTGCGACGGAGGACAGATCACGTCCTCAGTGCCTTGCATCAGCAGAAACGGCGCTCTGATACGTGGCGCCAAGGTCGTCAGCGAACGATCACCATACCGATCGGGAACCTCGGCCAGCGGCCCGATGAGGTAGTCGAGGTAATGTGACTCGAAGTCATGCGTCGGCGCGGTAGCGAATTCGTACAGGTCGACGAGGGGATAGAGGATCGTCGCGCAGGCGAACACGTCGCTGTGCGCAAGACAGGACGCTGCGGTGAACCCGCCCGCACTCCCGCCACGGATCGCGATTCCACCCGATGCGGCCTGCCCCTCGGCGATCAGCGCGCGTGCGACCGCCGTGCAGTCCTCGACGTCTGCCACGCCCCACTGCCCACGCAGCCGATCACGGTAGTCGCGGCCGTATCCAGGACTGCCCGCATAGTTGACGTCGACCACGCCGATGCCGCGCGACGTGAAGTATGCGATCTCTGAGCTAGGCACGAGCGGGGAACGCATCGTCGGACCGCCGTGCGCCCACACCACGTACGGCGGCAGTTCGCTTTCTTCGTCCTCTTCTTCTTCCGGGCCCTCGTACGCGGGATTGCATGGCGGATACACGTTCGCGTAGACGAGCCGACCGTTCAGACCGGTAAACGTGCGCGCATGTGGCTCGGGAAGGTACTCGGATCGCAGACCACTGTGTCGCGCTCGATCCGGCACGCGGTCCGTCAGTGTCCTTGCATCGATCTCGACTACCTCATAGCTGCCTTCCGGATCGGCGGCGATGCCGACGACACGATCACCGTCCGCGTCCAGATACGGCAGCCACTCGGACCACGAACCCGGCACGTCCGTCAGCACGCCACTCGCCGGATCGAGCACCGCAAGCCGCTGCGCCCCGACTCCATGCAGCACGGCAACCCGGCCATCGTGCAGCGGCGCGAACCACCGCAAGCCGAACCGCTGCGCACCGCCGCCGAACTCCTCCCACGCCGGATACAGCGAAATCGCCTGACCGGACTCCGGATCCACCCGGTAGAGGTTCCACCAGCCGGTGCGCTCGGCCGCGACCAGCAGCGTGCCGTCCGCAGCCCAATCCGCCTGTGCGATCGGGTCACCCGGACCCCCGATCAGCGTACGAACATCAGTAAACGTACCGTCCGCCGCCGACACGTCGGCGATCTTCAGTCGCGTGCCCTCCCACGGCATGTGCGGATGGTCCCAGGCAAGCCACGCGGCCCGACTGCCATCCGGCGAGACGCGCAGTCCGGTGACGAAGCGATGCCGATCGTCCGTCAGCTCACTGATGGCCGACCGGTCGTCGGCCGCAGAGCCGTCAAGCGGCACCGCAGCGATCACTCGCCGCAGATCACTCGGCCCGGGGCCGGTGAACTCCTCCAGCACGCAGCGCACGACCCCGCGGGCCGGATCGATCCGCGGCTCGACCCACCGAAGCCCCGCGCCGACCGACGAGATCGGCGTAAGCGGACGCGGAGGCGCCTGCGGCTCGTCGGCGTTCCAGGCGTACAGCCGCTGATCATCGAAGTGAACGAAGACAACCGTGAGCCGACCGGCGACCGACGCGGCGGCCCACGGCGGACCGCCGTACTCGATGACGCGGCTGCGCACGTTCCACGGCGCCGAGAGCACCGCCGAGCCGGCCGCGCCATCACCATCCGCCCCGCGCCGCGTCAGGACCATGCGGCCGTCCTCGTCGGCGCGCGGCTCGACCCACCAGGCCTCGCCGCCGACGATGCCGACGTACTGCGGGGCCGTCATCGGTCCGGCCGACGTCGCCGAGGCGGCCGATTGCGCGGTGATCGGCGAGTCCCATGCCCCATACGGCGCCGCGTGGGGCGGCGTGATCGTCACGGATCTTCCTCCTTCGCGCGCTGCACCTGCGCTGAGAGATCAACGCGCAAAGGATCAAGGAAGTAACCCCGCGAGCGGTCCGTTTTGCCCGAAAGTCCGCGAGCTTCTGCCCTCGACTACCCGACTACCCGGCCGGCGTCACGGTCACGGACGCCGGCGCGCTGGACCCGACGGCGTTGTCCGCGGTGATCTGGAAGGTGTACGCCGTGCCGTTCGTCAGGCCGCCGACCACGGTGTACAGCGCGTTTCCGCTACCGGCCCACAGATAATCGTGCCCTGTCACGTGCACCGGCGCGAGACCCGGAGCGGTGATGGTGTACCCAATAATCGGCGTCGCGCCGGTCGTGGCAGGCGGCGTGAAGTGGATGCTCGCCGTCCCATCACCCGGCTGCGCGCTCACCGACGTCGGCGAGCCGGGCACGACCGTGGTTACCGGCGCTGGCGTAACGGCCGCGCTAGGCAGCGACGGCACGCTCGACCCGAACACATTCCGCGCCGTAACGGTGAACGTATACGGCGTACCGTCCGTCAGCCCGCTGACTGTGACGTACCCGATCCGCGCGAGATCCTGCGCCGACATCGTCGCGCTCGCACCGCCAGGCGAAGCAGTCACCATGTACGAAACGACCGGCAGTCCGTTGTCCACGAACGTCGGATTCCAGCCCACATACGCTGTGCCATCAGCCGCGAATGCCGCCACCTGACCAGGTGCGTTCGGCACGCTGAACCCAAACCGCTCAACCAGGATCCACCGATACCCCGGCTCCAGACCGGCGTTGCGCACAATGTCACTCGGCGCCTGCGCGACGCTCGCGATCACGTGATTACCGGTGACGACCGCGTTATCGCCCGAGCCCGCGTTGTCAGCCGCGCCTTGCCACCAGTAGTTACCGCTGACCAGCAGCGGATCGTGCCCGCTGAAGCCGGCTCGGTAGTCGGTGTGCGTGGCGCCCCAGTCGTTCGACACATTGCCTGTCAGAACGTCGCCACTCGCCGTCCAGTACGTACAACCGTTGTCGCAGTACATTGCGTGGCCGTTGTCCAGCGTGTTGGTGATGACGTTGCCGGTCAGGCGCTCGCCGTCGTCCATCGACGTGCCGGTGATGCCCTGCGTGTAGATTCCGCCACCGTCCGCGAGGAACTGCATCGCGTCGGTGATGACGTTGTCTGAGACGGTGTTGTCGTTGGAGTAGTTCGGCGTCGCCGCGACCTTGATCTTGTCCGGCCAACCACCCCACCCCAGCGAGATCGCGGTGTACGCGGTGTGGTCGATCTGGTTGTGGCTGATCAGCGTGTGCTCGGCGTATCCGACATCGATCGCGACGCCGCCGTGGTACTCGACCGGCAGGCTGTACAGGTGGTTGTCGAGGACTTGCACGCCCGACGTGTGGTCGGCCTGCGTCGCCGGCTGCGGCATGTCGACGCCGCCGATCTCCAAGCCGTTCCCTGATATGTCGGTGAAGACACTGCCCTGCACGGTGTCGTTCTGCGAACCGTCGCCCAGGTCGAGACCGGCCGCGCCAAGGTGCACGAACGCGTCGCCCTCGAAGCGGATGTCGCTGTCGTAGCCGAAGCTGACGTTGCCCGGCTCCTTGGTCCAGTTGCCGTAGGGACACGTGCCGCCCGCGATGAACTGGCACAGACCCTGCTGGTCGAAGCCGTGCGGACCGGTCAACGTGTAGTTCGCCTGCACCTCGGACAAGCCCTCGCCGGTGCTAGGCGTCAGCCACGTCGCATACGAGAACTGAATTCCGGAGAACGTGATGTCGTGCACCGGCGCGGTCGCAGTGCCCTGACCAGTCACCAGTTGCTGGAGCACTGGGGCCTCGACGTCGGCCCGCGCGAGGTTCTCGCCAGCGCGCGGGATGTAGTACATCGTGTTCGCACTCTGATCGAGGTACCACTCGCCAGGCTGATCGAGCAGTTCGTACGCGTTGTCGACGTACGCGGGGATCGAACCGTTGCCCAGGTTGCCGTTGTGCACGAGGTTGTAGCTGCGACCCGAGCCGTCGGTGCGCTGGATGCGCATCGTCGAGTTGTTCCAGCACGGCTGCGCCATCGTGATCGTGGTGCCGGAGATCGCGCCGACCGGGCACCGCGGCTCGGTCCACGCGCCCTCCCCGCCGGTCTTCAGCGACCAGTACGGCGCGCCGCCGGTGTATACGAACTCGATGTCGCTCGGATTGCGCCAGCTCGCCATGACGTCCGAATCGGCGGTGTATCCGGTAGTCGTCTTCTTCAGATGAACCGGTAACGGCCCGCTGGCACGGTCAGCCCGAACGCCGTCGACGTACAGCTGCCGCGTCTGCAATCCGGCCGGAGCCGGCGCCGACCAGATGTCCTTCGCCGGATCCGACAGGTGCCAGCCGGTGATCCGATCACCGCCGCTCAGTACCGGCCGCGTGCCCGGCAGCGCCGCCCAAACCACGCTGTGCCCGTTGCTACCCGAGTCGCGCGCATCGAGCTGGAGCGGAGCGGTCAGCCGATACGCGCCGCCGAACAGCTCGACCCGAATGTCAGAGTTCATGTCCTGGTCAAGGCTGCGGACCAGCGTCTGCGCACCGTCGATCGAACACGGCCTGAACAGGCGGCAACTCGATCCGGAGCCACCCGGAGACGCGAACAGCACCGTCGGCGGGGGCGATGACGCTGTTGGTGTTGTTGCGGCAGAAGCCGAATACACGGGCGCCGCGGTCAGCAGCACCGTGGCCGCGAGAACGAGGAATCGGGGCGCACGGACAGCGTTCAGCACGGCGGTCATTCGGCCTCCTCCACGACGACTACGTCGTAGACATCCGATGTGTAATGTCGCTAGGGACCGTAAGTACCGTCTTGTCTGGCGTCAACCAAAAGATTCATAGGAGCTGTGAACTCCCAGGACGCACTGAAACATGTTTCATTCGGGCGAAGTGCGCCGTTGACGGTGAAAAGTCGCGCGGCTATGTTGCGAATCAATATTCTGGCATGCCAGTCCGGAGCGGCCCCATGAACACTTCGAGCACTGCGACCCTCGCCCCGAAGACGACCCTTCCAGCCGGTCCCTCGCTCAGCTCGGTGCGGCAGCTCTTCGAGATGGGAGCGCGTCCGTTCGCGTTCCTGGACCGCTGCCGACAGGAGTACGGGGACGTATTCACCGTCCGCCTCTTCGGCCAGCGCCCGATGGTCTTCATCGCCGACAGCGAGGCGGTCCGCTGGATCTTCAGCCAGCCGCGCGGCGCGTTCACGCACTGCAACGACCAGGTCGGCATCGCGGTGGGCGACCGCTCGGTGCTGTTCATGGACGGCGAGGAGCACCGTCGGGAGCGGCATCTGCTCATGCCGGTCTTCCACGGCGAGCGGATGCGCGACTACGGCTTGATCATGCGCGACGCGGCCGTGCGCGAGATGGGCGGTGGCCACAGCAGGGTTCTGTCACGACCCGGCCGTGCCTGCAGCGGCTCACCCTCGAAGTGATCTGCACCTGCTTGTTCGGCACGGCGGACGGCCCGAGGCAGCAGCGGCTGCAACACCAAGTCGAGCGGTTCCTCGAATCCGCGCTGACGCCGTCCCTCTTCATGGCCGGCAACTTCATCCCTCGCAAGCGTATGCGTGTCCTGCTACAACGCCGCAAGGACGTCTCGTCCGGCGTACGGATGGTTTCCGCCGTGCCGCGCGTCCTGTTGTGGCGCAACGTGGCCGACGCTCGCGAGAAGGTCGTGGCCGCGGTGAACGAGGAGATCGCCCGGTGCAAGTCCGGCGATCCCCAGTACGAGGGCACCATCCTTCAGATGCTCACCATGACCGAGGACGAACACGGCGTCGGCCTCACCGACGAAGAGATCAACGACGAAATCCTCACCCTGATGATCGCTGGGCACGAGACGACGGCCACCACCCTCGCGTGGGCGCTCTACCACCTCGCGGCCACGCCGGCAGCCCAAGACCGCCTGCGCCAGGAACTGACCGAAGCCTTCCCGGAAGGCATCGTCGACCCGGCCCGCGTCAGCAAGCTGCCTTACCTCACCGCGGCTGTCAACGAGACGCTGCGAATCTCGCCGATCGCCGTAGCGGTACCGCGCCGCCTGCGCGAACCGACGAGGCTCGCCGGTTACGAACTGCCGGCCGGAACGGTCGTCATGGCGAGCGTCTACGCGGCGCACCGGTCCGACGCGTGGCAGCGGCCTGACGACTTCGAACCGGATCGCTTCCTGGGCGACGGCCCGTCGCCGTTCGTGTTCTTCCCCTTCGGCGGCGGCGCGCGCCGTTGCGTCGGCGCGGAGTTCGCGCGCTACCAACTGGCCATCGTGCTCGGCCAACTCATACTCGGCCGCGCGTACGACCCGGCGCCGAACTTCACCATGCGGCCGTACATGCGCGGGGTGACGGTGGCCCCGCCGCCCGGCATGCCCGTGCTGGTCCGCCCGCGAGAGGCAGCCCGAGTATGAACCTTGACATCAAGATCGACCACGCGAAGTGCCTGGGGACCGGAAGCTGCGTCGCGACCGCCCCAGAACACTTCGAAACCGGCCCCGACGGCCTATCACTAGTCCGCTGCGACGACGGGCTGGCGCCGGAAGGAAGGCCGACCGGACTGACCCACGAACAGTCGAACCAGATTCGCGAGGCGGCGATGTTCTGCCCGCCGGAAGCGATCAGCGTCTGGGACGCGGACACCGGCGAGCAGTACTTCCCCTGATCCGTCTACTAAGCAGTTACATCCGACTTAAGCAGTTACATCCGAAGCCGTATCGAAGAGGTCCGTCGCCGCGCGCCGAGCCTCGTTCGCCGACGAGTCGTCCGGGTACTCCTGCGACGCGCGCTCAGCCTCGACGCGACCCCGATACCGCCGGATCTCGCTCTCGATCGTCGCCTCGTCCCAGCCGAGGACCGGCGCGATAAGCCGCGCCGCCTCGGGCGCCGCCGCGAGTCCGCGGTCCCGCTCCTCGATCGAGATGCGCGTGCGCCGCGTGAGCACGTCCTCCAGGTGCAGCGCGCCCTCGTGGCTGGCCGCGTAAACCGCCTCGACGCGCAGGTATTCGCTCGCCGCGAGCGGCTTGGCGAGCTCCGGATCCGCCGCGATCAGCTCAAGCAGTTCATCGACACACGATCCGTACCTCTCGAGCAGGTGCTCGATCTGCGGCTGGGTGAGCCCCGCGTTGCGAGCGAGCCGGCCGCGCTCGTTCCACAGCGCCGGATAGCCGTCGCCGCCGAGGAGCGCGAGGTTCTCGGTCACCGACGCGGGCACTTCCGTCGCGAAGTCGCTGACCGCGACGTCGACCGCGTCCTTCGCCATGATCCGGTACGTCGTGTACTTGCCGCCGGTCACGATCACCATGCCAGGCGCCGGCTCGACGACCACGTGCTCTCGCGACAGCTTCGCCGTTTGGTCGGCGTGCCCGGAAATCAGTGGCCGCAGACCCGCGTATACGCCCTCGATGTCATCACGGCCGATCGGGTCAGCCAGCACCGCATTCACGTGATCGAGCAGGTAGTCGATGTCCGCCTTGCTCGCCGCCGGGTGGCTGCGATCGAAGTTCCAGTCAGTGTCCGTGGTCCCGATCAGCCAGTGCCGGCCCCACGGGATCACGAACAGCACACTCTTCTCGGTGCGCGCGATCAGCCCGGTCTCCAGGTCGATCCGGTTGCGGGGCACGACCAAGTGCACGCCCTTGGCCGCGCGCACCGTGACGCCCTTGGCTTCGGCGAGCCGCTGGATGTCCTCGGTCCACACGCCGGTCGCGCTGATGACCCGCTTTGCCCGAACCTTGATTTCCCTTTCGCTCTCCAGGTCACGCACGACCGCGCCCACGACGCGTTCGCCCTCCCGCAGCAGGCCGGTGACCCGAGTCCGCGTGGTCACCTGCGCGCCGTACTGCGCTGCGGTGCGAGCGAGCGTCATCGTGTAGCGCGCGTCGTCCATCTGCGCGTCGTAGTACTGGATCGCGCCGACGAGCCCGGCCGGGTCGAGGCCGGGCGCCTGCCGCAGCGCGGCCGTCTTGGTCAGGTGCCGGTGCCGGGGGAGCGCACGCGAGCGTCCGCCGGTCCCGGCGAGGAGCACGGTGTCGTACAGCAGGACGCCCGCGCCGATGTAAGCCCTCTCCCACGCCCGATGCCGCAGCGGCAGCATGAACGGGACCGGCCGCACCAGGTGCGGCGCGATCCGGTTCAGCAGCCTGCCACGTTCGGCCAGCGCCTCGCGCACCAGGCCGAAGTCGCGCTGCTCCAGGTAGCGCAGGCCACCGTGAATCAGCTTGCTGGATCGGCTGGAGGTGCCGGCGGCCCAGTCGCGGGCCTCGACCAGCGCCACGGACAGGCCGCGCGAGACCGCGTCCAGCGCGGCGCCCGCGCCGACCACGCCGCCGCCCACGACCAGCACGTCGAACTCTTCCCGCGCCAGGTTCTCCAGCGCGGCCAGGCGGTAACTCGCGCCGAGTGGGGTGGTTTGCACCGTGCTCCTCTTTCGTTGCGGGGGCAATGCTCGTACTGCTGGCTGCTGCGACTGCCTCAGTCTTCGAGGTCGATCCAGTCGAGCGTCCGCTCGACCGCCTTCTTCCAGTTCCGGTAGCCCTTCGCGCGCCGCGACTCGTCCCAGGTCGGCAGCCAGCGCTTGTCCTCGTTCCAGTTGCTGACCAGTTCGTCAGTGTTCTTCCAGAACCCGACCGCCAGACCGGCCGCGTACGCCGCGCCGAGCGCGGTGGTCTCCGCGACAACCGGCTTGGAGACCGGAACGTTCAGCACGTCGGCCTGGATCTGCATGCACAGGTCGTTCGCCGTCACGCCGCCGTCCACCCGCAGCACGTCCAGCCGCACGCCGGAGTCCTGCTCCATCGCCTCGACCACGTCGCGCGTCTGGTAGCAGATCGCCTCGAGCGTGGCCCGCGCGACGTGCGCGTTCGTGTTGTAGCGGGACAGGCCGACGATCGCGCCGCGGGCGTCGGACCGCCAGTACGGAGCGAAGAGCCCGGAGAACGCGGGCACGAAGTAGACGCCGCCGTTGTCGTCGACCTGCCGGGCCAGCGCCTCGCTCTGCGCCGCGCCGGAGATGATGCCGAGCTGGTCGCGCAGCCACTGCACGGCCGATCCGGTCACCGCGATCGACCCTTCGAGCGCGTACACCGGCTTCGCGTCGCCGAACTGGTAGGCGACGGTAGTCAGCAGGCCGTTGTTCGAGCGCACCAGCTCAGTGCCCGTGTTCAGCAGCAGGAAGTTGCCGGTGCCGTAGGTGTTCTTCGCGCTGCCGGGAGTGAAGCAGACCTGGCCGACGGTCGCCGCCTGCTGGTCGCCGAGGTCGCCGGTCAGCTGGATCTCGCCGCGCACCGGGCCGTCGGCGCGCGTCACACCGTAGCCGACCGGGTCGGACGACGGCCGGATCGCCGGCAGCATCGCCCGCGGCACGCCGAAGAACGAGAGCAGCTCGTCGTCCCAGTCCAGCGTCTCCAGGTTCATCAGCATCGTGCGACTGGCGTTGGTCGGGTCGGTGATGTGCACTCCCCCGTCGACGCCGCCGGTCAGGTTCCACAGCAGCCACGAGTCGGTGTTGCCGAACACCGCCTCGCCGGCCTCGGCCGCCGCGCGCAGGCCGTCGACGTTCTCCAGCAGCCACTGGATCTTGCCGCCGGAGAAGTAGGTCGCCGGGGGCAGGCCCGCCTTGCGCCGGATGGTCTGGCCGCGCTCGTCCTTGTCCAGTGCGGCGGCGATCCGGTCGGTGCGGGTGTCCTGCCAGACGATCGCGTTGTAGTACGGGCGGCCGGTGCGCCGGTCCCACACCACGGTGGTCTCGCGCTGGTTGGTGATGCCCACCGCGGCCAGGTCGGCGGCCGTCAGGCCGGCGGTGTGCATCGCGGTCTCGATGACCGAGCGGGTGCGCTCCCAGATCTCGGTGGGGTTGTGCTCGACCCAGCCGGCCTGCGGCAGGATCTGGTCGTGCTCCAGCTGGTGCCGGGCCACCTCGTTGCCGCCGTGGTCGAAGATCATGAAGCGGGTGCTGGTGGTGCCCTGGTCGACTGCGCCGACGAAGTCTGCCATCGCGCGTGCCTTTCTCAACTTTCGCAAGCTCTGGAGAAAGCTACGGGGGTCGTGCCGCATCAGCGTTGTCGGCGGCGGACTCGAGCGTCGGCTCGGCCGACGGCGTGCCCCCCGGTGTCGGCTCGGCGCCGGGCAGGAACCGCCCGATCAGCACCTTGTAGAGCCAGGCGCCGAGGAGGCCGCCGATCAGCGGGGCCGACGATGGGTACCCAGAAGTAGAGATTGCCGTATTGGTCCCGGAAGGCCGAGCCGTAGCCGGTGAAGAAGGACGCGAGCCGCGGGCCGAAGTCACGGGCCGGGTTGATCGCGTAGCCGGCGTCGGTGCCCCAGGCCATGCCGATCGCCACCACGATGAAGCCGACCACCACGGGCGCCATGTTGGCCAGCGGCGAGGTGTTGCGCGGGTCGGTGACCGCGAAGACCAGGAACAGCAGGATCGCGGTGCCGATGATCTGGTCGCGGAACGCGCCCCACTCGCTCACCCGGCGGTCAGGCGCCGTTGCCGGGCAGCGTGGAGAAGATGCCCTGGCTCTTGATCGTGTGGCCCGGGTCGAAGCGCGGCGATGACCTCGGTGTAGTTCCAGCGCACGATCAGCGCGGCGGCGAACGCGCCGAGCGGTCTGGGCGAGCGAGTATGGCAGCACCTTGCGCCAGGGGAAGCCGCTGAAAACCGCGTTGCGCGACGTCACGGCCGGGTTCAGGTGCCCGCCGGTGATCTCTGCCGGCGACGTAAATGCCGAGGATGACGCCGAAGCCCCCATGCCCAGGCGATGCTGTCGTGGTTGCCGAGCCCGCCGCCGACGACCTGGGCGACGACGCCGACGCCGATCAAGATCAGGATGAAGGTGCCGGCGAATTCGGCCGCCAGTTCTGCCAACGAGCCCGTGGGCCTTGAGTCGTGCCACCATGTCTCCTCCTTGAGACGAGTGGGTCGAGAGGCGCCGACCGCGGGAACGCGGGGCGCCGACGGCTCCAAGCTTCCTCTTCGAGCACGCAGCCGAGTCAACGAACGTCGTTCGACAATGCCGAACTCTGGTCAGGATGACGAACGCGCGCTAGTCGATCATCGCGGGCCATGGTGCGGACGAGACGGAGCGTGGCAGACTCCGCACACTGGGGCGCAGCGCAGCAAGCCTGGCCATTCGACCATGTCGAACGCACATCCGGACGGCTACCATCGGTGCCATGCCGGGACCCGTCCAGTCGATCGAACGCGCCGCGGCGATCCTGCGGCTGCTCGCCCGCGGCTCCGGGCGCCTCGGCGTGGGGGAGATCTCCACCTCGCTCGGCCTGGCCAAGGGCACCACGCACGGCATCCTGCGCACGCTGCAGGACGTCGGCTTCGTCGAGCAGGACAAGGCCAGCGGCAAATACCAGCTCGGCGCCACGCTGCTGCATCTGGGCACCAGCTACCTCGACGTCAACGAGCTGCGATCGCGCGCGATCAACTGGGCCGACGCGCTCGCCTCGCGCAGCGGCGAGGCAGTACGCATCGGCACGCCGCTGGACGGCAAGGTCCTGGTCGTGCACCACGTCTTCCGGCCGGACGACTCGCTGCAGACCCTGGACATCGGCACACTGCTGCCGGTGCACGCCACGGCGCTCGGCAAGGTCCTGCTGGCCTACGACTCGCGGGGTGGCCGCCGAGGTCGCCGGCGATCAGACTGGAGCAGTACACCCGGCGCACGCTCGACCACCCCCGCCGCGATGCGCAAGGCGGTCGCCGAGGTGCGCGAGCAGGGCTGGGCGCCGAGGCCGAGGAGTACACCACCGGTCAGGCCTCGATCGCCGCCCCCATCCGCGGGTACGGTGGCTACGTGGTCGGCGCGATCAGCATCGCCGGGCGGTGGACCGGCTCTTCCCCGCCGCGGGCCGGCGTGGACCAGGCCATGGTGACGTTCGTGCAGAACGCCGCGCGGGCCATCTCCCGCGACCTCGGCGCCGGCCGCTGGTAGCTCCGGCGCCGATTTCTCCGACACTCCCGCCACCGACACAGTCGTCCAGCGGTGGTGGGAAGCTACCTCTAATACCGTTGCCTACATCCAGCCGTTTTGTGACTAGAGCTCGACGCTGCGAAAGGCTTCCAGATGGTCGCGCGACTACGTAATGTCCGTCGATCAGGGCACCACGTCCACCCGTTGCATCCTGTTCGACCAGGGCGGCCGCATGGTCTCGGTGACACAGCGGGAGCACCGGCAGCACTACCCGAAGCCCGGCTGGGTCGAGCACGACGCGACCGAGATCTGGCGCAACCTCGAGCACATGGCGCCCGAGGCGCTGGCCCGCGCCGGCGTGTGACACGAGCCAGGTCGTCGCACTCGGCATCGCGAATCAGCGTGAGACCACGGTGCTGTGGGATCGTCACACCGGCATCCCGATCGGTCGCGCAATCGTCTGGCAGGACACCCGCACCGACGCAGCTCGTCGAGCAGCTAAGCCGACGCCCGGGCGCCGACCTAGTCCTAGAACGCTCCGGCCTTCCCCTGGCCACCTACTTCTCCGCGCCGCGCGTCCGCTGGCTGCTCGACCACACCCCCGGCCTGCTCGAACGAGGCCGAGCGCGGCGACGTCCTGTTCGGCACGATGGAGAGCTGGCTGGTCTGGAACCTGACCGGCGGCCTGAACGGCGGCAAGCACGTCACCGACGTGACCAACGCCAGCCGCACGCTGCTCATGGACATCAGAACCCTAAAATGGGACCAGGAACTGCTGGACTTCTTCGGCGTCCCGCGCGCAGATGCTCCCCGAGATCCGCTCCTCCGCCGAGATCTACGGCACGGCGACGCGCGGAATCCCGGGCGTGAGCATCGCCGCAGCACTCGGCGACCAGCAGGCAGCGCTCTTCGGCCAGACCTGCTTCGCCCGCGGCGAGGCCAAGTGCACGTACGGCACCGGCAGCTTCCTGCTGCTCAACACCGGCGACACTCCAGTCCGCTCCAGCCACGGCCTGCTCACCACGGTCGGCTACCGGATCGGCGACGAGCCGGCCGTATACGCCCTCGAAGGCTCGATCGCGATCACCGGTTCGCTGGTGCAATGGTTTCGCGACAGCCTCGGCCTGATCTCCAGCGCGCCGGAGATCGAGACGCTCGCGCGAACGGTCGAGGACAACGGCGGCTGCTACATCGTCCCGGCGTTCTCCGGCCTCTTCGCCCCGCACTGGCGCAGCGACGCACGCGGCATCATCGTCGGCCTGACCTCGTACATCACCAAGGGCCACCTGGCCAGAGCGGTACTTGGAAGCGACCGGCTGGCAAACCCGCGAGGTAGTCGACGCAATGAACGCCGACTCGGGCCTCAAACTGACCACCCTCAAGGTCGACGGCGGGATGACCGCTGACAACCTGCTGATGCAGTTCATCGCCGACGTGCTGCCGGCCCCGGTCGTCCGTCCGATGATCGCCGAGACGGTCTCGCTCGGCGCCGCGTACGCAGCGGGGCTCGGCCGTCGGGATACTGGCCCGACCTCGAAGGCCTGCGGCGCAACTGGCACCGCGCGGCGCAGTGGCTACCGCCATGGACGCCGAGAAGCGCGAGGCCGAATACGCGAACTGGCGCCGCGCCGTCGAGCGCACCTTCGATTGGGTCAAACCCACCGAGGTTGTCTAGATCCTTAGGCTGACACAGGGATGCGCGCGTACTCGCGCCGTATCTGAGCATGGAGCAGTATTCGATCGAAGCCTCCACCGCGCCGCGACCACAGGCACTCAACGACGCCATGACGTGAGGACCTGATGGCCCGACTCATGAAGGCTCATGAAAACGTTTCAGCCGGTCGGGGGTGTGCGGGGGTCTGCCATGAGGGCGCTGGATACAGCGTTCGAATTCGCCGCGCACCCTTGACCCACCACTCCGCCGGGCGTACCCTCCTCGCGATCAGTTAGGAAGTTTTACTAACTCTCATGGAGGAGCGATGGCTCCGCGCACGGAGACGGCAGGAGGACGTCCTGGCTCCATGCGCACCGCGGCGAGCGCTACTGCCGTGGCAACCATCACCCTGCTCGCGGGCTGCGGGCTCGGGGGATCGGCCCATTCGGGTTCCGACCCCACTCCCCCGAATGCCGGCTCGGGTGCCGCTGCCGTCACCCGAGCCGGCGATCCACTAGCCGAGTCCCGGATCGCCCTCAAGCCTGGCCCGGCCGACGCCGTGCTGACCGCGCGTGGCGATCTGACTCGCCTCGGCTGGGACCAGGCCGAATCCGCGCTCAGCCCGGCTTCCGTCTCGTCAGGGCACTTCGGTAGGCGTGCCGCTCTGCCGGTGGATGGCAAGATCTACGCGCAGCCGCTCTACGCCCCGGGCGTTACCATCGCAGACGCCTCACACGACGTGATCATCGCGGCGACCGAACACGACTCGGTCTACGCGTTCGACGCGCACGCGGGCACGGCATCCGCTACCTCGGCCCCGCTCTGGCACACGTCGCTGCTCACGCCGGGCGCGCGCACGTTCAACGCGGCGACTGATCGCATAGGCACGAACCGGCTGTGTAATTCAGTCATCCCCGAAGTCGGCATCAACAGCACTCCGGTGATCGACTGGGACACCAAGACGCTCTACGTCCTGGCTCTCGACGTCGAGAACGGCACGATGACGTACCGGCTGCATTCCCTCGACCTGCTCACCGGTCGCGAGAAACAGTCCTCGACGATCGTGACCGCCTCCATCTCAGGGCACGCGCTCGACGCGGCGAACGGCAGCGTAGCCTTCACCGCGTCCGACGAGCAGCAGCGACTGGCGTTGACCGAGGTCAACGGCGTCATTTACGCGGGCTTCGCTTCATTCTGCGACATGAATCCGTACCACGGCTGGCTTCTGGGTTATGACGCTGGCACGCTTCAGCGCAAGTTCGTCTACAACGCGAGTCCGGACGCGTACGCCTCAGGGTTCTGGGAGTCACAGGCCGGTCTCTCCGCGGACGGACACGGGCACCTGTTCGCGGTCACCGGAAACGGACTGTTCGACCTCGCCGGCGGCGGCGCGGACGCGGGTGACACCGTCCTCGAACTCGTGCCCTCCGGCGGCACGCTGCGCCCGATCGATTACTTCACCCCGTTCAACCAACACTGCCTCGACGAGCACGATCAGGAGCTCGGCTCGGGATCTCCGCTCATGGTGCCGGGGCATCACGAGCTGATCCTGTCCACGAAGACCGGCATCGTGTACGTGCTCGACGAAGCCACGCTCGGCCATTACAACCCGCTCCCGACCGGCACCAACGTCTGCACTCCGGCCACCAGAACACGCACGGACGTGGACAAGATCAAGCAGGAACTGCCCGAGGGCACGGTGCCCGGCGGCATGTGGGGCACCTGGGCGTACTACTCCAGCGGCACCAACGAGTACGTATACGCCGCCGGCGCGCAAGGTCCGCTCACTCAGTGGCGGATGGATCGCGACGGCAAGCTGATCGCCACGCCGGTGGCCCACGCTTCGCTCGCTTTCTCGTATCCCGGCGCCATCCCCGTCACGACCAGCGACGGCTCCGAGGCGGGCAGCGGAATCGTCTGGGCAGTCGACGAGACCCACGGCGCGACGCTGCGTGCCTTCTCGGCGGACGACGTCTCGCACGAGCTTTGGGACAGCGCCCGCGACAAGTCCCGGGACGGGATGGAGTCGGGCGAGTTCGACCACTTCACCGTCCCGACCACCGCGGACGGTCTGGTGATCGTCGGCGACCAGAGCCACCTGGAGATCTACGGATCACTCCAGGGCTGACACGTGCCCACACCACACGACTCACACAACCCAGGAGACCTACCTCCCGGCGGCGCACGGCTGGAAGGAAACCCATACCCACGCACCAGGAAATCGAGAACGGAGAATCACCCACATGCGACTGACCAAGAGGCGCCTCGTCGCGCTGGTCGGCGGCCTGCTCGGCATCGCGCTGGCCTCCCTCGGCCTGTTCGCGTCCGCGCCGGCCGCCCAGGCGAGCACCACTCGCAACTTCCTGGTCACCCTCTACGGCTGGCCGGACAACTCCCCGCCCGGAGCCGCCATCGCCTACCCGAAGAGCGACGGCAACCCGACCCTGCACAACTCGGCCGGCGGCACGGGCACGTTCTCGAACCCGATCACGTACGCGACGGACAAGTCCGAGCTCAAGGTCGGCACCAAGGTCTACTACCCCTACCTGCACCGCTACTTCATCATGGAGGACGACTGCGTCGAGTGCGACCACGACTGGTCGGGCTCGCACAAGTACCACATCGACCTGTGGATCGGCGGCAAGGGCGGCAGCTCGAGCAAGGTGATCAACTGCGAGGACAACCTGACGCAGGACTCGAAGTCAGTGATCGTCAACCCGCCGAGCAACGAGCCGGTCGACACCACGCCGCTGTTCAACTCGAGCACGAACAAGTGCTACAACCCGTCGAGTTTCAAGGGCTGATATAGCTTAACAGTGCTCTGATCGCGAGTTCAGGGACGGCGGCCGGTCTCCCGGCCGCCGTCTCGCGTTCCCTGCGTCTCGCGCGCTCGCGCGATTTACCGGCCGGGCAGGCGCGTGGTGATCTCCTGGAGCAGCCAGCCGTTGCCGTCCGGGTCGCTGAACGAGACGAACGAGCTGTAGCTGCGCCCCTCGGGGGCCGGACCGGGGACCCGCCGCTCGTTGCCCGCGTGGTGGAAGACGCCGCCGGAGTCGTGGAAGACCTCGCTCACGTCGGCGCCGCGCTCGAGGAGCTCGGCCCGCGCCGCCACGATGTCGTTGACGACCAAGTGCAGACCCTGCGCGGAGCCGGGCGCGGCCGACGAGACGCCGGAGCCGAAGATGACCGAGCAGGCCGAGCCGGGCGGCGTCAGCTGTACGACGCGGAATTGGTCGTCGGTGGCGAAGTCGGCGTCCTCGCGCCAGCCGAGGCCGGCATAGAACTGCTTGGCCTTGTCGACGTCGGACACCGGCAGCACGACGACTTCGAGTTTGTATTCCACTTTTATCCGCACCTTGCTCTCACGGGGAGCCGGCACCGCTGACGTGTGTTGATGGGGCACCGGCCACACCAGCGTCGCACCGCGCGCGCTACTTCGCCCCCGGGAGAGTCCCTGGCCCACGCCCAATAACGGCGCCACCAGTGATCTAGTGGGACGGCTCCGTTCGCGCCGTACCGTCTTCGTCCCGTTCGAGCATGCCGGGATGTACGTCCGGGAAGTCGCCGCCGCGGCCGTCGTCGCTGCTAGACGCCGCCAGCTTGCGCAGCAGGCCAAGTAACTGTTCGCGCTCCGACGCCTCCAACGGCGCGCACAAGTCCAGCTCCACGCCGATGCCCGCCTCGATCCCCTGACTGAGCGCGGCGGCCCCTGCGTCGGTGAGCATGATGGTGTACGCGCGACGGTCCTCGGGATGCGTACGGCGCTCGATCAAGCCCCTGCTTTCCAGACCGTCGATGAGCGCAACCATTCGGTTGGGCGAGATCTGCAGCATCGCGCCCAACGCCCGCTGCGAGCTGCCGTGCGAGCCGGCCAGAATCCGCAGCAGACCGAACTGGCGCAGCTCCAGGCCCAGCTCACCGAGGGCCACGCCCATCTTCTGACTCGCCTGGTAGCCGAGCCGCGAAAGCATGAACGCGACGCTCGGCGGCGGCTGGCCGGGACCTGTGGGACGCGCGGGGCGGGACGTCATCGCGAGTGCGTGCTCCGGAATCTGCCAGGGGACTCACAGGATAATCCCAGGTTCTAATAGTTCCTTCAGCTATATAGTACCGGAGTGGAACGAATTCTCAGGTTCCGCAGAACGAGGTGACTGCGATCATGAGCGACTACACCGTTCCGAACGGGAATGACGGGGGCGAGGAGCTGCGCGCCTCCAACGCCGAGCGCGACGACGCGCTCAATCTGCTTTCGGCGCACTTCGCCGATGGCCGGCTTGACCGCGCCGAGTTCGACGAGCGTGCCGAGGCCGCGCTCGCGGCGCGTACACGGGACCAGCTGCGTGCACTGTTCGCTGACCTGCCGGGTCCTGGACCCATACCTGTTCCAGTGCCCGAAGCACCAGCTGCGACGATGACCGGAGCGGGGCTGCGAGAGCGCGCGGGCGGCGCGATCGCCGCGGCGCCATCGCCACTCCTCTTCGTCCTCGTACCTATCCTTCTCATCGCCGCAGTCGCGGCCGTCGTGCACGGCGGGCCGCCGTTTCCGCTCATCCCGCTTGTGTTTATCCTGAGCCGGCGCTTCCGACGTTGGAATAGAGAGGCACGACCATGGACCTGAACCCACCGGCGCAGACCGGCACGGGGACCGGCGTACCGGACACGTCCCGAAGCTCGGCGGCTTCGCAGGCGGCCGAGCGGCTGCGGCGTTCGAGTTTCGGCGCGGTGTGCGCGCTGCTGCTGCAGTACGGGCTCGGCATCGGCGTGAACTTGTTCGTGAACGTGCCCGACAAGGATCAGGGCAAGGGGATGGGCGCGTCGTTCGGCAACGCGTTCTCGAACGGCCCCGCCGCGCTGGCCGCGCACGCCGGAATCGGCCTGCTGATCGTCATCAATGTGATCGTCATTCTCGTCGTCTCGATCCGCACGCGGCTGCCGCTGATGATCGCCACCGGCGTGATCGGCTTCCTCGCCGTCCTCGGCGCGGCGATGGCCGGCGCGACGTTCGTCGACAAGGGACAGAACAGCGCGTCGATGACGATGGCCGTGCTCACCGGCGTCGCGCTCGCCTGCTACGCGATCAACCTTTACGTGCTCGGCGCGAAGAAGGACTGACCGCTGACCCTGGGGTATCCGACACCGTGGCCTCGGCCTCCGGCCCACTCGGCTGGAGGCCGCTGAGCAGCATGTCGACGACCTCGCGGACGAACCGGTCGTTCAGTGGCGCGTGGCCGTGCAGCAGTCGGTGGTAAATCGGGCCGTACAGCAGATCGAGTGCGACCTCGATCTTGGTGTCAGCGGGGATCTCGCCACGTTCAATCGCGCGATGGAAGACGGTCCGCGCGTAGGCGCGGCGTGGCTCGATGAAGCGGCGCAGGTATTCGGCTGCGAACGCCGGGTCCGTCTGCGCCTCGGTGAGCAGCGCCGCGAGCACTCTGCCGTACGGCCGCGAGCCCGTCAGCAGCCTTGCCCAGGGGCGCAGCATCGAGAGCAGATCGCCGCGCAGGTCGCCGGTGTCGCGGGGCGAGGACTGCGCGGCGGCCCACTCGGTGTAAAGCGCGTCGAGCGCAAGGGTCTCCTTTGTCGGCCACCAGCGGTAGATCGTGGCCTTGCTCACGCCCGCGTGCTCGGCGACCTCGTCCATGCTCACCGCGGACAAGCCGCGGCTGAGCAGAAGTTCGGCCGCCGCGTCGAGCACCGCCTTGTGAGCCTTCTGACTGCGCGGCCGTCCACGCTGCGCGCCTTCGCCGGTCACCCCAGTCGCTCTGGTCGCGCCGTTCGCACCGGCCACGCCGGACACTCCCCTCACATCGGTCGCGCTCGCGTCAGCATTCATAATCCATATCCTGCTTCATGGCGCTCGGGCAGGTCGAGCGTTCTCCAGGAGCGCCACCACAAAGCGTTGGCGAGTGGCACGATCACAATATGAACCCGAGCGCCGAGTCCGTCATCGACCTGCTCGCGGCGCGCGCCGCCGAGGGAAGCCGACCAGGCCAGCGCACTGATCAGGCACGGCTGGTGCTCCTGATCGAGGGCGGTAGTTCGCGCGGTGCGTTCTCCAGCGGGATGGCGGTGGTCATCGAGGAGTTGGGCCTGCTCGACTGCTTCGATGCGGTCTACGGCTCGTCGGCCGGCGCGCTGAACGCCGCCTGGCTGCTGTGCCGAGGCTCGGCGCGCAACATTCACGGCTGGTGGCATCCCGAAGTGATGCCGAAGGTGATCGACCCGCGCCGCGCGCTTCGCGGCCGACCGGTCGTCGATACGTACCACCTCGTGCACCACGTCTACGAGCACGTCACGCCGATGGGCTTCACGGAAATCCTGGAGAACGCGGTCACCTTCCACCCGCTCGCGACCGACGCGCGCACCGGCGCCTCGACGGACCTGCATCCGCTGATCTCCGACGTGGCGCGCCTCCAACTCGCCTTGCGCGCCACGACCTGCATGCCGGTCCTCGCGGGGCGACCGATCATCTTCGGCGCGGACAGCTACGTCGACGCCGGCGTCGCGGAAACCGTGCCGATCCATACCGCGATCGCGCAGGGCGCGACGCACATCATCGCCCTGCGAACCCGGGGACCGGGACTCGTCAGCCCGCCGACACGCCTGGAGCGCCGCGTTGTCGGCCGCTACCTCGCACGCCACGCACCCGGCGCGCTCGACCCGTGGATGAACCGGCGCGAGCGCCGCGCCGAGGAAGAAGCCGCCCTCGCCGGGCACCCCGCCGTCGTGCAGATCCGGCCGCCGCTCGACGCCCCGATCATCGGCCGAGTCGAACGCGATCCGGACGTCTTGCGACGTGCCGTGGACTGCGGACGAGCCGTGGCGATGGCGGCGCTGGGTCGCGCGGCTCAGCCAGTCAAGTCGGTGCAGTGAGGATTCTGGGTGGGACTCTGACTCGCCGCCCTACGGCTTCGCCGAGGGGTTGGACGGGCTCGCGGTGCTCGACGGCGGGCATGTTGCTCGACGCGGCCGGGGTGAAGAACTGAGCACTGAACCGAAGTCCGAATTGTCACTGCGCGGCGGAACGCCGCAGCCCGGCCCAATCCAGCTTGAGCTGCTCGTTGCGCGAGAGCGACGCGACGACCAGGTCGTACGAGTCCTCGATCATCTCGCGCAGCAGCAGGTCCGGCAGCGCGCCGTCGAGCCGGACGGTGTTCCAGTGCCGCTTGTTCAGGTGCCAGCCGCCGACGATCTCCGCGTGTTGGCGGCGCAGCCGCACAGCCAGCTCGGGATCGCATTTCAGGCTCACCGACAGCGGCTCGGCGGCCAAGTGGCTGATCGCGAAGATCTTGCCGCCGACCTTGAACACCGATGTGTCGGGCGTGAACGGAAACGTCTCGACCGCGCCGGTCAGCTCCAGACAAGCAGCTTTGAGCGTGTCAGCGTCCATGACCCCACACTAGGGCAGACCTCCGTCTTTGATACTGCTGCTCAGCTCACGAATTCGTGCACCGCAGCCGCGAAGGCGGCGGGTTCGTCGAGCCAGGGCAGGTGACCGGACGCTTCCAGGGTGACGCGCGTGACGTCGGGCAACGCGTCGGCGAGCGAATCGACTCCCCACCGCGGTCTCGGGTCGCGCGCACCGTCGATGATGAGCGTGGGCATCGACGCTGGGAGCGCCCGGCACCGCTCGAGCAAGTCAGCTTCCGGCATGGCGCGTAGTTCCGCGACGAGCAGTCGGTTGACGTCCGGATCGCTGATGAAATACGGCGAGAGCAGCCGTTCGACGTGGGCTTGGGCGGTTGCCTGATCGGCGAAGTCGGCCTGCAGCTTGATCATGTCCAGCTCACGCTCTTGGCCGGCCGTCGGCCGGTCGAGCGAGCTGAGCGCGGCGAACTTGGCTGGTGCGGCGTCATCGCCTTGAGGAAGTTGGCTCGGTGCTGCGGACGCCAGTCCCAGACAAGTCCGGTCCCTGCGATATAGATCAGACTCCGCATTCGCTCGGGGTGGGCGAACGCGTAGTGGAGGGCGAGCGCCGCGCCCCACGAGTGGCCCACGACGGTGACGCGATCGAGGTCGTGGGCCGCGCGCACGGTGTCCAGATCCGCGATGAATCGGGCAAGCGTGTACGGCCCCTGATGCTCGCTGCGGCCGCCGCCGCGCTGGTCCCAGCGAATCACCGGGCCGTGGCCGTACTCGACGAGCAGGTCGGCGATCGGACCGAGCGTGTCCCAGAAGCCGGGGCCGCCGTGGCAGAGGATGAATCCCGCGCTCGTGTCAGCATTCGTGGAATCGTGGAATCAGAGCGCGCGGTCCATAGCCGACAGCCGTCGTCGGTCGTGATGTACGTTTCGCCGCCGCTCACGAGTTGGCGGTCAGGTAGGCGATGATGCCGTCGGCGATGGCCTTGGCGATGTGCTGCACGGCCGGTGGACGACTCTTCGAGCGCGAGGTCGCCGGAGTTCTGCATGTTGCCGCACTCGACCAGGATCTTCGGCACCGTGCTCAGGTTCAGGCCGGCGAGATCGTCGCGCGGTGCGTAGCCGTCCGTTCCGACGTACGTGGACGTCGTCAGTCCGGATTCGCGGTCGAAGGTGGAGTGCAGCGCGGTCGCGAGCTGGTGCGAGGCCGCCTGCACGGTCGTGCCGCCGAGAGACTGCTCCGCTTCGAGCAGTTGGTAGCCGTGGCCGGAGACGGGACCGCCGTCCGCGTGTATCGAGATCGCCGCGTTGGCGTGCGAGTCGTTGCCGATCGCGGCGCGGACGTTAACGCACGGACCGACACCGGTGTCGTTCGTGCGCGTCATGACGACTTTGATGCCCTGTTGCTGGAGCATCGACTCGACCAGCAGCGCGACCTGGAAGTTGAACTCGTGCTCGGTGTAGCCGTCTGGGGCCTCGGCTCCGGTGGTGTCGCAGGCCTTGTACTGGCCGAAACCCTGCGGGACGAGCGCGTTTATCTCGCTTGCGTGGTCGCCGTTGCCGCCGTCGTGGCCCGGGTCGATTGCGACGACCTTGCCGGCTAGCGGCAACGCGGGGCTGGGCGAGGGCGCGGCTGGGGTCGGGCTGGCGGCTGGCGACTTTGCGCCCGCGCTCAAGTTGGCGGCGGCCCCGGATGGCGACGTGGCGGCGGAAGGCGAAGCGGTCGTCGTGGCCGTACCGGTCGGACCGCTCGTCGACGCGCCGAGGCCCGCCGCGAGCGCAGACGGCGTCGCGGCCGTGTGGCCCTGGCAGCCGGCGCACACCGTGGCCGTCGTGGCTATGCCTGCCAGCATGATCGCCAGAGCGGCCCGGGGGCGTCGCGCTTTTGTTCGCGTCGTCACCCGGGCAACCCTAGCGAGTGCGCTCGCGGCGATCTACGTGAAGTGCCGCCTTGTTACGGTCACGCGTTCATGAACTGGTCCGGGCGCAGCGCGCGGTTGACGATCCGAACGTCGCCGATCCAGCCGTTGAACACCTGATTGATCGTGCCCGCGTACTCATAGCCACCGAGCAGCCACGAGTTGTTCAGCGTGGTCAGTCCGATCGCCGGGGTGGCCGGGTTGCGGACCAGCTCGCAGCCGTCGACGTACATCTTGGTGATCCGGCCGTCGTTGACGACGGCGACGTGCCACCACGCGCCGAGCGGGAGTTCGTGGCCCCAGTTCGTCGACGAGCCGGTCTGGTTGAGCGGGTACACGCACCACTGCAGCTCGCGGTCGCCGGACAGGCTCAGCGTGGCGATCGGCTCCTGCGGGTCGGTCGCGCCGCCGCTCTTTCCGGCCTCGCCGCTCATGCCCCAGCGGCTGAGGATCGCGGTCCACGCACTCTGCGACGAGTCCCAGTCCGCGCGCAGCTTGAAGAAGGCCTCGAAGGTGTAGCCGCTCGCGAACGTGTCCGCGTTGAGCGGCGCCTTCGCCGCGGTTTGGAAGTACGAGCCCTGCACCGGATTGCCCTGGCCGCCGAGGAAAACACTGGCGTGGCCCGGCTGGTCGGGGTGGAAGTCGGACGACCATGTCAGCGCGCTGGCTGGCGATCCCGGCACGGTGGTCTTCGTCAGGTCATTGCCTTGGCCGGTCAGGTCCTTGATGACGACCGAGTCGCCGACCGGGCTGCCCGACGCGCCGCCGGAGCCGTCGAAGCGCCAGTACGCCACGGTGCCGCGGATCAGCAGGTCCTTAGCCGGACGCGCAGGACGTGCCGGGACCGGCGGCGAAGCCGGCGAAGCGTGCGTTGAAGTCGATCGGCATCGAGAAGCGGTCCACCGACGTGGTCAGCTCGACTTCCTGCGCGGCCAGCACGTTTTTCGTGTCAGCAGTCGCCTTGTCGGCGGCGGCCAGTTGCCGGAACCACGGGGAGAACGTGGACACGTCGATGATGTTGCGCTCAAGGTCGAACGAGTACGTGCGCACCATCGCCGCGCCGCCGTAATAGCGGTTCTGGTAGTTGGTGATGTGTACGTGCACATCGTTGCCGGCCTTGTTGGTGAGCGTCGTCGCGCCGGGCGGCCAGTAGTGGCCGTTGAGCGTGAGGAAGACTTGGTCGTGCGCGTTGATCAGGCCGTCCCAGAGCTGCTGGCCGTACGCGGACAGCGAGGCGACGCCGCTGTCGTCGGCACCCGCGATCTCGTGCGTGGTGACGATCGTCGGCAGCGTCGGGTGCGCGTCGAGCACCGAGTTGGCCCAGTCGAACCCAGCCGGGGAGAGCCGCCAGTCCAGCGCGAGCACCATCCACTCGCGGCCGCCGGCGCGGAAGACGTGGTACGAGTTGTAGCCGTCCGGGCTGGCGCCGCGGTACGTCGGCGAGCCGGCGAAGCGCTTGGGGCCGAAGTTGTCGAGGTACGGCGTGTCGCCGCGCTGGTCGTTGCCGCCGGAGCCGACGTCGTGGTTGCCGGCCAGCACGCTGTAGGCCGCCTTCTTGCGGTCCAGCATGGTGAAGACCTGGCTGATCGCGGTGAACTCGTTGGCCAGGCCGTTCTGCGTCAGGTCGCCGAGGTGAGCCATGAACACGACGTTCTCGCTGGCGTTGTCGTCGCTCGAACCGTCGGAGGCGTCCAGGACGTAGCGCAGTGAGGCCTCGAGCGGCGCGGGGTGGATGCGGTCCTGGTCGAAGAGGTACTGCGTGTCCGGCATCACGACGATGGTGAAGCGCGGGCTCTCCGAATCGGGCCGCCAGCGGCCGGAGGCGCTGGTGTCGATCGACGTGATGTCGTAGATGTCGGCGGAGCCGGACCAGTCGGCTGACACCGAGCCGGTCGACGAGGCGAGCGCTGCCGGAGCCGCGCCGAGGCCGAGCGCCGCGGCGCCCGCGCCGGCACCGATCAGTCCGGTCGCGCGCAGGAAGGCGCGGCGGCTGGCGGCGGCCGGGGCGTCGGCGTCGAAGTCGACGGTGCGCGGGCAGTCGTGGCCGTCGGAACAAGCGTGGTCAGCGGCGTGATCGTGCGGAGCGGGGATGGGTTCCTCGATCATGGTGAGTCTCCAAGGGGCAGGTGCGTCCGCGCGCACGCTAAGGACGCGACCCGCCCCACCGCTGAGCCGACCGGCTACCGCGAGACGAACAATCGTCGAACAACGCCTGACAACGTTGTCACTCGGACGTCACTCGTAGTGAGACTCAGCAGTGCAGACCGTCTAGGCAGGTAGATTCACCAGGTGACCGAGCGCACTGCGGTGTCGCGACGCCGTCCCGAGAGCCAGTGACGTGGATTTGGCGCGCTTGAGGTACAGGTGCGCCGGGTGCTCCCACGTGAACCCGATGCCGCCGTGCAGCTGCACGCACTCCTCCGCCGCGCGCACCGCGACGCCTGAGCAGTACGCCTGCGCGAGTGCGACGGCGACCGGCGTGTCGGGATCGTCGCTGGCAACGCACGCCGCGGCGTACCTGGCGACCGCGCGGGCTTGGGTGACCGAGGCCCACAGGTCGGCGGCGCGGTGCTTCAGCGCCTGGTACGAGCCGATGAGCCGGCCGAACTGATAGCGGGTCTTGAGATATTCGACAGTCATGTCGAGGCAGGCTTGCGCGATGCCGAGCTGTTCGGAGGCGAGCACGGCGGCGCCGACGGTCAGGGCTCGATTAAGCGCGGCGACCGCAGCGTCGCCGACCGCGAGTCGTCGCGCCGGGACGTCGGTGAACGTGACGTCGTAGAGCGGACGAGTCAGGTCGAGACTCACGACAGCGTCGCGAGTTAGACCGCTCATGTCCTCGTTGATGTCCACGGCGAAGAGGGCGGGGCCGGTCGGTGTCGTCGCCGGGACGAGCAAGACCTCTGCGAATTCTGCGTCAGCGACGCTGGTGACGCGGCCAGACAGATGGCTGAGTTCGTCGGCGGTGACGGTCGCGGGGAACGGTGCGCCGGGTGCCATCGAGAACGGCGCAGCGAGCACAACAGTGGTCTGACCGTTGGCGAGCCGTTCAGCGAGGTCCGCGTCGTCGAGTTCGAGCGCGGCGGCCGTGGCGATAACTGCGCTGGTCAGGAATGGCATCGGTGCGCAGGCTCGGCCTAGCTCCTCGGCGACGACCGCGACTTCGCGCCACGACGCGCCCTCGCCGCCGTGCTTCTCCGGGATCGCGAGACCCGCGCAGCCGAGTCCGGAAGCCAGCGTGCGCCACGTCGCGATGTCATAGGGCTGATCCGACTCGCAGCGCGCGAGGATCGCGTTCCACGGACTGCGGTCTTCCAGCAGCGAGCGTACGGACGCGCGCAATTCCTCTTCAACGTCCGAATAGAGAAGCGACACAGCGTTCGATTGACCAGCGTTCGATTGACCAGCGTTCACTTGGCCAGGTCCTTCCACGCGACGTCCTTGTCGACCCGGATCTCCGGGGGCAGGCCGAGCACGCGCTCGGCGACGATATTGCGCAGGATCTCCGAGGTGCCGCCCTCGATCGAGTTGCCCTTGGCGCGCAGGTAGCGGTAGCCAGCCGTCCGGCCGGTGAAGTCGGCGACGGTCGGGCGATCGGTTGCCCACTCGTCGGTGGACCAGCCGTCGTAGCGCAGGCCCTCCTCGCCGAGCAGATCGAGTTCGAACCCGGAAATCTCCTGAGCCAGTCGGGCGAACGCGAGCTTGACCGCCGAGCCCTCCGGTCCGGGCGTGCCGGCGGTGAGCTGCTGACGCAGCCTCGTCGCGGTCAGCCGCGCCGCCTCGGCCTGCGCCCACAGGTCGATCAGCTCGTCATGGGCAGCCGACGTGCGCAAATCAGGACGCTCACGCCACAGCCTTGCTGCGACGCCGATCATGCCGCCCTCGCGCGGCTGCGCGGCGCCGCCGATCGCGACTCGCTCGTTCATCAGCGTCGTCTGCGCGACGGCCCAACCCGCGCCGACCGGACCGAGTCGATGCGCGTCCGGGATACGCACGTTGTTGAGGAAGACCTCGTTGAACTCGGCCTCGCCGGTCAGTTGTCGCAGAGGTCGTACATCGATACCGGGGTCGGTCATGTCGCACACGAAGTACGTCATGCCTTTGTGCTTGGGTACGTCAGGGTCCGTGCGTGCGATCAGGATGCCCCAGCGCGCCTCGTGCGCCATCGACGTCCAGACCTTCTGACCGTTGACGATCCAGTCGCCGCCGTTCGCGACCGCCTTCGTGGCCAGGCCAGCGAGGTCGGAGCCGGCGCCGGGCTCGCTGAACAGCTGGCACCAGACCTCCTCGCCGGTCCAAAGCGGACGCAGGAAACGCCGGCGCTGCTCGTCGGTGCCGTGGGCCAGGATCGTCGGGGCGGCCATGCCGAGCCCGATGCCGATCCGCCGCGGTTCGTTGGTCGGCGCGCCCGCCGCGGCGAGGGCGTCGTCCACGACGCGCTGCTCCTCGCGTGGCGCGTCGAGGCCGCCGAGGCCCACCGGGAAGTGCACCCAGGCCAGTCCGGCGTCGAACTGCGCGCGCAGGAAGTCCAGCGGCTCGGTGGCCGCCGGGTCGTGCTCGGCCAGCAGGATCCTGACCCGATCGAGCAGCATTCGTCCGATCCCTCCCTCAGTCGCTCGTCAAACCGTCTTTACCGCGCAGAGTGCCCAGGCCCCGCTGGACCAGTGCGGGCACCATTTCACCGATGCTTCCGAAGCCTGATCCGACCGTCTGGCCGCTCAGGAAGCGGTAGTGGATGCCCTCCGCGATCACCGCGAGCTTGAAGTATCCGAACGCGATGTACCAGGGCAGCGAGTCGATGTCCAAGCCGCTGCGCTGCGCGTAGCGCTCGACCAGCGCGTCCGTCGAGGGGAAGCCGCCGCCGGTGCTCACCGCCGTGGTCAGCGCGCCCATGCCGGTCGCCTCGTACTGTGCCCAGTACACGCACAGCAGGCCGAGGTCGGCCAGCGGGTCGCCGAGCGTGGCCATCTCCCAGTCCAGCACGGCCGCGATCCGGCCCTCGTCGTCCACGATCGCGTTGTCGAGCCGGTAGTCGCCGTGCACGATCGCAGCACGCTGTGACGTCGGCACTGCGTCGCCGAGCGCCGTGTGCAGCGCGTCGATTCCGGGCACCTCGCGGCTACGTGACGCAGCAAGCTGTTTACCCCAGCGTGCGACCTGGCGGTCCAGAAACCCTTCCGGGCGGCCGAAATCGGCCAGTCCGACTTCGGCGGGATCGACCGCGTGCAGGTCGGCGAGCACGTCGACCAGCGCCCACGACATCGCCCGCGCGCTCTCGGGTGTCAGCTTCGCGGTCTGCGACGCGTCGCGGTACACCGTCCCTTCGATCCGCTCCATCAGGTAGAACGGCGCGCCGATCACCTCAGGGTCCTGGCACAGCAGGTACACCTCGGGCACCGGCACGGCGGTCGGCGCCAGTGCCGAGAGCACCCGGAACTCGCGCGCCATGTCATGCGCGGTGGCAAGGACGTGCCCGAGTGGCGGACGGCGTAGCACCCAGACGGCGGAACCGCCGTCACTGTTGCCACGGGCACTGACCAGATATGTGAGGTTCGACTTGCCGCCCGCGATCAACTCCGCGGTCAGCGGGCCGTCCGCGAAACCGGGGCGGTGCGCGGCCAGATAGCCGGCGAGCGCGCCCAGCGGAAGGCCGGGCGGATCCTGGTCAGTCATCTCGGTGCCTCGCTCGGGTCTTGCGGGGAGTACCGCTCGGTGGAACAGTACCGACTAGTCGGTACGTCGGGCTAGAGGCCAAGCGGCCAAGCTGTGGAAGAGGCGTCGAAGATGATTGCCAGCACGATGCAGGACTACCCGCTCACCATCACATCCATCCTGCGCCACGGGTCGCGGATCTATAGCCGCAGCGAGTGCGTCACGTGGGCCGGCGACCACGCGCGCCACGCGACGTTTGCCGAGATCGCCCGCAATGCCGAGCGGCTGGCCGCAGCTCTGGCCCGGCTCGGCGTCGGCGAAGGCGACCGGGTCGCCACGCTCGCCTGGAACTGCCAGGAGCACCTGGAGGCGTACTTCGCCATCCCTTGCATGGGCGCGGTGCTGCACACGCTCAACATCCGGCTGCCCGGGGACCAACTGGCGCACATCATCGACCACAGCGGCGACAAGATCATCATCGTGCACAGCACCCTGCTGCCGCTGCTGGCCCGGATCGCCCCCGCGCTGTCCGGGGTCGAGGCGTACATCGTGATGGGCGAGGGCGACACGAGCGTGCTCGCCGGGGCGCCCGAAGGAACCAAGATCCTCAGCTACGACGAACTGCTCGCCGCCGAGGAGCCCGGATATCAGTGGCCGGAACTGGACGAACGGTCCGCGGCGGCCATGTGCTACACCAGCGGCACGACCGGCGACCCCAAGGGCGTCGTGTACTCGCACCGCTCCACGTACCTGCACGCGCTCGCCGGGCTGTCCAAGAACGTGACCGGCCCCACCGAGGCCGACAGGATCCTGACGATCGTGCCGATGTTTCACGTGAACGCGTGGGGCATCCCCTACGGCTCGTTCCTCAGCGGCGCCAGCATGCACATGCCCGCCGGGTATATGACGCCTGACATGCTGGTCAAGTTCATCGAGACCGAGAAGTCCACCATCGCCTCGGGCGTGCCGACCGTGTGGACCTCGATCCTGAACTACGGGCTCGACCACGAGATCGACCTGTCCTCGCTGCGGATGGGCATGTCCGGCGGCGCGGCCGCCTCGCGGGCGCTGCTCGAATCCTTCGACAAGCGGCACGGCCTGCGCATCATCCAGGGCTGGGGAATGACCGAGACCAGCCCGGTCTGCGGACTGGCGCACCCGCCGACCGGCGTCGAGCCCGGGACCGCCGAGGACCTGGACTGGCGGGAGAAGACCGGCCGGATCGGCGCCGGCGTCGAGATGCGGATCACCGACGTGCTCGACGGCCGCGAACTGCCGTGGGACGGCGAGGCGGTCGGCGAGATCGAGGTGCGCGGTCCGTGGATCACCGGCGCCTACTTCCGCGACCCGGCGCCGGACCGCTTCCACGACGGCTGGCTGCGCACCGGCGACCTGGGCACCATCGACGAGCTCGGATACTTCCAGATCACCGACCGCGTCAAGGATCTGATCAAGTCGGGCGGCGAGTGGATCTCCTCGGTGGAACTGGAGAACCAGCTCTCCGGGCACCCCGGCGTGCTTGAGGCGGCGGTGGTCGGCATCCCCGACGCGCGCTGGGACGAGCGTCCACTCGCGTGCGTAGTGCGCCGCCCCGAATCAGAAGGCGAAGCGGCGACGGCCGAGGCGCTGGCCGCATTCCTCAGCGACAAGGTCGCGCGTTGGCAGGTCCCTGAGTACTGGACCTTCATCGACGAGGTACCCAAGACCACCGTCGGCAAGCTGGACAAGAAACTGCTGCGCGCGCGGCACGCCGAAGGCCTGTTGGAGGTGCAGAAAATCGAGCGCGCGGCGGGCAACGGGAACGACTAACGGCTCACGGGAACAGCTAACGGGAAGCTAAGACAGGAACCTGCGATGGATTTCGACATAAGCCCGAAGGCGAAGGAGTACCTGGAGCGGCTGCAGGGCTTCATGGACAGCCACGTGTACCCGGCCGAACCGGCGTACGCGGCACAGCGCCGGTTCCTCGCCGAAGCAGGGAACGTACACGGCGTGCCGCCTATCCTGGAGGAATTGAAGGCGGCGGCCCGCGAACGTGGCCTGTGGAACCTGTTCCTCCCCGACGCCGAGGACCCAAAGCACGGCCTATCAGTCGTCGACTACGCACCACTAGCCGAGGTGACCGGCCGCTCCGTCGAGCTGGCCCCGGAGGCGATCAACTGCGCCGCCCCGGACACCGGCAACATGGAGGTGCTGCACCTGTTCGGCACCCCCGAGCAGAAGGAGCGCTGGCTGGCCCCACTCCTGCGCGGCGAGATCCGCAGCGGCTTCGCGATGACCGAACCGGACGTGGCCAGCTCGGACGCGTCGAACATCAGGACCCGAATCGAGCGCGACGGCGACGAGTACGTCATCACCGGCCGCAAGTGGTGGACCAGCGGCGCGATGGACCCGCGTTGCAAGATCCTGATCGTGATGGGCCGCACCGACCCGGACGGTCCGTCGCATCGTCAGCAGTCGATGATCCTCGTCCCGCTCGACGCGCCTGGCGTGACGGTCGTTCGCGCGCTGCCGGTCTTCGGCTACCAGGACCAGCACGGCCACGCCGAGATCGTCTTCGACTCGGTGCGCGTGCCGGCCACGAACCTGATCGGCGAGGAAGGCGGCGGCTTCGCCATCGCGCAGGCCAGGCTCGGTCCCGGCCGGATCCACCACTGCATGCGCGCGATCGGAATGGCGGAGCGTGCGCTGGAGCTGCTGTGCGAGCGCGCCGTCGACCGCGTGACGTTCGGCAAGCCGGTGGCCGCGCAGGGCGTGATCCAGCAGTGGATCGCGGAAGCGCGCATTGAGATCGAGCAAGCCAGGCTGCTGACGCTCAAGACCGCGTGGCTCATCGACCGCTACGGCAGCAAGGGCGCGCGCACCGAAATCGCCGCGATCAAGGTGGTCGCCCCGCGCGTCGCGCTGGACGTGGTCGACAAGGCAATCCAGGTTCACGGTGGTGCGGGCGTCAGCGACGACACCCCGCTCGCCGGCATGTGGGCGGCTCTGCGTACGCTGCGCATCGCGGACGGCCCGGACGAGATCCACATACGATCGGTGGCACGCACCGAACTCGCGCCGTACCTGAACCGGGGAGGCGACGACGCATGACTACGCACACGACCACCACAACCGCACCGGCGATCGACGCAGACTTGGCGCACCTACCCGTCCAGGAGCGGCTACTCGCAGCATCGCTGCGCCTATTCGCGCAGCAGGGCTTTGAAAGCACGTCAGTCCAGGAGATCGTCGCTGCCGCAGGCGTAACCAAGGGCGCGATGTATCACTACTTCTCGTCAAAGGACGACCTGCTGTACGAGATCTACCACCGGCTGCTCGGCGTGCAGACCGAGCGTCTGGACGCGATCGCCGACGGACCGGGCACCGCAGCGGAGCGCGTGCGCGCCGCCGCGGCCGACGTCGTCGAGAGCACGCTGACCTCGATCGACGAGGCGATCGTGTCGATCCGCTCGATTCACATGCTGCCGCAGCCTCAGCGTGGACAAGTGCGTGCCGAGCGGCGGCGCTACCACGAGCGTTTCCGGGCGATGGTCGAGGAGGGCCAGCGCGCGGGGACGTTCCGCAGCGACGTGCCCGCGGACGTGGTCGTGCACTTCTTCTTCGGCTCGGTGAACCAACTCGGCACCTGGTACCACCGCGACGGCGACCTGAGCCTCGAACAGATTGCCGAGCACTACGCCGAAATGTTCATGACCGCTTTGCGCGCTTAGCGCCACATACGCACCGTCCGGCGACAAACGCAGTCGAACCTTCTGGCCATACCGTCCGGTCGGTACTACGCTCACGCAACCCGCACAGTGCCGTGCGGAGCATCTCCTTCGGCTCAGGAGGCCAAAGCAATGTCAGCTTCGGCAACGGAAGGAATTCCTGCTCCACATCCCGCCACCCCACGCACCGCACGCTCGCTGTGGAACCGACAGCTCGACCGGTACCCCGCCACGGCGACGCGTTACATGTACCTCGCGATCGTCATCCTCGCGACGATCTCGCTCTACTACATGCTCTACATCCAGTACGCCGTCTCCACCGCGATCATTACGCACTACAACATGACCTTCACGTACTTCGTCTACGTGTCGGTCGTCGGCGCAGCAGTAGGCGCGTTCGCATCCCTACTCGCCGGCCTCGCGGACCGCTGGGGACGCGCGAACATGACCATCTGGGGCCTGCTGATCACCGGCGCGCTAGTCGCCTTCGCAGTCCCCAACGCCTCGTCAAAAGGCATGTTCCTAGCCCTAATCGCCATCGTCAGCTTCGTCGAAGGCGTCATCCTGGTCACAACGCCGGCACTGGTCCGGGACTTCTCCCCGCAGCTAGGCCGCGCCTCCGCGATGGGCTACTGGACGATGGGCCCGGTCGTCGGCAGCCTCGTCGTCACGGCCGTCGTCAGCCACACGTACTCCGGCTCGACCACGTGGCAGGACGAGTTCCGCTACGCCGGATACGCCGGTCTGCTGATGTTCGTCATCGCCCTGCTCGGGCTGCGCGAGCTCTCCCCGCAGATACGTGACCAGATCATGGTCACTCTCCGGGACCGCGCGGTCGTCGAAGCCAAGGCCAAGGGCCTGAACGTCGAGGAGGCGCTACGCGGAAGCTGGCGGCAGATGCTGCGCCTAGACGTAGTCGGCTCGGCGCTCGCGATCAGCCTCTTCCTGCTCCTCTACTTCGCCGCGGTCGCGTCGTTCACCGTCTACTACGTCACGACCTTCGGCTACACGGTGCAGCGCACGGCCGGCCTGCTCAACTGGTACTGGGGCGCGAACGCGATCAGCCTCGTCGTCGTCGGCGCACTCTCCGACTTCGCGAAAGTCCGCAAACCGTTCATGCTCCTCGGCGCGGTCGCCTCGATCGGCGTGCTGATCCCCTTCGCGCTCGCCGCGACCCGACCGCAGACCAGCTACTACACCTTCGCGCTGATGGTCGCCGGAATCGGAATCTTCGGCGGGTTCACGTACGCGCCGTGGATGGCGAGCTTCACTGAGACCGTCGAGCGCCGGAATCCGGCCGCGACCGCAACAGGGCTTGCGGTATATGGCTGGATTATTCGGATCATCGTGGCGGCCTCGTCGGCCATCCTGCCGCTAGTCGTCTCGAGCGCGACGCCGCTGGTAGACCACGGTGCGACAGTCGCCCAAGCCCAGGCCCAAGCCGGCCCCGCGCTCGCGATCGTGCAGCAGCATCCGCAACTGTTCGCGCAATTGGAGCAGTTCCCGCCGAACCAGGTCCCGCCGGCCCTCCAGGCACAGGCCGTGCAGCAGGTCGGCATCCCGAACCTGCTGATCGTGCAGAAGGCCGCGCCACAGCTGGCGATCCTCAACCAGTACGGCCCGGCAGTCCAGCAAGCCGCCGCAAAGAACCCGACCGAGTGGCAGCACTGGTGGTGGGTGTGCCTAGGCGGCGAGGCCGTGTTCATCCCGTTCATCTTCATGATGGCCGGACGCTGGAGCCCGCGTAAGGCGCGCGAGGACATAGCGGCCCACGAGCGCATGATCACCGAGGAACTGGCGCACCTGGACCAGCCCCAAACCCCCACTCAACCCGCCTAGTACCGATAGTGAAAGTGAGACCGGAAGCGATACCGATACACCCTCATACATCCGGGACCTGACCGCACATCAAGTCCCGGACCCCAGGTGCCCGTGAGTCGTCCTGACGATTCACGGGCACCGTTTTAGCATCACGCGCATGGACCAGCTCACCATCCTGTTCGTGATCTTCCTGGCGACGATCTTCTCGGTGCCGGTCGGCCGGCGGATCGGGCTGCCCTCGCCGGTGCTTATGACGCTGTTCGGCGCGGCGATGGCGGTGCTGCCGCAGGTGCCGAACCCGAACCTCGAGCCAGACCTGATCCTGCCCCTCGTGCTGCCCCCGCTGCTGTTCGCCGCGGCGAGGCGCACGCACTGGCGGCAGTTCCGGGCGAGCTGGCGCACCGTGCTGGTGCTGGCCGTGCTACTGGTCCTGGTCACCACAGCCGCAGTCGCCGGCGTCTTCCACGCGCTAAAGCCGGACCTCCCAATCGGCGTGGCCATCCTTCTAGGCGCACTTATCTCGCCTCCGGACCCAGTCGCCGCAACCGCCGTAGCCGGCGACCTGAGCCTGCCGCGCCGCATGATCAACACCCTCGAAACCGAGGGCCTGTTCAACGACGTGACCGCGGTCGTCATCTACGCCGACGCGGTCAGCGCCGTCGTCACGAACCACTTCTCCGCCCCAGCAGCCCTAGGCGGCCTAGCCCTTTCCGCCGCGATCGCCCTAGTCATCGGCCTAGGCCTAGGCTGGTGCTCAATCCGCGCGATGAGCCTCCTAGGCGACGCGACACTCCAAGTCGGCCTCAGCCTCCTGATCCCCTACGCGGTGTACGTGGCGGCAGACCGCCTACACGGCTCAGGCGTGCTAGCAGTCCTCGTATACGGCCTCTACCTCTCCGGCAAGATCGACGCGGACGACGTCGCGTATCGCCTGGTCGGCACAGCGTTCTGGGACATCGTCGAGCTTTTGGTCACCGGCTTCGCGTTCGGGCTAATCGGCCAGGAGCTGTACGTAGTCGTCAAAGAAGTCGGCGACACCTGGAGCTCCTTGCTAGGCGACGCGCTAGTGATCGTCGCAGTCGTCGTCCTCGCCCGGCTAGCCTGGCTCCTCCCCGCCGCGTGGCTGGCAAACCGCCTAACCAGCCGCCGACAACAAGACGCGGACGCCGCCACCGACACCAACACTCCCGCCCTCATCACCACCGACCCCGACGACAAGCCGATCACCTGGCGCGAATCCGTAGTGATGTGGTGGTCCGGAATGCGCGGCGTGGTCACCGTCGCCCTAGCGCTAGCGATCCCGCTGACCGTGAACGGCGGCGCTCCCTTCCCCGGCCGCGACGAGATACTGTTCACCGCATTCGCCGTAGTGATCTTCACGCTAGTTGTCCAAGGCTTGACACTCCCCGCGCTGATCCGGCTGCTCAAAGTCGGCGTGGACGAACAGGCGGCCCGCGCCGCCGAGCGCGAGCTGTGGTACCGCGTCGCGAAGGCCGAACTGCGCCAACTCAACGAGTCCGCGCAAGCAGGCGACGTCCCCGACGAGCTGTACGAGCGTCTATCCAGCCGCCGCCAAGGCCGCCTGGCGCAAGCGTTCCCCGAGGTCGTGGACGAGGAGCTGCGCGCGAAAGTGAAGCGGCGCTTCGGCGAAGCGAAGCTGCTGCACCGACTCGACCAAGAAATGATCGCCGCCGGCCGCCGCGAGATGCTAGCCGCACGCTCCGAACCCGGCGTAGACCCCGAGATGGTCGACCGCATCATGCGCCGCCTAGACCTACGCAGCGAACGACACTGACTAGCCTCCGCAGGCCTCGAACACCTATGCCAAACGCGTAACCAACCGGTCACTCAGCGGACGTGTAACGGATTCGCGTTCGCAGATCCCTGTTAGAGAGACGGGCCGACAGTCAGTGCGGAGGCTGTCGGCCCCTCTCACGCCGTGGCTGGCGGGGCGGTGGAGGCGCGAGGGGTTAGGACCGATGCCGGTACGCCGCGGTCGCCGAGGGGTGAGCCGGACGCGAGTTCGAGCAGGCGTTGGGCGGCGTGGGCGCCGTAGGCGGGAACGTCGCGGGTTAGGGCCGTGAGGGCCGGGTGGACTAGCTCGCAGAGTACTGAATCGTCCCACGCGACTAGAGATAGCTGACCTGGCACGTCTACGCCTACGCGTTGGGCCGCGCCAAGGCCGGAGACGGCCATCAGGTCGTTGTCGTAGACGATCGCGGTGGGGGGTGCGGGGTCGGCGAGGAGCCTGGTTGTGGCGTCGGCGCCGGCTTCTGCGGTGTAGTCGGCGGTGACGCAGCGGGCGTCGATTCCGGTTTGGCGGGCGGCTTCCAGGAACGAGGCGGTGCGGATTCTTGTGTGCCAGAGGTCTGTCATGCCGGTTACCCGGGCGATTCTGCGGTGGCCCAGCTTCGCCAGGTGATCAACTACTTGGTGTGCGCTCTCGACATCGTCGGTGAAGACCGCTGATAGGCCGCCTGCGCCTTCTGGTGCGCCTAGAACGACTGTGGGGAGTGCCAGCTCACGCAGGACCGGGATACGCGGGTCGTCGATGCGTAGGTCGACCATGAATACGCCGTCTACGCGGCGTTGCGCCCACCAGGTTTTGTAGAGCGCGATTTCGGCGGTGCGATCCTCGGCGACGGTGAAAAGGAGCGCTGTGTGCCGGTTCGCCAGTTCGCCCTGGATGCCCGCGATCAGCTGCATGAAAAACGGTTCGGCGCCGAGGATTCCGGCCGGGCGATCGATTACCAGGCCGAACGCGCCGGCTCGGCCGTCGGAGAGGGCGCGAGCCGCGCTGTTGGGCTGCCAGCCGATCTCGCGCGCGATCTCCAGGATGCGCTGCCGGGTGCTCGGCGAGACGCCGGGCTGGTTGTTGAGCGCGAACGACACCGCCGCCTTGGTGACCCCGGCGCGCTGGGCGATGTCCGCGATCGTCGGCCGTTTCACGTCGCCACCTCGCCAAAACCTCCGTGCGATTCGCCGTTACCCCATCCGCCAGTCGGCAGTGTACGGCGGCGTCGGGCAGTAGGCGGCGTTCGGTGAGTCAAGGTTCGACGCGCCGTGCCGCGATCCTGGCCAACGGGATCGCGGCACGGCGTTTCACACTGTCAGGACACTGGCTTGAACGTGCCGACAGGCGGCGAGGTCGAGGCGTTGATCGGTACTGTCAGCGTGCCGCCGGTAGTGGTGATGACGACGGATCCGCTCGCCGGTCCCGCCGTTGTCGGCGCGAAGCCGACGTGGACTGGGAAGAACGCTCCGGCGGGCAGGACCTGACCGATCGCGGGCAGCAGCGGCGCGCTGAGTTCGCCGGTCGGGGCGGTTACCCCGGTGACGACGACCGGCGCGTTGCTTGCGGCGTTGACCTGGATGTTCTGCAGTCCCTTGAAGCCGGCCGGCGTCGGCAGGAACGTCACCGAGGCGGGTGTCGCGGTCGGCGTCGCCGCGGTCGCCGTCGGGGAGGAGGTGGCGACCACGATGTTGCTGACCGTCATTGAGCACCAGATTGCGGCAGTGAGGGCCCATATTGCTGAGTTACTGCGCTCAGTACTCAGCTAAAACGTAGGCACAGTGGGAGATGACGATGGACCCCGTAAATCTTAATAGCCCCTTCTATGTGCTTTCAAATGGTGTCGATCCCAATAGTCCCTTCCCTGTAGTGGCAATCGGGACCCAACAGTACAATTTAATCCCTGCGAGTTTTCTTCCAGAGTCCGACCGGGCAAACTCCCTACGTCGTCGATAACTATTACCATCAGAGCGCTCTTTATCAACAGAGCCCCCAATCCCGAGATGGCAAATATATCAGTACAATTCTTCGGGTGTGCTGCATCCCCTGTAAGCAACTCTAACAACTACCTAATTGTACCAACCGACTTCACTCTCGCCGGTGCTGAAGCTTTTTCCACCCAGATACAACAACAGCTTTCGGGCGGATACGATCAAACGCTTCACACATGGTATAACGCGTTCAAGCCGGGCGGTGCGCAAGATCTTCAGCGTAATTACGACGGAGTTACCTGGGATGTAAAGCCAAACATGTTTGTGCTTGGGTTTCAGGACGTGGCGTCGTGTATTGATACCGTGGCGCAGCAGTCGGGCCTCGGGCTTTCGATAGCTATTAGTGGCGCGACACTGGCGGCATTTTTGGGAGGGGGAACGGAATCTTTTCACGATATCCAAGAAATAAATGACGGTGCCGCTTTTGGCACGTCGCTGGGCAGACAAGGAAGCGCCGACACTGTCACTTTTACGCTCTCTGGTGCGACCACCGATAACGGTAGCGCTACGTTTCCAAGCGACACTCAGGTCACGCTTTCCGGGTATGACGACACTCTCAATTTCACCGGCTCGAACGACGCCTTCAGTCTCGCCGACGCAAACGGTGACAACCTCGGTAACCTGACGTTATCGGGTAACGCAACCGTCACTGTAGGTCAGAACGGAAATATCTCTGTTGATGGTGACGGCAATAACGTCTTCAAGAGCAATATCGTCAACCTCCAGATCGACCTCGGGACGGGCAATGACGTGGTCGGCGATGTGGCCGAAGGTACTGTAGTCAATGCGCTTCCGAGCGGGCAGAACAGCTTCATCGCGTCTAACGACGAGATAATTACGGGATAACGGACGACTGACCAGATCTTCTCGCCCGGCGGCATTTTGCTCCTTGGTGCGATAGGGCAGGTCGGATCGGAGGATCCATGGATCGTCGGGCCCGACGGAACGAAATACGGCTTCAATCAGCAGGGCGATCTCGTCATCCAGAGCCTCATCGGTGGCCTCACTTACGTCAGCAGATTATCGTGGGCGGTCCTAGCGAGCCGTTGTCGGACGAGACCGCGGGTATATTTGTCGGTCTGTCGCAGGGCGCGGCGCAGATGCTGCTCGACCTGGCGCCGGCCGTTCATGTCCTACATTCCCACAATCTTCAAGGTCGGTCAGGAAATTCTTTACACCGAGACCGGATTGAAGTTCTTCCACGTCGATCCGCTGGTATTTGATCTCACCGGCGAGGGCATCAACCTGACGACCATGAGCACGGCATCGCCGATGCTCGACATGCTGGGGACCGGCTTTGCTACGCATACCGGTTGGGTGACACCGAACGACGGCATTCTCGTGCTGGAGCAGTCAGGCCAGGACGGCACGCCGACCATCAGCGAAATGCTCGGCGGTTCGGGCCCGAACGGCTTCGCCGCATTGGCGCAATATGACATGAACAGTGACGGTGTGATCGACGCCAGCGACCCGATCTGGTCGCAGTTGATGATCTGGGTCGACGCCAACGCAATGGCCAAGTCGACCCCGGCGAACTGGAAACCTTGCAGCAGGCCGGAATCGCCTCGATCAATCTCGACGCCACGACGCAGAGCGGCGACACCGACAACGGCAACACGATTGCCGCCACCGGCACCTTCACTTTCGCCAACGGCTCGACCGGCAATGTCGACCAGGTCGACTTCAATGTCGACAGCTACCACACCCAGTATCTTGGCGACACAACGGTCAGTTCACCGGCGGCGGCGATGCCTAACTCAAAGGTTACGGGACGTTGACCGATCTGCAGGTCGCGATGACGCTCGATCCGTCGCTGATCGACGTGGTCAATGCCAATCTGCCAAATCTTGATGTCATCAATTTGCCGGGCATGGTTCAGGCCGCGCTGCCGATCCTTACGGCCTGGGCGGAAGCAGTGCAGCTTCCCGACTCCAATGGCGACCTGCAAACCGTCGATCCCCCCGCCGGTAATACCGACGTGGCGCTGCTCATCTCGACGAGATTCAGACAGCAATACCACGGTCGACGACTATGCCTACGAGGTAACCGACAGCAACGGACCTATTGGAAGCTCGCCAGCGGCGGCCCGGTCCACGACGTCAACGGCAACGTCATCGCGTATCCGACCTTCCAGCAAGTGCTGGCGCAGCCGAGCTCCAACGGAGAAAGCTGGACCGACTTCAGCGCGGCGGAGATCGGCTTCGTCTCGCGCTTTTACGGTCAGCCATTCCAACTTGACGAATTGACCCAGGACGGCTCAACGCCCCTCGATGGGCTCACAGATCTAATGGAAGGCGCGTTCAGTATCCTTAATCTTGAGGCGGTGCGGCTCGCCATGCAGGGCCCGCTGGCGCAATATTTCCCCGATATTGCCTATGACTCAACAACCGATATGCTTCACGGCGACCACGCAGCAACAGCTGTCGCCGATGTACCAGGCAATCTTTGCGGCCGCGCCGAGCGATGCGGCGGGCGCCACGGCTTGGCTGGCTCAATGGCTGCCGATCATCAATATCGTGCTCGGCGACTTCGCCCGCTCAAGCGGTGTCGAGGTGACCTACGGCTATCAATTCGCCAGCATGGTCAACGCGTTCGAGCAGAGCGGCTTGCCGCTGTCGATCGACGCAGGTGGCGCAGGCGCTCGGCGTACCGCCCGGGCGAAGTAATCGAGGGCGGCAGCAGCATCACCGGACCGAACTCACCATCGATCTATTACTTGCATGGCGGGGACCAGACCGTCACTGCCGGCCATGGGCCTGAACAATTTCGTAATGGGCGGCACCTTCGGCAACGACACGATCATCGACGATGAGCCGGCATTGGGACCGCAGGACGAAAGCATCCTGCGCTTCACCAACGTGGCCTCCACTGACGTCACGGCGACCCGCGACGGGCTCAACCTGATCCTAACCGTCAACGGTACGAACGAACAGGTTACGATTGAGAACGAGTTTAGCGGAAGCGACCTCAGCTTCAATGGCGCCAATTTCGCCGACAACTGGGGCGTCGCTCAAATCGAATTCTCGGATGGCGTGCTGTGGGATATGCCGGACATCGCCAAGGCAGTGTCGCGGCCCGAGCCGGACGAGACAACCGTCCTCGGCACGCCCGGCATGGACGTACTCGACGGCGGCGTTGGCGGTAACAATTCGCTGTCGGGCGGCGACGGCAGCGACATCTACAAGTTCGGCATCGGTTATGGCCACGATACCATCTCCGTCAACGCCACCGATCCATTCAGCGGCGCCACCGACTACGTCGACTTCGAGCCGGTATTTCGTTTTCCGACTCGACCTTCACCCGGCAGGGCGATTCCAACGATCTTCTGATCACCGATACGAGACCGGGACACACTCACCATCCTCGGCCAGTTCGCGGTCAGCTATTCGCTGTTGGGCCGGAAACTGTTCGACCGCATCGACGCCTTCGCCTTTGCCGACGGCTCGACCTACAGCTGGTCTGACATCATTCAGATGATGGACGCCCAGGCGACGGGGTCGCCCGCCATCTACGGCTTCGACGATTTCAACGACGTGCTCGATCCCGGTCCCGGCGTGCATTACCTATCCGGCGGCAACGGCGACAAGACCTACATCTTCGATTTCGGCGACACCTTCGATACCGTCCAGGACAACGTCACCAATATCCTCGGCGGACAGTTCCGACAATGTCATCCAGTTCGCCCGACGTCACCGAGCAGGACGTCACCTTATCGCTGGCGGGCAATTCCCGGAACCTCGTCATCACCCTGTCGGACGGTTCGACCATGGTGATCGACGGCGAATTCTCGCTCAATGCCGGCTCGATCTCATTTAATGTCATTCAGAATTTCGAGTTTGCCGACGGTACTACGCTGACGTGGCAGCAGTGCTGGCAGCAAGCGATCGCTCAGCAGGAGGTGGCAAATATCAGGTGTCGTCTACGGCTCCGATTACGCCGACACGTTCGATACCGGGGCGAACGGCGGCTACCACTACCTGTCCGGTGGCGATGCCGGCGGCGGACACCGACACGTACGTGTTCGGCTACGGCTACGGCAACGAAACTGTCGACGTGAACTGGACGAACCTCCTGCGGCGCGGCGGCGAGGTCATCCAGTTCACTGCCGACGTAACGCCCGATCAGGTGCACTGGACGGCGGTCGGCCAGGACCTCGTAATACAAGCTTGCCGGCTCTAGCGATTCGCTGACGGACTCGGCGAGTTCTCGCCGTGGTTTTGACGAGGACGGTGTTACGTCCTTGGCGTTCGCCGACGGCACCACCTACGGGGTCTCTGACATCGTCAACATGGCATTCGACGGTGCCGGCGGTGGCGCCACCGTGAACGTGTTCCAACGCGGTGAATTTGCTGCTGCAGTCCGGTGACGTTCCAATCCGGCCCGGGCGACGTGTTCATCGGCAGCGGCGCGGCGCCCTTTACCACCGCCGGCAATACCTTCGACTTCAATCTGGCGATGGCTCTCAACGTGATCGTCGACCCGCAGACAAATAGAATCGCCGAAACATTGATTTCGGCGCGGGAATCACTGACCGGCATGGTACAGACCGTATTTGCTCGGCACAACATGATTCCTTCAAACGAATCGCCGGAAGCAGCGCTCGACCAGACCGCCTGCATGACACATGGTGGCTACACGCCGAACGGCAACTGTTCGACGCCATCGGGGGCGGATCAATACTTTCGCCGACGGCACCACCCGGAGCACGGCCGCATCTCCTTGCCGGCGCCACCGCGGCGCCAGCATTGTCGTCGCGCGAAACGGCACAGTACTCATGGCTCGATTACAATATCGAGTCAGGGCTACGCCTACGTCGACTTTCCCTTCGAGCAGCAGGGAACGACCATGACGCTTTGATCTCCGGCCTCGCTCCGGATGACGTCGATATTCAGCGGGTGGACTTCTCTCTGATGGACACCAGCCAATGCCGATGCTGCTGTGATTTTCATTTCGGCGGCCGGTTCGACCGCCGGCGGACTTCTGGTCGAGGGGCCGCAAAACTCGACTCGACCTGCACCTTCGACCAAATCGTGTGGTCGACGATGGGAACTGGCTGGGTCAGGGCCCAGGTCGAGCAGATGCTCGTCGATCAGGCCGCGGTTTCCCCCGGCAACACGGAAGTCGCCAGAGGGCTTTGCTGGCAATCTCACGATCTCTGCCGGCAGCGGCAATGACGTGCTCCAGAAGGCGGAACTGGTAACAATACCTATGTCTATCAGCAGGGCTGACGGGTTTGCCCATATCGTGGTCGATAAGCCCGCCGGCTCGGGCTACTCGTCAATACGCTTGACCTTACCGATATCGCCTCGACCGATGTCGCCGTTGTCCCGTTGGCGGGCAGGCGTAAACAATCTCGTCATTACGGTCGATGCCGTCGATGGCGGCGGTCAGATCACGATCGAAAACCAGTTCGCCTACGGCGAAAACCAGGCGATGGCTCGCGGATCAGCGACATCCGTGTTCTCCGACGGCGTCACCTGGACCGAGCAGGATATCGAGACGCAGCTCATCGCCCAGGAAGAAGCTCAGCGGCCGCCTGAACATCACGATTTACGGCTCCGGTGGCCGCATACGCCTCGGCGGTCGCGGCGGCACTCGACCCTCGAGGGCGGCAGCGGCGCCGACACCTACGTATGTGTGAACGCCGGCGACGGCGCGACCTGGATTTCCGATCAGGGCTAACGTCGACAGTAGCTACATCAACGGAGCGACACGCTCCGCCCGTCCACGGCATCGATCCGTCGACCGTCACCGTAGACGCGCGACCCGACGCCGGCGCTCTCAAACAGCCAACCTTGTCTCACCTCGCCCGGTCAGAGCCCGATCATCCTGGAAGGCCAGACCGGCCCGCAAAGCAACAGCGTCATCGAGAAGGTCGTGTTCGACAACGGCACGACATGGAACGACATCCAGCTCCTGATCCAGGCTGACGGCGGCATCGCCACGACGCCGAACGGCACCACCGCACGCTCGTTCGCGGGCGCCAACGCCAACAGCACGATGAACGGCACGTCCAAGCGACGACGTCCATTTCTGGGGCGCCGGCGACGGCAACGACACGATCGTTGAGGGCGATTCAAGATCCCCTGGCAGAAGGCCGATACGGTCAGCCTCGTCGGGCTCGACCCCGGCGACGTGACGCTCAACATCGTCCAGGGCAGCGCCCGCGATCTGGCTGATCACCGACAAGGCAACCGGCGAAACGTTGACCGTCGATGGGCAATTCTCATCCGCTTCCAACAACAACAGCAACACCTGGCCGGGCGCCGGGACTGGAACCGAGCTGCTCCAATTCGCCGATGGAACGATTTGGGAGCCGCAGCAAGATCCCTCGATAATTCCGCCTATATCGCGGCACCGGGCCAGACCACCCTCGGCAACGAAAATCTCGGCGACGGCAGTATTCCCCTGCAGGCCTCGCCGGGCGTGCAAACGCTCTACGGCAGCGAGCATATCGATAATACCTACATCTGGGCGCCCGGTGACGGCAGCGACACGATTTACTATGGAGGCTATGGCGGCGTCGACACGCTGCACTTGGCCAATGTCACGAAAGCCGACGTAGCGCTCGATCCGGTCCGGCAACACGCTCATCGTCAGCGATACCGCGACCGGCGAAAACATCACCATACCATATCTTTCCCGACCAGACGACAGACGAGTCGGACAGATCATCTTCGATGACGGCACCGTCCTGGAACAGCGCCTACATCAACGCCAACGCGGCAATCTATGGCGGCACCGGCAACAATACGATTTATGGTCCGTCGGATCCGGTCATTTTCAACATGCTCGCCGCAGGTAGTGACTACGTCACGGCGGCGGCAATGGCGATACCCTCCTCGACGGGCCCGATTCCGGCAATGACACGTTCAACGAGTTGAGGTGTCGTCGGGCGCCGTCAATACCCTGCGGCTGACCGGAGTAAGTCCTTCACAGGTCCAGTCGTCTACTGGGGCAACGATCTGTTCGTCGAGCGGCTGGATAGCGGCAACACGATCGATGTTGTCAACCAGTTCAACAGCTCGCAGCCAAATGACGGCATCGAGCAGATCGTCTTCGACGACGGCACTGTCTGGAATCGGGCGACCATCGCGGCCACGGCCACGCCACGGACCT
>CAVQPP010000008.1:0-4967 GCA_963714445.1 uncultured Actinomycetota bacterium
GAACACGGTGTTGAGGTTGGTGAGCACCGCGACCGGTCGGGGTCGTAGACGGCGGCGGCGCGCAGGGTGTAGCGGGTCAGAGAGGTGACCGCCGCAGCTGCGGCGCCCTTGCCGCACACGTCGCCGAGGAAGAAGCCCCAGGTGCCGTGCCGAGCGGGAACAGGTCGTAGAAGTCGCCGCCGACCTGGTCCGGTGGAGGCGTGTGGTAGTGCGCCGCGACCTCCAGGCCCGGGACCTGGGGCAGCGGTGCGGCGGTAGCAGGGTTCGTTGCAGCGTGCGCGGCGAGGCCGCTCGACCCGGTCGCGTTCCGCGGTCCGCTCTCCTTGCGGGCGCGCAGCAGCTCGCGCTCGTAGGCGCGGCGGTCGCGGGCGTCGAAGACCGTGGTGCGGATCAGCAGCGGCTGCCCGTCGTCGCCGGTCTTGACACGGAGGTGACCAGTACCGGCAGCCGGCGGCCGTCGGCCGCTACCAGCTCCAGGGCGATGCCGCGACCTCGCCCTGCATGCGCAGCAGCGGCGCGAAATGGGTCTCGTGGTAGAGCTGCCGCCGACGGTGAGCAGGTCGGTGAACCGCCGCCGGCCGACCAGCTCGCCGCGCGGTAGCCCAGCCAGTCCAGCAGCGTCGTGTTGATCTTGGCGATCTGGCCGTCCAGCAGGGTGGACAGGTATCCGCAGGGCGCGTGCTCGTAGAGATCCTCAGCGCTGTCCTCTAAGAGTGCGTAGAACGCCACTCGCTCGCCGTTCGCCTCGTCGCCGAGGCCGGGCTCGCAGCCGTGGTCTGCTGCGCACATCAATCGGCCGACTCGCGCGGCGAAGGCAGCGATCGCCGCGCCGGTGGCTTCCGGGGCGCTCAGCTGCGGGCAGTGCCCGGTAGCGTGCAGGGTGACCAATTCGCTGCCGGCGATCCGCGGCGTGCACGAAGGCGCCCACCTCGCGCGGGGCGATCGCGTCGATGCGAGCACTCCAGCACCAGGGTGGGAACGGTTACCGTCGGCCAGGTCGCGCGCGATTGTCGGACAGGAACGTCACGCGGGCGAACACCCGGGCCATCTCCGGATCGGTGCGGCAGAAGCTGTTCGTCAGCTCCTCGCCCAGCTCGGGCCGGTCCGCGTTGCCCATGATCACCGGCGCCATCGCGCCGACCAGCCCAGGTAGTTGCTCTCCAGCGACTCCAGCAGCTCGTCGATGTCCTCCGCGCTGAACCCGCCCAGGTAGTCGCCATCATCGATGTAGCACGGCGACGGAGCCACCAGCACCAGCGTGGCGAACCGCTCCGGCTCCTGCGATCGCGGCGAGCACGCCGATCATCGCGCTCGACCGAATGGCCCGACGAACACGACGATCGCTGAGGTCCAGCTCGCGCAGATCTCCAGCACGTCGTGCGCGTAGCCGCCCAGGAGGCGTAGCGCTCCTCGGTCATAGGCCCGCAGCGTCCGAGCGGCCCGCACCGACGTAGTCGAACAGCACGACCCGGATACTCGTCCGCCAGAGCCGGACCACCAGGCGCCACATGTTCTGGTCGCAGCCGAACCCGTGCGCCAGCATCACCACCGGGCCGCCCGCACGCCCCCTGACTCTCACATTGTTCCTGGCTCGCACGTCCACACCGGCAGTCTCGCACCGTTACGGGCGACACCGGAAGTTGCGCAGGCGAGCAACCGGCTCAAAATCGGCGGGATCGCCAGGCGAATGTCTAGCATCGCCTTGGTCCCGCGGCCGCAGTACCTGCTGAATGCGCCGAGCCCTATCCGAAACCGTCTCGATGACCCTCGGGTGAACCGCGCCGGGATCGCGCTACGCCCCTCTGACGGGCCCCGTGAGGCGTGGAGTCGGTGCGGTGGAAACCGGCGCAGCCCGCAGCGAGACGCGACGGTCCGCTCTAACAACCCAAGGGACACCGCAGACAAGCAGCGGGTTGAATCAAAGCTCAGCTACACCTGACGGATCGGGGTTAGATCGAATGCGAAAGCGGAAGAGCCTGTCGGGATCGTAGTCGCGTTTGACCGCGCGAAGGCGCTCGACGTTTGTGCCGTGGTAGGCGGTCGCCCAGTCGTCGAGCGCGGGATCGGGGAAGTTCGGGTAGACACGGCCGGAAGCGAAGTTGTGCGCGAGCGCCCAGGAATGGTCGAGCAACCGTCCCCGTCCTGGGCGACGTGTTCCAGCAAGAACCGCTCGCTGCGGTGGACGAACGCCGACGCCTCGGGCGCCACGCGGTTGTACGCGCCGCCCATTGCCGTGAAGTTGAGCTCGCGCCGGCCCTGGTCCACGCCATACGTAAGCGCGTTGACCAATGTGGCGAGCGCCGATGCCGACATCGAGCGGGAGAAGAACTCCGAACGGCTGACCGTGAGTCCTGCGCCGCCCGGCTCCTGGCCGGCAAACGATCGCTTCAGATCGCCCCAGGTCATAACACGGTGACGGATCTCGGGCCGGACGCCCACACCGGCAGCCAGGCCCTCCAGCAGCGCGAGCGTGGGCTCGGGGCCACGCAATGCGGCACCGAAGACGACGACGCGCAGCGGGAAGCCCGGCTCGGCGACCAGCGTCAGGTTGACGGTCACGCCGTCCGGAGCGTCGGGAGCCAAGTCCTGCCACGCGGCGACGACGTCTGCGGCCGCACTCTCGGGCCAGCTCGCCTCGACCCGCGTAGCCAAGGGTTCGGTGACGGTGGCGAACAGCAGGGACGTGACCACCCCGAACTGCCTCCGCCGGCCCCCCGCAGCGCCCAGAACAAATCCGGCTCCCGATCCCGGTCGCAGTCGACGACGCGTCCATCGGCCAGCACGACGCGGGCACCGCGCAGCACATCGCAGGTCAGGCCATGGAGCCGCCCCATCAGGCCCAGCCCGCCGCCGAGGGTGAGTCCGGCGATCCCGACCGTGGGGCCGCAGCCGGCCGGCACGGTGCGGCGGGACCGGTGCAGTGCGTCGTAGACCTGCGCCAGCCGTGCGCCTGCGCCGATCCGCGCGTGCCCGTCGGGCTGGGCGGTGACGCGTCGAAGCGGCTAAGGTCGAGGACCAGGCCCGTTGTCGATGATCGGCCGGCGAAGCAATGGCCGCCGCCGCGGGGTACAACGTGCGTGCCGCTGTGCCGCGCGAAGGCGAGCGTGCGTGTCACGTCCCGGATAGAGGCGCATCTGACGACGGCGATCGGGCGCACGTCGTGAAAGCGGGCCTGCGCAGCCCGGCGCGCGGATTGGTACCGGCCGAAGCCGGGTGATCAGCTCGCCGTCAAGGGCCGCCTGCAAGGAAATCAATTCACGCACGCGTCGGACGCTAGATCCACGCGCGCGCTATGGCTTGAACGGAACGAGCGTCCCGCGCAGTCAGCCCTTGCGGCTGTCAGCCGTCAGGCCACCAGCGCAGCTCGTGGCCGAGCGGCCAGGAATGGTCCGTATGACGCCGCGTGGTCGTGCCCGCAACCGCACCGGTCGACCGCGTCGCCGAGCAGTTCTCGCGGAGTCAGTCCGGTCAGCCGCAGGCATTCGCGGCTCAGGTGCGCGTGGTCGGCGTAACCGACTTCCGCCGCGAGGTCGGACACCCGGCTGCCGTGCGTCGCTGCCTGCGCCAGCGCGAGGTAGCCCTGGAAGCGCAGCGTGCGCTGCAGCGTCTTCGGCCCGATGCCGACCTCGGCCAGGAAGCGGCGCCGCAGCTGGCTCTCCGAGATCGACAGGTCGTCCGTCAGGAGGCTGATTCCGATCGTGCTGCCACGGCATCAGCCGTCGCACGGCCTCGGCCACCAGAGCGTCCGGAGCTGGCGTGCGCGCCTGCCGTCGCACGAGGTCGAACTGCAACAACTGCAGCGCCGCGTCCGGCCCGGGAGCCTGCGCCAGCCGGGCCGCCAGGTCCGACGCCTCGCCCCACGCATCCTCGAAGGGCACGACTTGGTCGACCAGTTCGTCGGCGGGCACGCCGAGCAGCGGGGATGCTGCTCCCGGCCAGAACCGCGCGCCCACGATCGTCAGATCGGGAGGCAGGACCTCGACCTTGGCGCGGGTGAGCGGGCCGACCAGCTGCGGAGTGCCGCCGATCGGGCATTGGAGCTCGACGCCGCCGGTGGGCAGGTTGCGCTGTACGACCGGCCGTGGACCGGTGTGCTGGATCCAGACCGTGCGGACTCGCGCCGCCAGGGCAGGCAGCGGTAGGCGCTCGTCGTATGCCTGCGCGCGGTCCACGCGATCAGCCTAACGAGACCGTCCGACATACGGCGCGCACGATTTGTTCAAGCCCCGGAGCGCGCGCCGCCCTAGCGTGGGCGTGATCGAATGCCCACGTACGAACCCGTAAGGAGCTGTCGCGATGGACAAGGTCTTCGCCGCGCTGGCGGTCTCCGTCGACGGCTTCATCACCGGCCGCGATCCCGGCCCAGGACGCGGCCTCGGGGACGGCGGCATCCTGTTCGACTGGTACGGCAGCGGCGACGTACCGAGCCGGGTATTCGGGGGCTTCAAGCTGTTCGAGCCGAGCCGCGAGATCTTCGACGGCGTCGCCGCGCGCGTCGGTGCGGTCGTGGCGCGCCGCGAACACCTACGACGACTCCGAGGGCTTCGGCGGGTCGGGCAGCCCACACCCGACGGCTCCGCTCATCGTGGTCAGCCACCGTCCGCCGCCGCCCGAATCGACGGATAAGCAGACTTTCGTCACCTCGATCGAAGCAGGCATCGAACGCGCTCGCGCCCTCGCGGGCGACCGGGACGTCGCGGTCATGGGCGGCGGCGTTACCACGGCCGCGCTGCGCGACGGACTGCTCGATGAGGTGTTCCTTCACCAGGTGCCCGTGCTCCTCGGCACCGGCCGCCGCTTCTTCCAGGAACTGCCCGAGCGCATCCAGCTACGCCTCGTCGAGGCCGTGCCCGCACCCGGGGTCACCCACTTGCACTACCAAATCGAGAAGTGAGAAAGAGACCATGCTCGAACCCGACGTACGCAGCGTGCTCGACAGTACCCCGTCGCCCACATCGCCACGGTCC
>CAVQPP010000009.1:0-14468 GCA_963714445.1 uncultured Actinomycetota bacterium
ATCCGACCGATCCGCGCCGCTAGGAACGCTGACCAGGCAGGACCAGGCACCGCCAGTACCCCGACTGACCCCTGTTTACCGGGGCTAACGGCGCGCTAATTGCACGGCGATCATGGTCAGGGGAACTGGCCCGGTTCCGTCTGCCCCGTTCCCTGCTCCTCCCCGTCCTCCTCGTCGCTGCCCACCCTTGGCCGTGGCCGCCGTGTCCAGGCTCGCGAAGCGACCGCGTAGCGGCCTGGCCTTGACACAGCGGCCACAGCCGAGGCCGTCGAGCAGCGAGGAGGGCGGGGCCAGCCTGAAAGGCTGCATTCCGCGGTCTTCTGACCTGCTTCTGCGCCGGGCCATGACCGGGATGGTTGCTACAGGCTGTGGCTACTCGTCGGATATCTAGACATGGAGGAGCTTGATAGCTTCCCCGTAGGCATCGTTGAACTCGCGAATTCTCTGGGATCTGAGTTGCATCGCGTCATCCTGAGAGTCCGTCGTGGCCTTGTACCGCTCGAAGGCCACCTTCATGACATCAATCAGAGAGTGAACACGCCGAATCTGTGTGTCATCGAGGGTCACGGATGGACCCTACCGTCAGGGGACGTGGAGTGGCGCTGGGGAGCTGGCAACTCGCAGACAGCTCGCCCTGGCGGCCGGTGGCCGGTCGTGTCACACAATGCTAGCCGTACATCGTTCATTGGTCAGAAAAGGGACAAATGCACTGGATGAGCATCACTGTCGGTGCCCCGAAGTATCCTCTACCCCATGCCAAGAGACTGGGAAGCCACACTTCGAGGGTGGGTCAAGCCCCCAAGCGACAATGAGGATTCGAAGCGAGATAGGACCGAGTCCGAGATTAAGGAGGCACTGAAGGCCTCCTGGGCTCTAGGCAGCGTAAATTACAAAGTATACGCTAAAGGGTCATATGCGAATAATACTAATGTTCGGCTAGACTACGATGTCGATATCGCCTGAAAAATGCCGTGGTTTTCTTTTATTATGACAAACAAGGGGCCGGGGCCAACATCAGAAAGGCGGCCGCACTAAAGCGTCCGTTACTCCCTATAAGGGCGGGTACTCTTGGCAGGCCTTCAAGCGTGATGTGGAAGCTGCACTTGTAGCATACTATGGAAGTTCGGCTGTAACCCGCGGAAATATGGCCATGAGAGTTCGAGAGAAGAAGACAACGCTTCCGGCAGATGTTGTGTCGTGCTTCGAATATCACTACATCTATGACGTCGATCAGTTGGGCCAATCACTTTACTATGAAGGCACTCGCGTCTATAAGGACTCGGGCGGGTACGTGCACAACTGGCCCACCCAACAACGTGTCCGAGGAATCGCTAAGAACAACGCGACCGGGCGGCGCTATAAGCGCATGGTGGGGCATCAAACGCCTGGAGAATGAGCTGGTCACTCAGGAGAAGATTGAAGAACTACCGTCATTCTTCATGGAGTGTCTGGTTTACAACGTTCCCGATAACCTCTTTGGTCACGACACCTATCTGCAAGATATGCAGTCCGTGCTGGCTACAATAATTCTGCGCGACGAAATCCAAGACCGACTGTGATAATTGGATGGAGGTCAGCGAGAGAAAGTGGCTCTTCCGGCCAAGCCAGCCTTGGACTTACCAACAAGCTCGTCGCCTAGCCGCCGTCGCGTGGGATCACATGGGACTCTAGCCTTCGCGTTCGTTCTAGCTGCCGGAGCGTCTAAAATAGGCTGGTCGCACTCGGGAAGTCGTCGGCTAGTTGACCGCTTCGCTCCACGAAGTCGAGTTCACCTTTAGTATCGCGATCCGTCCAGTAGCGGCCATGCAAGCGCGTAGCCGGTCGGCCAGTAATATCTAGTATCGCGGATCCTTGATGGATTCTACTGCGATGCTCGACGCTTATATCGGGGCGATTGAGATAGATGTACGAAAGAGTACCTGAACCGTCAATATCCCAAGTTCGGGCAAGAGAAGATGACGACCGCGACTCGTCCGTCAGCAAGGTTACGGATATGAGGCTAGCCGTTTGACGAACTACTAGATACACATTCTTAGGAGCAAGACGCGTTCCCGTGGTGGGATCGATCCAGAATGATGATAGTGAACCCTTCCATGTGCCTTTGATACAACGCGGAGTTCCTGGAATTCTTTGCGCGATAGGAAGTCGCCAGACGAAGATGTCCCAGGCTCCGAGCGCGAGCGTTGCTATAAATACAGCGGCAGAAAAGTACTTTACGAACCCAGGATCGAAGTGGCCGCTTTTCAGCCAGGCGCCGACGCTAACAACCAGTACCACTATCCCAACTACGATTCTGATCGTGATCTGTCGTTTCACAGAGAGTCGCCCTAATCCAATTGAACGATCTGTGGACGCCCAAAATGCTACACCCTAGCGATGCCCTGCCACTGGTGATCACTGGGTACCGGAGGCCGGCCTCTCTTCCTGATAGGCGCGAATCTCTCGTGCGTGCGCTCGGAGTCGAAGGGAGCCGACAGGGGCGATCACGTAGCGACACTGTTCGGCTCTCGGTTGCAATGGACGCGAGCTGGGCAATCGGAGTCGAGAAAGGTGGTCGGCCCATGTGTTGTCTCTGAGCGTCGGGACTTGCTCGTTCGTGACTATGGCCCGGCGTGCGCTGGGCGGGCCTCCCAAGGCCAAGCCCGGCGCTGACGCCGGGCCAGCGGCGCCGCAGGCGCCGCCTTGATCAGATACGGCTAGATTCGGCAGCGAGTGGCGGCACCGTGGAGGCGGTACGAATCTTCAAGGCTCGCGGATTTGTTCCTCTGCTGTTCCTTTGGGTTCACGTCCGCCGTCCAACTACCGAACCGGGCTCTAAGCCTCAGTATTGGGCTGGATCTTGCTTGCGGGGAACTTTACTCCCTCCGGGGGCGAATCTCCGGCCAATCGAATACCGGCGGTACAGACCAATCGAGAGCATGACTGAAATCGACTTCGCCGCCGGTGAACTTGGCACCGTTGAAGCTGACCTCGCCGCCAGGAAACTTGGCACCGTCGAAGCTAACCTCGCCGTCGGCAAACTTGGCGCCGAAGTGGACCTGCCCGTCGCGAAACTCAGCGTGGTGGAAGCTGACTTGGCCGCAGAAATGCGCCATGAAGTAGTTGACCGAGCCACCGAGGAACGTGGCGTTGTCGAAGCTAACTGCACCATCGGCAAACTCGGCGCAGGTGAAATGGACGTTGCCGCCAGAGAACACAGCACGGTCGAAGATGACCTCGCCTCCAATGAACTCGGCGCGGTCGAAGCCGACCTGGCCGTCTATGAACGCGGTATGGTCGAAGTACACAGTGCCACCATCGAACTGGGCCGCCTCGAAGGTGACCGTGCCGCCGCTAAATACCGAACGGTCGAATGTGACCTCCCCGCCAGTGAACTCGGCTCCATCGAAGCTCACCTGTCCGCTAGAGAACGTGACCCCATGGAAGCTGACTTGCCTGTCGGAAAACTTAGCGCAGTCAAAGCTGACTTTACCGCCAGAGAACACCGCATCGCCGAAGTCACCGCCGTCAAAGACGACCCCTGTGAAGTCGAAGTTAAGGTCTTGCCAGGGTACCTCCGCGTCACCATTGAGGTGCGCAGTAATGACCCGGATGATGGTGTGACGGACTTCGCGGCTAGCCCGGAATTCAACCCGGGCCGCCTGGGGAGCCTCTTGACCCGGGTCGGGCTCATACGGAATGCGCAGATAGCCACACAACACATCGACGCAGGTCTGTCTGTTAGCCTCCCAGTCATCAGCCAGGCCAGCTAAGGCGTACACCCCGGCCAGTCGGACGGTCGGCGGCTTATCGTCCCCCAGTTGACTGGCCGCTGTTGCGAACCGTTCGTTCAGCGTTCGGGTGCGCTGTTCTGTGAGCGTTCTGTTCAGTTGCTTGCTCTGTTCTTTGAGTATCTTTTCAGTGTCCCTACTGGTTGCGCGACGGCCGAAATGCTGCGCACCCAGGGTACCGATCAAGGTAAGGACACTGGCGCTGGCTGCAATGAACGCCGCGACTACCGCAGGACTCATGAGCGAAATTTAGTACGCGCGCCGCGCTTGACACCAGGCTGCTGAGGTCTGATTCCCGTCACCGCGCCCCCGTAATGGAACAGGCGATCTGCGCCGCGAGAGGCACAGCGCGCGCTCGCTTGACAATGCAACGAAAGCTCTCGCCGCTGCCGCCAGACTCAATGACACGGACGGCGGCCGGGGCGGGTTGCCGGAGCAACAAGCCTGTCTCCGGTGTCGGTATCGCGCCTTGAGCCGAACCGTTAGCGTCAAGGCTGTGACTGATGCGCGCGATGGGTCGAGCCGGTGGCGGACGTTCGGTGAGCGGACGATCTACGACAACCCCTGGGTGTGGCTGGGGCAGATCGACGTGGAGCTGCCCGGTGGTGAACGGTTTTGGCATCACGTGGTGCGGCTGCACCGGGCGGCGATGATGGTCCTGATGGATGAACAGGATCGAGTGCTGTTGTTGTGGCGGCATCGGTTTGTGCAGGACAAGTGGGGCTGGGAGCTGCCGGGTGGGCTGATTGATGAGGGTGAGGAGCCTTCGGAGACGGCGGTGCGGGAGCTGGAGGAGGAGACCGGGTACCGGGCTGGCCGGGTCGAGCATCTGGTCACGTTCCAGCCGATGGTCGGGATGGTGGACTCCGAGCACTTCGTGTTCGTCGGCCGGGACCCGGAGAAGATCGGCGAGCCGATCGAGACGACAGAGGTGGAGCGGATGGAGTGGGTACCGCTCGCCAATGTTCCCGGGCTGATCGACTCGGGGACGATCTGGAACTCCGGGAGCCTGATCGCGCTGCTCAGGCTCCTGGCACCCAAACCGGGAAGTTAGGCAGCGTGGCCCAGACGCTTGGCCAGCTCGGCGATCCGGCGGCGCTGACGGGCTGAACCGGTGAGCTGGGCCAGTTCCGCGGCACGGGCCAGGTGGCGGCGGGCTTCTTCACTCTCGCCGGTGACGTGCAGGGCGGCGGCCAGGTCGCAGCGCAGGCCCGCCTCGGCGCGGGCGAAGGTGCCGTCCATCCCGGCCAGGGCGGTAGTCAGCTCGGTGATGGTGGACGGGTCACCGAAGTGCACGAGGCAGTTGCCCCGCCAGCGAGCGAGGTGAGTGTCGTTAAGCGCGAGGTAGGGCAAGTCTTCCCCGCTGGGGCCGTGGCCGAGTTCGGCGCTGGCTTCGTCCAGGGCGCGGTGGCAGTCACCCTGCTTACGGCTGGCGGCGGCCATCTCGCCTTCGGCGGCGCGTAGCCAGCCGCGCATCTGGTGCGGGATGGCGGCGTGGGTCTGGTCGTAGACGGTGCGGACCTTGTCGAGCGCTTCGGTGGGCTGGCCGAGGTCGAGCAGGACGTATGCCTGTTCCCCGGCGGCGAAGGCGAGCAGGCAGTTGTCATGAGCTTCGCGGGCGGCGGCGGTGGCGGTCTCGAAGTGGTTCCAGGCGGCGTCCATGCGGCCCATGTCGATGGCCTGCCACCCCGCCAGCGCCGCTGCGTCGGCCAGCACGGCGGCGAGCTGCTGGCGCCGGTCAGGACTGAGCGAATGGTGCAGGCTGACGGTGAGATGGGCGATGTGCGCTTCGAGCTTGGCTGCGACCGCGGGGGCACCGAGCCTGCGGTCCAGTAGCCGGACGGCGTTGGTCTCCTCCTGGAGTACCTGCACAACGTCGGCGTCGATGTTGCGGGCGCTGGCAAGCTGGCGCAGTAGTTCGCGCGGCTGGCCCTGATCTCCAGCAAGAGATACCGGTTCGGGTGTTACGGCTGTGGGTGGGTCGTCTGTGGCCACGCCGAGGAGGACGCGGGCGTGCTCGGGCATGTTCAGGCCGTCAGCGATCCTGCGGAATACGCCGAGGGACCGGACGTGCTGCTTGCTGCGGATGATGTAGCTGACACGGCCCTGGGACAGTTCAGCGGCGGTGCCAATCCGAATCTGGGTGATGCCAGCTTCGAAGTGCAGCACCCTGAACAGCTCGCCCATGTCCCTGCTGCTCAGGGCGGCGATTACGTCTGAGCGGTGCCAGAAGGAATCCGGTAACGCTATCGGGCCGAACGCGCTGTCCCGCATCGGGTCGCCTGCCTTGTGCAGATATACGGGGGTTGTTCGTAGTTTGTGTATGCCAGGTTACCTTCCGTGTTTACCACAGTGGTAACCCGCCGTGGGATGGGTTACCAAGCTGCCAAGCCCGATCGTGAGGGGCATGGCACAACGCGAGGGTGAGGGCGATAGTTGCCCGGGGTGCCGGGGGCGCGGGTGGAAGCTGCGCCGGTCCCGCCGGGCACTGGTACGCGGCATGCTGACCCGTGGCTCGGTGGAACCCGTGCGGGTCACCTGCCGCGATTGCGACGGCTCGGGCCATGCGACCTGACCCGGCGTCGGCCGTGCTCGTCCAGTGCTGGTTTCCGGGGCGTCCCTCGGCTGTGTCGCAGGCCCGGCGGTTCGTGGCGGATGTGCTCGGTGATGGCTTCCCCGGCCGTGAAGACGTGCTGCTCCTGGTGAGCGAGGTCGCGGCCAACGCGGTCAGGCACAGTGCCTCCGGCGATGGCGGCGAGTTCGAGGTGGCCGTCTCGGTGGCCGGTGGCCTGGTACGGGTCGAGGTCGGCGACCAGGGCGGCGCATCCGAACCGACGCTGACCGGCGAAGATGGCGCACCGGACGCGCTCACCGGTGGCCGGGGCCTGCGGATCGTGGACGCGCTGGCCACCAAGTGGGGTCATGCGGGTGACGAGCTGGGCAGAGTCGTGTGGTTCGAGGTGGAGGGCCGGTGAGCGCTGCCGCAGGTGCCCGGCCGCTGCGGTTCGCGGTGCGTAGGTGGCATCGGTTCCGAGAGTTGCAGGCGCTGGAGGATGCGGTCAACTATCGGCTAGCCCGTCTCGCGGTGCCATGCGTGAGCTGTAGGCCCGCGGTTGCGGGTGGCCGGTGTGATGAGCACGCGTGCGACGTGGCGCTGATCGCCGGGTACCTGCAAGCGGCTGAGGACACCATGACTGCGCTGACCGAGCTGACCCAGGACATGCGCACGGACGGCGGCCGTACCTGCAGGCCGCCTGCGACTAGTGAGGGTGACTGATGGCCGGGCAGACGATGGCTGATTCGGGTGTGCTGCGCCGGGTGCTGGGGCGCTACCTGCGGGGCTTGCGTAACCAGGCCAGGCTGACAACCAAAGTGGCCGCTGGGCTCCTGGAGTGGTCGGAGCCGAAGCTGTGGCGGATCGAGACCGGGCAGACGGTCCTGCGGAGCCTGGATGTAGAGGCAATGTGCAGGGTCTACGGGGCACCGGCTGATGTGACCGCTGCCCTGGCTGGACTGGCCAGGCAGGCGCGGGGCGATGGGCAGTGGCATCCGTACGCTGGCGCTGTGCCTGGGGACTTTAGCGTGTACGCCGAATTGGAGAACGAGGCGGCCGAACTGCTGTGTTACGCATGCTGCCAGATACCCGCGCTGCTGCGCACAAGCTCCTACGCCCGCACGCTGACCGCCGCCCGGCCGGGCACCAATACCGGCGAGGTTGAACGGCTGGTGTCCGAATGCGTGGCCCGCCAGGCGCTGGTGACCCGGGCTAGCGCGCCACTGGCCGCAACGGTCATCCTCAGCGAGGCCTTGGTGCGCTGCCCGGTCGGCGGGCCAGATGTGATGACTGACCAGCTACGGCACCTGGCCGGGCTGGCCGCCCTACCCAACGTGCGTCTGCACGTGATCCCGCTCAGCGCGGGGATGCACCCCGGGGTGGTCACCGGGCCATTCACGCTGTTCGGCTTCCCGCTCAATGGCCAGGGGGAAGAAACCGACCCGGACACGGTCTGCGTGAGCGGACTGTCGGGTGAGCTGTACCTGGACGGCCCGCGTGAGGTGCAGCCGTACCGCGATGCGCATGCCGCCATGCTCGGCTGTGCGCTGGACCAGGTCGCCTCACAGGATCTGCTGCTGATGGTGACGAAGGAGCTTGCAGGGAGTGACAGACCGGCCAGCTAAGCAGTAGGCTACTTGGGTAGCCAAGTGCCTGGCTGCTCGTTAATGCCTAGTGAGGCGCTGCCATGCCCTATGAGTACACGCCGCCGAAGTACGCGCAAGTGATCGCGGAGTTGCAGCGGCGGATCGAGAGCGGCGAATACCCGCCCGGCTCACTCATCCCGAGCGAGCACCAACTGTCGGCCGAGTTCGGGACGGCACGGCCGACCGTGGTCCGTGCACTGCGGGTGCTGCGGCAGGAAGGCTGGATCGAGACCCAGCAGGGCAAGGGCAGTTTCGTCCGCGGCCGTCCCGCGCTCGCCGAGGTGACAGTGACCCGACGGGGTCAGGCGGAACTGGACCGGGACGAGGCCCGGGAGGGCGGCGAACTGGTGAGCGTCGGCCTAGCTTCTCCCCCACCGAGGATTGCTGCGTTGCTGGGCTGGCCGAAAGACCGAGAACTGGTGTCCCGCAGGCGGCTCGTCCGCCAGGACCGGGAAGCCTCTGAGGTGGTCACCTGGTGGTTCCCGCCCGAGCTGGCCGACGACACCGACCTGGCCGGAAGCGACCCGCTGCGCGGCGGCATCCGGGCTTACCTGGCCAGGCGCAAGGGCGTTCGGGTCGATCATGTTGTTGAGCAGGTGACCGCCCGCCACCCCAGCACCCACGAGGTCAAGCTGCTCGGCATCACCAAGACGGCGCCGGTCCTGGCGCTGTACGTGGCGGCGCGGGATGCGGCCGGGTCGCCGCTGTTCGCGCTGGATGTGGCGATGCCGGGTGACCTGCATGAGCTGGAAGACGCCTACCCGATCGGGTAGAGGTACCTTCCCTCGGTCGCTGATTGCTTGACTATCCAAGTTGACAGGCTGTACCTTGGAAGCCAGCTTGGATAACCAAGCAACCAAGTAACTCTGCTGGAGGCTCCATGGCACTGCAAGGCCCGATCCCGGTCAACTTCGCCCAGGTCTTCCCGCGTGGCGTGTTCGCGGCGGGGCCGTTCGAGCCGGTCCGGGACTTCGAGGCATCCAAGGGCGACCGGTTCGTCCAGTCCAAGGACAAGCACACCGGCCTGCCGCTGTGGGTGGCCGAGGTGATCGACGGCGACCCAGCGGCGCGGCAGAAGTCGCTGCGGGTCAAGGTCGCCGCACCCGACCAGCCCACACTGCCTGTGCCGCATCCGGGGATGCCGTTCGTGCCGGTGGAGTTCACCGGCCTGATGGTGACCCCGTATGTGAACCAGGCCGGGCGGCTGGCCTACTCGCTCAAGGCGGCCGGGGTCCGTGTCCCCCGGGGCGGCGGCCGTGGGGCGGCTGAGGTGAAGGACGGCGCGGCATGAGCGGCGCAACCGCCGGCTCGTTCGGCAGCGCGAGCATGCATGTCGGGCCGGATAGCTGGGCGCTGTGCCACACCTACAGCGGGGCCAGGCTGCCCAGCCTGTACGTGCACGCCGGGCAGCTGAGCATGACCGTGTACCTGTCCGGCGACACGATCACCGCCGATCATGTGCGCTTCTCCGCCGAGCTGGCCGAGGCCGCTCAGGCATTCGCGGCCGAGTGCGTACGGATGCATGACACGGCGCAGGCCAGCAACAGCGGGCCGACCGCGGCGTGAACGGCACGGGTGGGGCGGCAGGAACGGCCATTCCTGCCGCCCCCGGTATCTCCCCAGGTCAGCAAACCGTAGAGAGAGGCCTCGATCCTAGTGCGTGACTTCACGGGCGAGCAGATCGCCCAGGTCGACAACGCTGACCCGTTCGCGGCCCCGGTGTGGCGCTCCCCGGTGCACCGGACCCCGGAATGGGTCATCTGGCTGGTTCAGCTCATCCGGCTGCTGGTGCGGGTGCTCTGGTTCCTGATCCGCCATCCACTGCTGGACGCGGCGGCGGGCGTCGTGATCCTCACCTGGGCCGAGACGGGCTGGCCCGGCGTCCTGGTCCTCGTCAACGTGACCGTGGCGTCCCTGGTGACGCTGCGGCTGTGGCGGCCGGACTGGTTCGCCCGGCTGGTCACGGTGCCGATCCGATGCCGGTGGCGATGGCTGGTCTACCGGCACCGCTGGCAGGCCGTCATGACGATCAGCGGCCTAGCGCCGACCTACCGGGGCCGCATCACCCTCCCGGTGCTCGGCAAGGTCCAGGCCGGCCCATGTGCGGATCTGGTGACGGTGCGGCTGGTGTCCGGGCAGTCGCCGCAGGCCTTCGCCGACCGGGCTAACGAGCTGGCGCACGGGTTCCGGGTTAGCTCCTGCCGCATCCGCACGGCCAAGCCAGGCCTAGTCGTGCTGGAACTGGTGCACCGGGACGCGCTCGCCGCAGTGATCCCGGCCCTGCCGGTTCCGGCCGTGACGGATCTGCGAGCGCTGCCGGTCGGCCGCCGTGAGGACGGCGAGCCGTTCACGATCCGGCTGCACGGAACCCACCTGCTAATCGCCGGGGCGACTGGAGCAGGTAAGGGCTCCTACCTGTGGGGCCTGGTCCGGGCCATGCTGCCCGCGATGGCGGCCGGGCTGGTCCAGGTGCATGCCTGTGACCCAAAGCTCATGGAGCTGGCGTTCGGGCGGGCCATGTTCGAGCGGTACGGCAGCTACGCCGCCGACCCGGCCGACATCGCCGACCTGCTCGAAGCCGATGTCCGCAACATGCAAAGCCGAGCAGCCAGGTTCGCCGGTCGGCAACGCGACCACACTCCCACCATCGCGGACCCGTTCGTGGTGGTTCTAGTCGATGAGGTCGCGTTCCTGACCGCCTACCAGGCCGACCGCAAGCTCAAAGAACGCATCCTCGCCGCCCTGGCCACCCTGACGACCCAGGGCCGGGCGGTCGGATACTGCGTCGTCGCCGCGCTCCAGGACCCCCGCAAAGAGGTCCTGAACATCCGCAACCTATTCCCCGACAAGATCGCGCTCCGCCTCGATGAGCCGACCCAGGTGGATCTGGTGCTCGGCGACGGCGCGCACGACCGCGGCGCGCTGTGCGAGGAAATCTCCGCCGAGCCCACGACCGGCGCGGGCGTCGGCTACGTCCGGCTGGAAGCCGACCCCGACCCGGTGCGGGCGCGGGCCGCCTTCGTCACCGACGACGACATCCACGCCATGACCGCGATGGCCACCGGCGAGGCGCGATGACTACGGGCTGGCTGTCTCCCGAGGACTGCCCGGACTGTGGCGGCCCGCTGCTCGACACCAGCACCAGCGAGGAGTTCCTGCTCCTGGAGTGCCCCGGCTGCGGCCACCGCACCCGCTGGTACACGACCGACCCCGACCCCGGCGAGACGGAGGCCGAATGACCCAACCGACCACCAGAGCACAACGGCTGGCCATGCCGCTGGCCCGCAACGTCGTGCGCGAGCTGGCCGTCAGCCACGGCGGGTGCGTGCGGCCGGTCCAGCTGCGCCGCACCGACCTGCACACCGGACAGACCGAACCTGTACTCGTCCCGTGCGGGCACACCCTTGCCGCGGCTTGCCCATCCTGTGCCGAGCGCAACCGGACCCTGCGGGCGGCGCAGTGCCGGGAGGGCTGGCACCTCGAAAGCGAGCCCATCGTCCAGGCCGACGAGCCCGACGACGAACAGCGCCTGTGGGTCGAGCTGCGCGCCCAGGCCCAGCAAGAACACGACCAAGGCGACCCGGGCGCCGATGACGAGCTGCTCGGCGAGCTGGACGAGCAGATCACCCGTTCGGGGATGCGGGGCAACGTGCTGCCCGCCAGGCCGGTCCGTCGTCACCGTTCGACCAGGCGGCGGCAGGATGCCCCGGACCTGCCCCGGCGCAAGATCGCTCCGCGCACGATCGGCAAGGCCTACACCGCGGCGGACGGCAAGACGTTCCGGCCGTCGATGTTCGTCACGCTGACCTGCCCGAGCTATGGCCGGGTACAGAGCGACGGCATTCCGGCCGACCCGGCCGCCTACGACTACGAGCGAGCGGCGCGCGATGCGCTGCACTTGGCGGCGCTGTTCGACCGGTTCGTCCAGAACTTGCGCCGGTTCCTCGGCTACGACGTGCAGTACTTCGCCGCCGTCGAACCACAGCGGCGGCTGGCGCCCCATATCCACATCGCCCTACGCGGCACCGTCAGCCGGACCGAACTGCGCCAGGTGCTCGCCGCCACTTACCACCAGGTCTGGTGGCCAGACACGTTGGACCGTTCGGTACCACGATGACGAGCTGCCGGTCTGGCATGAGGCCAGTGGCAACTACCTCGACCCAGCGACCGGGGAAGTTCTGCCCACCTGGGACGACGCGCTCGACGCGATCGGAGCTGATGCCGAGCCGCAGCACGTCGCCCGGTTCGGTGAGCGGTTCGACGCTCAAGGCGTGCTGGCCGGGTCCCGGGACGCCAACCGGTGCATCGGCTACCTGACCAAGTACCTGACCAAGCACGTCAGCGACTGCCACCAGGCCGACACCGACGCGCAGCGCGCCCACACAGACCGGCTCGCCGCCGCGCTCCGGTACGAACCGTGCTCCCCCACCTGCGCGAACTGGCTGCGTTATGGCGTGCAGCCCAGGAATGCCCGCGCGGGTCTGCGGCCGGGCTGGTGCAAGGGCAAGGCCCACCGGCGCGAATGCCTCGGCTATGGGGGCCGCCGCGTCCTGGTCTCGCGCAAGTGGTCGGGCAAGACTCTGGCCGACCACCGCGGCGACCGCCGGGCCTGGCTGATGGACACGCTCGGCATCCCGGCCACTGATCCGGCCCGGTACCGATGGGAGCTGGTCTCCCCCGGCGACCTGGACCACATGCCACCAGCCCAGCGCATGCTGCACGTCGTCGCCGACCGCATGCGCTGGCAACAAGCGCTCGCCGAGGCCAGGCGCCGAGCAGGCCCGATCGGATCGCCGCATCTTTCGGCAACCAGGAGGGCGGCATGACCCGGCCGGGCACCGAGAGCAGCGCTGACCGGCTGCTGACTGTCGAGGCGGCGGCCGAGCGCATGAGCACGTCCGTCCGGTTCGTCCGGCGGCTCATCGCTGAACGGCGGATCGCATTCGTGAAGCTCGGCCGCCATGTCCGGCTCACCCAAGCCGACGTAACGGCCTTCATCGAATCCGGGCGGGTCACGCCCCTGGACTCATCGCACATATGGCACACGAACAGGAGAGTTTCGTAATGGCGAAGGGGAACAAGGCCGGGCATCGACGTTTCGGCAACATCCGGCGTCTCCCGTCCGGCCGATACCAGGCGAGCTACTTAGGACCGGATGGGCAACGCCGCTACGCCCCCGAGACCTACGAACGCAAAGGCGACGCCGACAAAGCACTGTCGATCATCGAAGGTCAAATGCTCCGCGGTACGTGGACCGATCCCGAGCGGGGGAAGATCGCCCTTGCGGACTACGCCGCAATCTGGATCAGCCAGCGGCCCAAGCTCCGGCCGCGCACGGTGGATCATTACCGCTGGCTGCTCAAGAAGCACATCGCGCCGCACCTGGGCACGGTCCCGCTGGGCAAGCTGTCCACACCGATGATCCGGCAATGGCGGGCAACGCTGCTCGGTGACGGGGTGTCTGTCTCGGTGGCAGCCAAGGCATACCGGCTGCTGCGAGCCGTCCTGATGACGGCGACCGAGGACGACAAGATCCTGACCCGGAATCCGTGCCGCATCCGCGGTGCGGGCGACGAGGAGGCCGCCGAGCGTCCGGTGCTCACCGTCGCCCAGGTCTTCGAGCTGGCCGAGCGCGTCGGCCGCCGCCCGGTCGGCAACATTCGCAAACTCCCGGCGGGCGGCTACCGGCTCCGCTTCCGGCGGCACGGCCTGATGCGCACTGCTCCCGAGGTCTTCCGCACCAGGCCCGAGGCCGAACAGGCGCTATGGAGGATGGCCGACGACGGCCGGGCCGACTGCAACCACGATCGCCGGTTCGGCGCCCTGGTCCTGCTGGCCACGTTCGCCAGCCTGCGCTGGGGCGAAGTGACCGCGCTGCGACGCTGCGATCTAGACCTGGCCAGAGGCACCGTGCGGGTCCGGGCCGCGTTCGTAGAGCGGTGAACCGGCGAAATCCTGCTCGGGCCGCCCAAGTCCAAGGCGGGCCGCCGCGTCGTGGGCATTCCGGCCGCGATCATCCCGGCCCTGCGCGAGCACCTGTCGGTCTTCGTCAGACCTGAGCCGGGTGCGCTGATCTTCCCCGGCGTCCAAGGCGGCCCGCTCCGGCGCAGCAACTTCAACAAGATGTCCGCCTGGCCCTACGCCGTGCGGTCGGTCGGCGCGGCAGGACTACACGTTCACGATCTACGGCACACGGGAAACACGTTCGCCGCGTCCGGCGGGGCCGGGATCAGGGACCTGATGGCACGGATGGGCCACGACAGCGAGCGGGCCGCGCTGATCTACCAGCACGAGGCACGCGGCGCGGACAAAACGATCACCAGCGCTATCGACGCGCACATCACCAGCGAGCAGCAGGGCCGGGACGATGACGACGGCCAGGCGGGCGCGCTGGTGCCGGTCGGCTAATTGCACGCTAATTGCACGGAAGATCATCCAATGCCTGGAGACGATCAAGGCCCAGCACCAGGATTCCTGCCCTGGCCTGGGCCTTCGTGT
>CAVQPP010000010.1:0-16464 GCA_963714445.1 uncultured Actinomycetota bacterium
ACAAAGAAATACGTACTTCTTTTTATTATCAAAATATTTATTACGATTTAAATCATCACCAAATTGAGAGTAATTTTTTTATCTATCGTAAAATTAAATTTGTTTATAACAATCGTTTCTCCGCACATAATATATTTTTCAAAACTATCAATATCCAACAATTCGCCAATCTGTTGATTATTGTATTTTATGCCATTAAAAAAATTATGTATTAATGATTTATACTTTTTAATAAAAGCTTCACCAAAATTTTGATAAAGATATTCAGCATAAACAAATCCTTTTTCATACGGTAAATTATGAGGCTTTGATCAAGAGGCCCGGGCGGACTTCTACCTCGTCAACGACGACGATCTCACGTTCGCGCGGAACCGGGTCGACCCTGCTGATCGGCAGGCTCTGTTCTCGGCCGCTGCCGCGCTGCCGACGCCGATCTCGCGCGGCGTGGCCGTCGCGACGGTATGGGATCTGTTGGTCAACAGCGCCGCGACGCCCGCCGATGCAGTGCGTTGCGTCACGGCGGTGCTGGCGAGGGAGACCGGCGACACGGTCATCGAGCCCTACCTCGACTTGGCGGTCGACGCCGCGCAGCTGTGGGCGCCCGACACGCAGCACGCTGAACTCACGGCTGAGGTCGCGGCAGTCTGTCGGCGCCTTGCGCAGGAGCCGGGCCGCCGGCAGGTGGCGCTGCGCGCGTTCGCTCGCTGCGCGGCGGATCACGACGACTTGGCGTGGCTGGAGGAGCAGGCCGACGGCGACGTGGATCTGCAGTGGCGGGCGTTGACCCGCAAGGCCGAGCTCTTCGGCGGCGAGGCTGCGAGCCGCGATGAGATCGCGAGTGAAGTGGCCCGGCTTCAGGAGCGCGACCCGGACCCCGACTCGTGGGTGCGGACGGTGGCCGTGCGGGCCGCGATGCCGGACGCCGCCGAGAAGGAGGCGGCCTGGCAGAAGGTGGCCGTCGACCACGACGTGCCGATCGGCTCCGTGTCCACGGTCATGTCGGCGTTCTGGCGTCCGGGCCAGGACGCGCTGTTGGCGCCGTACGCATCACGCTACCTCGAGCTTCTGCCGCAGTTCCATCGTGGCGGGATGATCGCGGCGATGGTCTTCACCAGTCGACTGCTCCCGCAGTATGCGATTGACGAGAGCTACCTCGATGCGGCATTGGCGGCAGCGGAGCAGGCTGCGCCAGTGGTCCGCAAGACGTTGACCGACCAGGGGGACACGGTCCGGCGGATGCTGCGGGCGCGGGCGCAGGGCTGAGTAAGCATTGTGACCAGGCGTAAGGCCTCGGCGCCGGCCAACGTATGCTGCCGTGCATGAGCGAGAGCACCACGGGGGATACGCGCGAGTCGGCGCCGGGGCGTCTGCTCGGCCGCGGGCTGCGCCGGTATCGCGTCGACTACGACCACAGCCCCGAGATCGGCGCGATGAAGCACCTGCACGAGCACGGCTTCCCGGTGCCGCAGCTCTTCTCGGCGGATGGTCCGGACATGGTCGTCGAACGCGTTGACGGACCGACGATGCTTGACGCGCTCGTCCGGTACCCGTGGCCCGCGCGTCGCTATGGGCGAATGCTCGCCGTGCCGTGGCTGCTGCGCGTCGGGATCACAGCTGTGCGTCGGACCTTCGTGCACGCCTTTCGCGCTGCTGCGCACGTCGATCCGGCGCCGTACCTCGTTGAGTCGTGCCGCATCCGGTTGAACGACGTCAACGCGAAACCCGTGGAGCTGCAACGGCTGCGCGCGATGCTCGCGAAGTTGGAGCGCGCGTGACCGGATCGGCTCGGCTCGAACTGCGGGCCGATTGCGGCTCCTGCTTCGGCCTGTGTTGCGTCGCGCTGAACTTCACGCGGTCGGCGGAGTTCGCGTTCGACAAGCCGGCCGGCGAGCCGTGCGTGAACCTCGCCGAGGACTTTCGGTGCGGGATTCACACGCGGCTACGAGAGCGCGGCTTCGCTGGATGCACGGTTTTCGACTGTCTCGGCGCTGGTCAGAAGGTCTCGCAGGTGACGTTCGGCGGAACCGACTGGCGACGTGATCCCGACGTCGCGCGGCAGATGTTCGCGACGTTCCCGGTGATGCGTCAGCTTCACGAGCTGCTTTGGTACCTGGCCGAGGCGAGTGCCCTACCTGCCGCGCGACCGGTTCACGCACAGCTTCGACGCGCTATCGACGAGACGGACAAGCTCACGCGCGCTGACGCCGACACGATCCTGAAGCTGGACGTCGCGGCGTTACGCGCGGACGTGAATGCGTTGCTGGTTCGGGCGAGCGATCTAGCGCGTGCCAAGGTCCCCGGCGGCAAGCGCAACCATCGCGGTGCCGATCTGACGGGTGCGAAGCTGCGCGGCGCCGATCTCCGGGGCGCGAACTTGCGTGGTGCACTGCTGATCGCTGCCGATCTGCGGACCGCCGATCTGCGAACCGCGGACGTGACCGGCGCCGACTTGCGCGACGCTGACCTGTGTGGCGCTGACCTGACGGGGATTCTGTTTCTGACGCAGGCACAGCTCGACGCCGCGAAGGGCGATGCGGCGACGAAGCTGTCGGCGTCGGCCGCGATCAGACGGCCGACGCACTGGACGTAGCGATGCAACTGAGCGCGCCGCTCAGGACGAGGACTTGACGAAGAACTCGATGTCCCGGACCGCCAGGTCATGCTGCTTCTGGCCGGGGTAGGAGTCCTTGACCGTGATCGTCACCGTGGTCACATGGTGCAGCGTGATCGTGCGGCTCTGGAAGTCGCCGCTGTCGTCGAATGTCAGGACCGCGTCGGGGATGCCTGCGGCGCTGACGGTCAGGTCGTGCGGCCGAGCCGAGGCGCGGAAGTTCTGCGGGTCCGCGCCGGACAGGATGCCGATCTGGTCGATGTCCACGGGTCCGGCGAACGTCACCGTGATCGTGTCGCCTGTGCCGTCGGGGTGCTTCGCGCTCGCCCAGTAGGTGTTGGTGAGCCCGTCGATCGCGAGGCCCGCGCCGTGGTTCTTCTCGGCGTCGGCGGTGGCGCCGACCGGGGTGACGTTCACGTAGTGCTCGTTCACCCGGGCCTTCGCCTTGCCGAACAGGGTGCTGACCTCGGTGGTCACCCACGTGCGTGCCGGGCCGACACCGATGCCCACGAGTCCGGCGACGAGGAACAGCGGGGCGAGCCTGCCCAGCTTGATGTGCCGGGGTAGCCGCAGGCCCTTGCGACGTGGCGCGCTCGACGCCTGGTCCTGGCCTGCTGCGCCGCTGGCGGCGTGGTGGTCGCGGAAGCCGGTCGGTCGTTCCCCGGCCGAGAAATCGCGACGCCCGAACAGTCGGTCCATCAGACGGCGCCACCAGCCACGACGTGGCTCAGCGCCGGCCGATGGCAGTTGCAGCATCGCGCCGCATGACCGGCAGAACCGGCGTCCTTCGGGATTGCGTACGCCGCAGGCCTGGCAGAACGGACCGGTGTATTCGGGCTCCGCCGCGAGCGGGACGGGTTCGTTACGGCGCGCCTCCGCGCTGGGGAGCCAGCCGGAAGGCGGGGGAGTGAGGGGCGTCGACGTCGGGGTCGGCTGCGGTCGTGGTGCGCTTCTGCCGGTCACCGGCGGTGGGGGAGCGGTCGTCGGTGGAGTGGCGACGGGCTCCGTGACCGGTGCGGGCGTCCACACCTGCTCGGCTGCGCCCTGCGGCCCGGTGCTGCTGGGCATCTTCGGCAGCACCTTCGTTTCGACGCGCTCGCCGGACCAGTCCAGCAGTGCCCCGCACGATGAGCAGAAGCCGTCGCGCGACGGCGCGCTGTTCCCGCATTCCTGACAAAGAATCATGGTTCGTTCTCGCTTCCGTATGTTCTCGCCCCGGACGGCCGCGCCCTGCTCGGCCCCTCTGCTTCCCCGGCGGCTGCCGGCTCGACGGCGGCCAGTTCCACGGCGATGCCGCAGTGCACGCCGGCCGCCTCTTCGATCGCGGCGCGCACCGCCGCCAAGAGCTTCTGTGCGTTCTTCTGCACGTCTTTCTGTGTGGCTGTCTTGTGCGGCCCGCTCGGCACCGGCACTGTGACGTGCACCGTGGCGCTCGCGCTCCCGTTCAGCTGAGACCAGTGGCTGCTCGCCGCGCCAGCGACGCTCGACCACTGCGTGCCGCCCGGATCGTCCAGTTCCACCAGATCAAGCGGCACTCCGGCCGCACGCGCCGCCGCCTCGCGCACGCCTAGTGCGGTGCCACGTCGCGCGTGATCGCGAACTGCTCCGGCGATCTGCGCTCGCTCCGGGCTCGTGCCCTGCCTGACTGAACCCTGATATCCGACGAGATCAGCGAGCCAGGGCAGGAAGTCGGCCGGCGCGAGGTAGGGGTCCAGATACGCGTCGAAGCAGTCCACGGCGGTGACGAGCGGCGCCATCAAGTCGTCGAAGGCGGCGCAGAGCAGCATGAACAGGGGATCTTCCTGATACACCGCCGGAATCGCCTGGCGCAGCGCGGCCGCGACGCCGAGCGTGCCCGGCGCTTCCTCGCTGATCAAGCCCCTCATTCAGCTCACCCGCACCTGATGGTCGTAGGAGAACGGGAGCATGTCCGGGCCAAGCTCGATCGTCGCTGCCGCCTCGCCGCGCGCACCGGTAGTCGGGTCGGCCGGGTACAGCCGGGCCTCCTCGACGTAGTCGGCGCCGGGGACGGCGGCCAGCGCCGCATGCACGTCGCCGAGCGTGACTGCGCGGCCGAATGGCCAGCCAGCGCTGTCCGGGCCGCCTTCGCGCGGGTGCAGCCAGCGGTAGAGAGCGGCAACGGCGGCTGCGCGTACTTCTTCGAGGTCTTCGGTGCGCCGCGACCGCAGCCGAACGGCTGCTGTCACGCCCTGATAGCGCGGGGGTTCGACTGCTATGCGCACGCCGACCAGTCGCCGCTCCTCGAGCGCTGCGGCGATCGTGGCCATGCTCGGCTCGTCGGGGGTCAGCGCGTCGAACGGGATGCGGCCGGGGCCGTACCCGGACACGTCCGGCACGACGAGCACGTGCACCGGCTCGTTCGGGCTCGACGGCGGTACGCAGCGCACGCGCACCGCGCTGGAGACCGCGCGCGTCGCGATGGCCTCGTAGTCCTCCGCGGTGACCGCGCGGTCCTGGCCTCGCAGCGCGAGTGCGGCGCGAACCTTGGCCTCGGCGACCGTCTCGCCATCGTGGCCGCCGCGCGCGGGCAGGCGGTTGGTCACCGAGGAGACGTACGGGATCGCGGATCGCATCACGGTCAGCCGTCCCGCGCTCACGTTGCCGACCGCGCCGCCGCCGGTCCAGTAGTCGCGCACGCGGACGGTCGTGTTCTCCGGCGGTACCTTGCCGTGGCAGCGCACGCTGCCGTCGGCCAGGCGGACCGCCGGGCCGAATTCGACCTCGCCGGTCATCGGGTCGAGTACATAGTGCCGGTCGTCCCGGTCGCTGGCCGCGAAGTCAGGGACCTGGTGCCACTCCTGCCAGCCGTCTTCGGACGAGACCTCGATAACCGGAGGCTCGGAGCCGGGCAGCACCGGCGCGTGGTGCAGGCGGAAACGTTGCCCGGCGGCGCCTTCGGCCGTGCCGAGCACGTCGTTGGTGATGTGCTCGGCGTGGATGGCGGCGACGGTGCCGCCCATGCACGCAGCTGTGAGCCGGGTCAGCGTTGGGGTTCTGCTGTACGCCGGGACGTTCGCCTCCGGCGTGGTGACTGCGGCGCGCAGCCAGGCCGCGCGTACGCCGTTGATCAGGCAGTGCGTGTGCTGCGGCGGCAGGTGTAGCAGGATCTCTCCGGGCCGGTTGAGGCCGCCGGTGGTGTCCCGCTCCACCTCGCAGCGTGCCCAACCAGAAGCCTGATACGCCTCCCAGATCAGCGGCGGATGGTCGGGATCGACGCCGATGCCCTCGATCCGGCTGTCCGTGCGCAACGCGACCAGGCAGGACGGTGCGGCGTCGGACAGGCCGACGTAGAGGCGGTCGCCGGGTTGCGGCACCGGGGAGAAGCAGACTGCCGGCTCGCCCTGGCGCATCGAGGGCCGCAAGTCGCGAAGGTTGTCGGCGAGGTCGGCGCCGACGGCCGGCGCGGCGCGCAGCTCGGTCAGGCTGACCGGCACGATTTTGAGGTCCGACAACGTCGCGAAGCCCACCGGCTCCTCGCCCGGAACGCGCGGTGTGCCGACGCGATGGCCGGCCGGAACCACGACGACATCCGGACGCGGCGCCGACAGCTTGAACGTGAGCTCGGCGCGCGCGGCGCTCGGCGGCCTGCGGGTGATGCCGAGCAGGTCGAGGAACTTGCGGTGGTGACGCTCAGGGACCTGATTGAGCCGGTACGCGAGCTGGTCGGCGATGGTCGCCACGGCCTCGATCAGCGTGATGCCCGGGTCGTGCACGTTGTGGTCGCTCCAGGCCGGGACGCGGCGGCGCACCAGGCGCTTGGCGTCGTCCACGAAGTCCTGGAAACGGCGATCGTCCAGATCGGGTGCGGGCAGTGGCATCGTGCTCAGTCCTGCGGGATCGAGTAGAAGGGGAAGACCAGGTTGCGCCGGTCGTTGGTGGCGCTGATCCGGTAGTCGACCGCGATCCGCAGCACGTGCGGCGCGGCCGGATCCGGGCTCGCGGTGACGCGCACGACGTCGATGCGCGGCTCCCAGCGCGTCAGCGCGGCCTCGACCAGCGAGCCGACGCGGCCGGCCAGCGAGGCGTCGACGGTGTCGAAGACCAGCTCGTGGATCGGGCAGCCGAACTCAGGACGCATCGGCCGCTCGCCCGGGCTGGTGCCGAGGATCAGGCGGATCGATTCGGCCACGTCGTCGTCACCGCCGCAGAGCGCGAACGCCCCGGTGCTGTCAAGCCGTAGCGGGAATGCCCAGCCGCGCCCGACGAAGTCGTCGGTGTTGTTTGTGCTCGTGCTCGTGCCCGCGCTGGTCACGCTCGCGAAAGTCGCGCCTGCCTCGACTTCGACGCCGATCGTCATCTCGGCTCAGCCTCCGATCAGCACGGTCGCGGCGGAGCCGACCAACGTGCCGGTGGGTTGCCCGCAGCAGGTGGCGCTGTCGCCGGTGCGCGCGGCGGGCGTGCCGCCGAACAGGACGCTGCTGCTGCCGGCCGCGATGACTGCTTGCTGAGTCGGCGGCGCGAAGAACGGGTCCGCCGGGTGCAGCCCGACGTGCGGCGGCGTGTTCACGCCGGTTGCGCCGATGACGACCGCCGGCGAGCCGCCGATGAGCACCGTCGCGCACACGCCGAGCGTGATCGGCGCCGCGAACGGCAGCGGCGGCGAGGGCTGCGGCGCGCCGGTCGCCGGGTTCGGCATCAGGTGCAGCGAGCAGATCGCGTTGACCTGATCGCCGCTCACCGCGGCTGGCTGTCCCATGGGGTTCCCCGCCCCTTCCCATTCGTACTAGTTGGATTAGATGTCTGTACTAGTTCAATTTGATGATGTCGCCCGACACGCTGACCTGCGGTCCGCCGTCGAGGGACGCCCCGGTCGTCGCGGAGATCTTGACCTCGCCGGCCGCGCTCAGCTTCAGATCGCCGCCGTTCGCGTTGATCTCCAGGTCGCCGTCGCTGTCGAGCTTGAGCGGCCCGCCGGCGTGGATGGTGACCGTGCCCGAGCCGTCGATCACGATCTTCGTGTTCGACGAGTCGAGCGTGATCGTCGCGGAGCCGTCGCCGGTGGCCAGGTGGATCTTCGAGTCTTGATCGTCGTCGCTGAAGACGAGCTGGTGCCCGGTACGTGATCCGAGCACCCGCCGCACGACCTGACCCGAGTCGCTGTCGATCAGCTGGTCGTTGAGCATCGCGTGATCGGCGCCGTTGTAGAGGCCGCCGAGCACGTACGGATCGCGCACGTCGCCGTGTACGAACCCGACGAGCACTTCGTCGCCGACCTCCGGCAGCCAGGCCAGGCCGCGCGTGTCGCCGGCGCCCGGCTGCGCGACGCGGGCCCACCAGGACTCGTAGTCGTCGGACAGCCAGGGGAAGGAAACCTTGACGCGGAAACGCTGATCCGGGTCGTTGATATCGGTGACCTGACCGATCACCAGTCCCGGCCACGGACGTCCGCTGGCGCGGTGGCCGTGCTTCGTCGCGCCGAGCGAGGCCAGGCCGAGCAGCGTGCGCTCTTGGCGTCCGCTGACGGTGAACTCGGTGTGGTAGCCGGTCTCGTCGTAGCGGTGACGCGCGCCGGACAGGACGTAGTCGCCGTCGTGCGGCCAGCCGACGCCGCTGACCGAAACCGCCGCGCCAGGCAGCAGTTTCGGGTCACCGAGCGCGAGCCCGGTCATCTCGGCATGCGCACCGGCGATCTGCTCGGCGACGGCCGCCGCGACGGCGTCAGCCTCCTGCTCGTCGCGCACCGGCCGGTCCGCCACCAGGAACGGCGCAGCGGAGAAGCGTCCGGCCAGATCGCCCGGATGCGCACCCGAACTCGCGCTGACCGTCGCGGTCGTCGCGCTGCCGCGAACCGGCTGCTTGGTCTCCGGATCCCAGCCGCGCACCCACACCTCGCTGACCTGCTCTGCGGCCGTGACGCGGGGCGAGAGGCGCAGCAGGTTCGTGCCGAGCAGCAGTTGCGCAGGGTGCGGCGGGGCCTGGACGTCGTCGAGCGCGCCGGGCGCGGTGTCGTGGGAGATCGGGGCGTGCCAGACCAGCTGACCGTTGACGACCGCGACCTCACGCCCGCGTTCGTTCGCCCGCGCGCGCAGGAACTCCCAGTCGGTCAGGTTCACCTGGCCGATGTGCTGATGCACGGCGCCGTCGTCGTCGACGTCGCCAAGTTCGAGCCCTGAGTCTGTGGCTACGCGGCGGACGATGTCGCCGTCGGTGGCGTCCAAGAACGTGCGGGTGCGCCGGCCACGGCACAGGCGATGCGACATGTCGTAGCCGCGCACCACGGTCCACGTGCCGGTCGCGTCGGTGTCCTGTTCCAGGCCGGTGACCTCGCCGACGATCAAAGTGCCCGCGCTATCGCCGCTGCTGTCGGCGGCCGTCGCGGAGATCTCGATCCGGCTGCCGAAGTCGATGCTCGCGCGGCGCACCACGTCGCGGCCATGGTCCAGGAACTCGAGGACGAACATGTCCGGCAGGTGCAGCTGCGTGTCGATCAGCACCCTGATCAGCGACGGCAGCACCGGCTGGCTGAGCGGCGAACCGTCAACCGTGATCCGTGGCCTGCTGCCGTAACCGCGCTCGCTCATCGCGGATCGCCTCCGACCGCGGCCAGCGCGACGGCCTGCGCGCGAGGCGGCAGGAGCAGCCGGGTTCCGTGCGGAACGCGGCCAGGGTCGTCGATGTCGTTAGCGATCGCGATGGCGCGCCACAGCGCCGCGTCGCCGTACTCGCGCTGTGCGATCGACGCGAGCGAGTCGGCCTCGGACGTCTGGGCGGACCGGCGTCCGGCGATGCCGCCGGAGGTCGGGTTGGTGCCCTTGACCTCGGCCGGCAGCGTCTGGATCGTCACGGCTGCGGTCGCGCGCAGCGGCGTGCCGTCGGTGTCGAAGAGCAGGTATTCGATGTCGACGTGCTGCAGAAAGCCGGTGACCTCGACCTGCGCGCCCCACTGGAAGCTGATCGTCGGCGGCACCGGGCTTTGCGCGTCCTGCGACTTCTGCGTCGGGCAGGTCCAGGCGAACAGCGTCGAAACGGCCTCGGTGACCGGCGTCTTGGCAGTCGAGCCGGACCGGTCGTACGCGTTGAACAGCAAGTTGATGGTGAGCGTCTGCGGGCCGGTACCGACGAACTGCGGCCGGGGGTGGTCCTTGGCGTTGCGAGCGCGCGGCGTGGACCAACTGGTGGACTTACTCAGCTTCACCGTCGACGGATTGAACTCGCAGGCGAGCGTCATGCCCTCGTCCGTGTTGCGCAGCAAGGCGAAGACGGTCATGACGCGAACCCCCGATGCGAGATCTCCAGCGACTCGTGCGCGATCGTGTCGGCCTCTTCGCCGACGGTGGTCAGGCTGGGGCCGGCGTACTTGATCGGCCACGCGTCGAGCAGCGACCAGGCGGAGACCTTCTCGCCGTTACCGTCGAAGAGGGTGATGGTGACCTGACGCGGGCGAGGCTTGATCGCCTGGTCGGTGAACCACTTCAGGACCTTCGCGCTGTCCTTGTCGACCGGACGCGACAGCTTCACGTTCGCGAACGTGGCGCGCCCGGCGAGCGTGACGGAGGGACCGTCGCCGCCGCCCTCCTTCCAGGAGAAGGCCTCGTACTCGGCGTCGAGACCCGTGCAGCCGGTGAACAGGGCGATCTGCTCGCTGTCCACCTCCACGCCGAAGCGCCAGGCGAGTCCGGCCATCCCGAGGCTGTCGGCCATGGTGCTCGGTCCTTTCCGGAAGTTCAGGTGAGGTCGGTGAGGAACTGGGAGCGTTCCCGGTCGATGAGCAGTTCGCCGGCGAGGTGCCGGGAGAAGCGGCCGTAGAGCTGGCGAGCGAGTGAGTCGAGCGCGGCAGGGTCGTGCTGAGTTGGACCGTGGGCTGATGCAGGAGTGTGCACGCCGGGGACATGAGCAGCGGAAACGTCGGCAGCGGCGGTGTGAGCTGCCGGAGCGTGCACGGTAGGGCTCTGCACTGCGGGACTCCGCGGCGGTGAACTCCGTACTGCTGGACTTTGCGATGTCGGATTGAGCGCAGACGGCGGTCGTGGCTGAGTGATGGTCGGCAGCTGGGGGAAGGTGGGTGTGCCGGAGCCGACGAATGAGCTGACGAACGACTCTGTGCTGAGAATCGATTCGGCGGCGCGCACTGGCTGATCGACGGGCGTCGTCGGCGCTTGCAGCAGATTGATCGGTGCGGCGGCGGACGGGATGAACCGTGCGGCGGCGGAGATCAGCGGTGCGATGCGTGACGTCAGTGATGGTGACGGTGATGGTGATGGTGAGTCAGCAGTTGGTGAGGCGGTAGGTGCAGTTGCCGAGCTTCCAGCAGATGCTGGGACTGGTTGGTCATCGGCGGTCGGCGTCGGCGTGAGCGGAGACTGTGGCGGCTGCAGATCCTCAGTTGGTGATTGGGATTGCGGCTCGTCTGCTGAATCGGAAGGCGGGTCCGGGATCGATGCAGGTTCTGCGGACTGGATCGTCGGCTGCGGTTGGCTGATCGGCTGCGGTGAGCGTTGGGGGAGAGCGTCGTCCGCGGCCGCACCGCGGGAGATGGCGTTGCGAGACGACGTGTTCTGGGAGACGGGGCTACGCGCAACCGTGTTTCTCGCGATGGTGTTTCTGGAGATCAGGGGCGCAACGGCCGGGGCCGACCCGAGTGGATCGGGCCCCGGCCGCGCCTCGCGGGGTGTGAGCAGGGGGTCGGGCTCGGACGTCGTCGCGCTCTGCGGGGAAGCGAGCATCGTCGAATCCGGCTCGACCATCACACCCTGGACAGGTGCCGCTGCGGCTGGTCCGTCGGTCACGTCCGCGGAAACGGGGCGAGGGTTCCGCGCCTCGACGGAGGAGGCCGCACTGTGCAGCACCTGGCGAGCTTGGGCGGTGTCTGGCGAGGCGTCGATCGGCATTGGCGGTGACGGCAAGGGCGATGACGGCAATGGCGATGAGCCGACGCTCGGCGACACGGAAGTCTGGGAAGTCTGGTGGTCAGGAGTCTGACGGTCAGGAATCTGGACAGCGGGGGTCTGGACGCTAGGTGTTTGGGCGCTGGGCGTCTGGATCCTGGGCGTCTGGACGCTGCGGGTCTGGATTCCTGGGGGTTGTGGGTATGGCGTTTCAGCGATCTCAGGCGTATGTGCAGGTTGGGGCATAGGCGCCGATTGAGTTGATTGAGCTGATTGAGTCGTTTGTAGCGTCTGAATTGGTCTGGCTGGCTGGACGGGTTGCGGCGCGCGGGGCAGCGTGATCTCGGGCGTGCGCCAGGCGAGATCTGCCGGCCTCGTGTCACGCGGATCGACCGTGCGGGCCACGCCGCTGACCAAGCCCCCGGGCACGTCCATACGCACGTCGTGGCCGAGTGCGCTTAGCGCCGGGGGAGTGGTCCACCTCGTCGGCAGCGACCTAGTGAAGTCCGTGTCCGTCACGGTCGGCATTGCGCCGAGCGCCGGCGTCATCGCGGACAGGTTTTGCCATGCCGGACGGGCGTTAGTCTCGTCCGGATTCTCATCTGCCGCCGGTTGGGGCTCAGGCTCAATCTGACTGGATGACGAGCGGCGGAACGGCCAACGCATTGGGTCACCAACCGTCCCCGGCTGAGCCATCGGCGCCGCTGTTCGCAAGTCCGATGCGTTCCTCGGCGGCCGCGTTCACTGCCGCGTTCATGCCGGCGATGCGGGTGACGAACTCGCGGCGCAGCGGGTGTTCCAGGTCGAGGATCTGGTCGAACGGCCAGTGGAAGTGATAAGCGACGTACGACACTTCCTCCATCAGCAGGTCCGTGCCGTACGTCACGATTCCCCCAGGCGGCTCGCCGCCGGGCCCGACGTGTCCACCGCGAAGTCGTGCTCGCACGAAGGGCACGTCACCGCGACGCGGGTGTGCCCCTCCGCGTTGATCCGCCGGTACAGGTCCTGCAGGAACGCCAGGTCGGCCGCGAACATCCCCTCGACGACGCCGGGGTTGATCGGTGAGACCTCGCCGAGGGATGTGATGACCCGGCTGAGCAGGATCACCGTCAGGTACGCCTCGTTCTCGCGCACGCGCGGGTCGCGCAGCGGCAGGATCTCGTCGCGTGCCGTCGCCAGGCGCATCGTGCCGTCGCGGTGTGCCACGCCGGAGCCGTCTACGTAGCCGACTGGCAGGGTGAACGCGAATTCGGTGCGTACGGCAGGGCTCTCTGACGTGTTCGAGCCCGGTGATGTCTGTGACATCTGCGAACCTGGTGATGCCACGATCGCCCCGATCGGCATCACTTCACCTCGAGCCGTTCGATCGTGATGACCACGGACTCGAGCAGCACCTGATCGCCGCCGGCGCTCAGCTTGCCGACCTCGACCTTCGACGGCCAGCCCTGGAAGAAGTTGAACCGGCTGACCTCGCCGTGCGCGAGGTCGTAGAGGATGACCGCGCCGTCCTTGCGGGCCTCGTCGATCTTGCCCTCCTGGACCGTTTTGATCCAGCTCCAGAACGCCGGGTCGTTGACCTTGCCCCGGGACAGGTGGATGTCCTCGTACTTGACCGAGCCGGGCAGCTTCTGCAGCACCGGCAGGCCGCCGGCCTTGTTCGCGCGGTTCTCGATCACGGTGATGTTGATGCCGAGGCCGTTGACCTCCTTGAACTGCGCGATCGTCAGACTGTCGATCTCCACCGCGAAGCTGTAGTTCGTCAGCGGATCGGTTATCCCCGCCATCAGTGTTCCCCTGCTTCCTCAGTGCCTATTGCGCGGGTCATTCAGACAGAGCGCTGCCGGTGGGCAGCTGGGCCAGCCGGAAGACGACGAACTCGGCGGGCTTGACCACGGCCATGCCGACCTCGCAGACCAGCCGGCCGATCTCGATCGACTCCGAGGGGTTGGTCTCGTCGTCGCACTTGACGTAGAACGCCTGCTCCATCGTGTCGCCGAACAGCGCGCCGTCCTGCCACACGGTGAACAGGAACGAACGCAGCGTCCTGATGACGCGCTCCCACAGGGTCTTGTCGTTGGGCTCGAACACCACCCACTGCGTGCCGAGCCGTACCGAGGACTCCACGTAGTTGTAGAGCCGGCGCACGTTGATGTACCGCCAGGACGGATCGCTGCTCAGGGTCCTGGCTCCCCACACGCGGATGCCGCGGCCGGGGAAGGCCCGGATGCAGTTGACGCCGACCGGGTTGAGGTTGTCCTGCTCGGCGCTGGTCAGCGCCAGCCCGACGCCGATCGCGCCGCGCACCACCTCGTTCGCCGGGGCCTTGTGCACGCCCCGGGTCGCGTCGTTGCGCGCCCAGATGCCGGCCAGGTGGCCGCTCGGCGGGATCGCCATCGTGCGGCCGTCCGGTCCCATCACCTTGAGCCAGGGCCAGTACAGCGCGGCGAACTTCGAGTCGTATCCGGCCTCGTTCATCCGCCACTCGCGTACCTGCTGCGGGTTCAGATCCGGCAGCGGGTCGAGGATGGCCATCCGGTCGCCCATCAGCTCGCAGTGCGCGATCATCGCCGTCTGCACCGCGCGCACGCCGTCGCGGTCGATCCGTCCGGCCAGATAAGCGGCCATCAGGTCGGGGACGGCGACCATCGTCACCGTGTCCACCGCCTCCAGGCCGCCGAAGCCGGTACGGTCCGCGCTGCTGCCCACGTAGTCAGTCGGCTTCACTGCGAGCTCGGCGCCGGTACGCTCGGCCGGCGCCAGCGAGATCACGACGTTCGCCGGACGACGATCGGTCGGCGCGGCGCCATGCGCCGCAGCGGGCGCCTCGGCCAGCTCGATCAGCACCGAGGCGGCGTTGACCTGCGTCACCACGTTGGTCCGGCCGCGCCGGGTGGTGACCGGCTCGAAGACCTCTTCGCGCCCGGCCCCACGCACCACGAGCCGGAACGAGTCCTCCGGCGCGCCCTCGGCCGCGGCGTCGGCGACCTCGACGGTCACCTCGCCGCGAACCGCGGGATCCTTCACGGTGGCGACATACGCGACAGTCCCCGGGCTGGCGGCGGAAGGCAGCTCGGCGCGTGCCGCGCCGGGCGCCCCGGTGCCTGGCGCACCCCCGATCCGCACGATGTACGCCTGGCCGCCGCCGTTGAGGAAGTACCCGAATACGGCGTGGCCGAGGAAGGTGCCCGGCGCGGGCTCCCCGAACAACGTCGTGTACTGAGTCCAGTTGGTCACCAGGGTCGGGGTGTGCAGCGGACCGTCCGCGCTGAAGCCGACGAACGCCGCGACCGCGGTGCCGACTCCCTCGATCGGGCGGGTGCCTGCCTCCAACTCCTCGATGTAGACGCCCGGGGACTGGTAGTTGGGCATTGCTCGCTCCGTTTCCTTCCTTGCCGTCTGAAGTGCAGGGGCTTAGAAGTCGCCGCCCATGTCACCCATGTCGCCGCCCATGTCGCCGGCGCCGTACGGGTCCGCGCCGGCGTCCTGGCCGCCCTGGTCGGGCTGCGAGGCGCCTGCGCCGCCGTCGTCGCCGCTGCCGTTGACGAGGTTGTAAACGCCGTCGCCGAGCGCGTTGCCGACGTCGTGCAGCCCGCCCTCGATGCCCGACGAGATGTCGTCCGAGGTCGGCAGGCCGAGGCCGCCCGCGGCGGCGTCGTAAACGCCCTCGGCGACGCCGAACGCCCCGCCGGTCAGGTCGTCGGCGACGGTGTGCAGCGCGCTGCCCGCCATGCCGTACGCCTCGTGCGCGGCGCCGTCCCAGTCGCCGGTGACCGCGTCGCCGACGGCCTCGGCGCCGTGGATGGCCGTCTCGGCAATGCCGCCGACCAGCGGGATGTCTTCGAGTCCGCTCATCGCTGCTTCTCCTCAGTGAGTCTCGGTGTTAACTGGTTGGTGCTGATGCCGCCGCCGGCTCGGCTGCCGGGGCGGACGTCGTTGTTGTGCTTGGAGTCGTATTCGCGTCCGTGCTCGCGTTCGCGTCCGCCTTCGCGGCGGTCACGGTCTCTGGCGCGCCGGTACCAGACGCAGCTGGCTGTGTCGCCGTCTGCTTAGGTGCGACGGTGACCTGCGCCTGGTTGACCGGGGGCGCGGCTGGTAGGTCCAGCGCGGGCATCGCGACGGTGGCGGTCAGTTCGAACCCGGCTTTGGTCTCGCCCGCCAGGTTCAGGAACATCGAGCGCTTGGTCCCGGCCGCGGTGGTCAGGTGGATCTCGTGTGGGACTTGCTTGAGCGCTTCAGGCAGCAGCTCCCGCGGGATCGTCGGGAGCGCGCCGAAGCAACGCAGCACCAGGGCGAGGATCTTGTGCTCCATCGCGATCGGCGCGCCCCACACGGTGATCGTGTAGTGCAGGTCATAACGCAGGGCCGGCGGGCGGTGCCCGACGATCTTTCCCCCCTCATCGCGGACCTGTTCGTACATCACCTCGCGCCGGTGCACGTTCTCCCTGATGTCGAACAGGAAGAAGTTCACCGCCGGGGTCTTGAGCGCCTGGATCCAGGGGCGCGCCGGAGGATCGAAGGTCACGGCGACTGCGGCGTTGCCGAGTACCCGCGTCTTCGTCACGGCGAGAAGGGCCTGGTCGGTCTCGAGGATCACGGGGGGAAGCGTGCCGCCGCGAGGCCGTCCGGCGGCAGGCCGCTTCGGGCAGCCGAACGGCCCTGCGGGGCTTCCCTTTGGGGCAGCCTCAAGGGGCGCCCCGGGGTGCCCGAGCTGCTGCCCCTAAGCGGCTGATGCGGCGTCACACCGGCTTCTACCTTCGCTGCTATGGGAGCAGAAGCATCTTTGACGCCGGCCGCGCTGCCGGTGAAGCCGGGCGAAGTAGCAGAAGTCGAACTCTCCGTGACCAACACGGGCGGCGTGGTCGACTCGTTCACTCTGGAAGTACTGGGCGACCCCGCACCGTGGGCGGTCGTCGAGCCACCGAGCCTGTCACTGTTTCCGGGCCAGCGCGAGACCGCCAAGGTCCGGTTCACCCCGCCGATCGGCCCCGGGCTGACGCCCGGCCCGCG
>CAVQPP010000011.1:0-3200 GCA_963714445.1 uncultured Actinomycetota bacterium
GATCTTGCGTAGCTGCGCGCCACGCGCGCCGAGCGCGTCCACCGAGATCTGAATGCCGGGGGCGATCGCGCCACCGATCCACTCACCACGCGCCGACACCGCGTCGAATGAGGTCGCGGTGCCGAGATCCACCACGATGCACGGCGCGCCGTAGAGGTGGACCGCCGCGAGCGCGTTGATGATCCGGTCGGTGCCAACCTCCTTCGGGTTGTCCACCAGGACCGGAATGCCGGTCTTGACCCCGGGCTCGACCACCAGCGACGGGATGTCGCCGTAGTAGCGGCGGATCATGTCGCGCATCTCCTGCAGCACGGACGGCACCGTTGAGCACAGCGCGATCCCGTCCACGCCGCCCTCGCCGACCAGCGGATGGTTGTTCATCAGTCCCTGCAACAGCACGGCGTGCTCGTCGGCGGTGCGCTGGGGGTCGGTGGACACCCTCCAGTGCTCGACGATCTCCTCTCCCTCGAAGAGGCCGAGCACCGTCTGGGAGTTGCCGATGTCGATCGTGAGCAGCATGGCTGGGGCTCCGGTAGGGGAAGCGCCGGGTGGGTCGGCAGTGTTCGCTTATCAGTTCGTTCAGGTGCGGCTGTTGCGGCGGTTCACGTGCGGTGCGGTGGCGCACTTGCTCTGGCTGTGCTCGTTCACTCGGTACGGAAGTCGCAGCCCACGTCCAGGATCGGCGCGGAGTGGGTCAGCGCGCCGACGGACAGGTAGTCGACCCCGGTCTCCGCGGCGGCTCGGGCCTGATCCAGGGTCAGCCCCCCGCTCGCCTCGAGCCTGGTACGACCATACGGCTCATTGCGCCCCACTAGCAGCACCGCGGCACGCATACGTTCCGGCGTGAAGTTGTCCAACAGCACCAACTCCGCGCCGGCCTCGACGACCGGGAGCAGTTGGTCGAGCGTGTCGACCTCCACTTCGATCGGCAGGTCGGGCCAGCGTTTGCGGACTGCCTCGAAGGCCTCGACGACGCCGCCGGCCGCTACGACGTGGTTGTCCTTGACCATCGCGGCGTCGGACAGCGACATCCGGTGGTTGACGCCGCCGCCGCAGCGTACCGCGTACTTCTCCAGCTTTCGTAGGCCTGGAGTGGTCTTGCGGGTATCGCGGATCTTGGCGCCGGTGCCCTCGACCTCGTCGACCCACTTGCGGGTGACGGTCGCGATGCCGCACAGGTGCGAGAGCAGGTTGAGCGCGGTGCGCTCGGCGGTGAGCAGGTCGCGAACTCGGCCCGAGGCGGTGAACAGCACCGTCCCGGCTTCGACGCGCGTGCCGTCCGCGACGTGGAACTCGATTTCGGCGTCGCCGCCCGAGAGGACATCGAGAACGGCTGCCGCGACCGGGATTCCAGCCACGACGCCGGGGGCGCGTGCGGCGAAGTCGGCAACGGCGCGGGCCGTCTCATCGACGGTCGCGACCGTGGTCACGTCCACGCCGCCGTCCAGGTCCTCCTCCAGGGCGTTACGCACGACACGCTCGACATACTCGGGTTCGAGGCCTGCGGCGGTCAGCAACCGCGCCGTCTCGGCAGAGATCACGAGGCATCCTCCTTCACTGCATTCTTAGCCAGCCGCGCGGGTCCGAAATCCGCCGGAACGTCAACCGGTCGCCGAGTGACACGTAAGCCCTCGCCAGTGGCCTGTGCGATCTGCCGCGCGCGCCAGTGCTCGTCGTCGGTCGCGGGGAAGTCCTCGCGCCAGTGCGAGCCGCGGGTCTCCTCGCGGCGCGCGGCACTCTCGGCGAGCACGGAGGCGACCTGCTGGAGGTTGGTGGCTTCCCAGGCTTCGGCACGCGGCGACTCGTCGGTGCGGCCTTGCAGGACCTGGAGCTCAGCGGACGGTGCGCACGAGCGACAGTGCGCTGCGCAGCACGCCTGCTCCGGCGCTCATTACCTGCTGAGTCGCGGTACGCACCGAAGGATCGAGCAGGATCTGCGGACGGTCGTCCTCGATCGGATCGCCGGGCGCGTCATCGCCGTCGGGGCCGAAGGCGCGGGCGATGTCGCGGCCGATCCGGTCGGCGAACACCAGACCTTCGAGCAGCGAGTTGGAGGCCAGCCGGTTCGCGCCATGCACGCCGGTGCACGCGGTCTCGCCGCACGCGTAGAGGCCGGGAATCGAGGTGCGGCCCCAGTGGTCGGTCAGCACGCCGCCGGAGGCGTAGTGCTCGGCGGGGGCGACCGGGATCAGGTCACGCACCGGGTCGATGCCGAGCTGGTGCAACGACTCCCAGATGGTCGGGAACCGGCCGCGCCACTTGTCCTCGCCGAAATGCCGAGTGTCGAGCCAGAGGTGGTCGAGCCCTTGCTCGTTGGCCCGCCGCATGATCGCCTTGGCAACGATGTCGCGCGGGGCGAGGTCGGCCAGCTCGTGCAGCGCCGGTCATGAAGCGCTCGCCCTTGGCGTCGACCAGGAAGGCGCCCTCGCCGCGTACCGCCTCGGAGATGAGCTGCTGCTGGCCGCGCGCGCCATCGCCGAGCCAGAGCACGGTCGGGTGGAACTGGACGAATTCGAGGTCGGCGACCTGCGCGCCGGCCCGCAGCGCGAGCGCGACGCCGTCGCCGGTGGCGACCGCCGGGTTCGTGGTCGCGGTGAAGACCTGGCCGAGGCCGCCGGTCGCGAGCACCACGGCTCGCGCGCGCACCGCGCCGACGCCGTCGCGTGCGCCCTCGCCGAAGACGTGGAGCGTCAGTCCGGCGGCGCGGCCGGACGCGTCAGTCAGCAGGTCGAGGACCAGCGCGTGGTCGATGACTTCGATCTCGTCGACGAGCTGGTCGAGCCGGGCCAGCAGAGTGCGGGAGACCTCGGCTCCGGTCGCGTCGCCGCCGGCGTGCAGGATCCGGTCCGCGTGGTGGCCGCCCTCGCGGCCTAGCGCGATGTGGCCGTCGGAGTCGCGGTCGAACTCGGCGCCGCGGTTGATCAGCAGGTTGCGTACGGCCGCCGGGCCCTCGGTCACCAGGATGCGCACCGCTTCCGGGTCGCAGACCCCTGCGCCGGCGGTGAGCGTGTCGGCCAGGTGCGCTTCCGGGGAGTCGCCGATGCCGAGGGCGGCGGCTATGCCGCCCTGCGCCCAGCGAGTCGAGCCGTCGCCCGGCTGTGCCTTGGTGACCAGCAGCACCGATCCGGCGTGCCTGGCGGCCAGCGCGGCGGTGAGCCCGGCGATGCCGGAGCCGACGACGACGGTGTCGGCGTACGTGA
>CAVQPP010000012.1:0-3906 GCA_963714445.1 uncultured Actinomycetota bacterium
CTCGCGCGCGGGGTCGAGGAACTGCGGGACGCGATGTTCCGTGGCGAGAAGATCAACGTGACGGAGAACCGCGCGGTGCTGCACGTGGCGCTGCGGGCGCCGCGCTCGGAGCACATCGAGGTCGACGGCGAGGACGTCGTGCCGGGAGTACACGAGGTGCTGGACCGGATGGGCGAGTTCGCCCGGCGCGTCCGTTCGGGGGAATGGGTCGGACATACCGGTAAGCAGATCCGCAACGTCATCAACATCGGTATCGGCGGATCGGACCTCGGTCCGGCGATGGCTTACGAGGCGTTGAAGGCGTACTCGGACCACACGCGCGTGTTCCGCTTCGTCTCCAACGTGGACGGCGCTGACCTTTACGAGGCCACCAAGGACCTGGATCCCGAGGAGACGTTGTTCATCATCTCCTCGAAGACGTTCACCACCATCGAGACGATCACCAACGCCACCTCCGCGCGCGCCTGGCTGTTGTCCGGGCTCGGCGGCGACGAGTCGGCCGTCGCGAAGCACTTCGTCGCGGTCTCGACGAACGCGACCGAGGTCGCGAAGTTCGGCATCGACACGGCGAACATGTTCGGGTTCTGGGACTGGGTCGGCGGCCGGTACTCGTTCGACTCGGCGATCGGCCTGTCGCTGATGGTCGCGATCGGATCGAAGCAGTTCCACGAGATGCTGGCCGGTTTCCGGACCGTGGACGAGCACTTCCGCAACACGCCGCTGGCGCAGAACGTGCCGGCGCTGCTCGGGCTGCTCGGCGTTTGGTATGGGTCCTTCTTCGACGCGCAGACGCACGCGGTGCTGCCGTACTCGCACTACCTGAGCAAGTTCTCCGCGTACCTTCAGCAGCTTGACATGGAGTCGAACGGCAAGTCGGTGCAGCGCGACGGCGAGCCGGTCGCCTGGCAGACCGGGCCGATCGTCTGGGGCACCCCTGGCACCAACGGCCAGCACGCGTACTACCAGCTGATCCATCAGGGCACGAAGATCATCCCGGCGGACTTCATCGGTTTCGCCGAGCCGGTCGTCCCGGCCGCCGACCCGCGCGGCGCGCACCACGACCTGCTGACCGCGAACTTCCTGGCCCAGACCGAGGCGCTGGCCTTCGGCAAGACCCGCGAGCAGGTCGAGGCGGAGGGCACGCCGGCGGCGATCGTGCCGCACCGCGTCTTCAAGGGCAACCACCCGACGACGACCATCCTGGCCCCGACGATCAACCCGTCGGTGCTGGGTCAGCTCATCGCGCTGTACGAGCACAAGGTGTTCACGCAGGGCGCGGTGTGGAACATCAACTCCTTCGACCAGTGGGGCGTCGAGCTCGGCAAGGTGCTGGCGAAGAAGATCGAGCCGGAGCTCGGCTCGAGCGCCAAGCACGGCGAGCACGACTCGTCAACGATCGCGTTGGAGGAGCGGTACCGGACGCTGCGTGGTCGGTAACAAACACCCGCCGGAAGTAACCGGTTGCTGAGATGTGCGGGCGGTGCGGGACGTGTCCTGCGCCGCCCGATTTGTAAGGGACAATGGCGGACATGAGTGAGCAGCGCCGCAGTTCCAATCCCCGTTCCGGCTCCGGTTCTAAATCCGGCTCCGGTGGTGGCCGTTCGAAGGCTGGCCGCAACGCCGCGCGCGGCAACGCGCAGCAGCAGGCCGCCGAGCGGAAGGCGGCGGAGCAGCGGCGTAACCGGTCGATCGCGCTTGGGGAGCGGCGCACGACCGACGACGCAGTGCGCGCTGCGGAGCCCGCGCCGACGGCTGCGGGTCGGGCGCGGGTAGTGGACTCGCCCACGCCATCGTCGTACTTGGACGTGCCGGAGGGTTACCGGGCCGGGTTCGCGTGCTTCGTGGGGCGGCCTAACGCAGGGAAGTCCACGCTGACGAACGCGCTAGTAGGCGCGAAGATCGCGATTACGTCGGGACGGCCGCAAACTACGCGGCATTCGGTGCGGGGGATCGTGCACCGCGCGGACGCACAGCTGGTGCTCGTTGACACGCCGGGGTTGCATCGGCCGCGCACGTTGCTCGGCGAGCGGCTGAATGATGAGGTCCGGGCCACGTGGGCCGAGGTTGACGTGATCGGGTTCTGCATTCCGGCTGATCAGAAGATCGGGCCCGGGGATACGTATATCGCACGGGAGCTTGCCGACGTCCGGCGCACGCCCAAGATCGCCATTGTGACCAAGACCGACACTGCAGGTAAGCAGGCGGTCGGGGAGCAGTTGCTCGCGGTGGTCGAGCTCGGCAAGGAAGTCGGGATCGAGTGGGCGGACGTGGTCCCGGTCTCGGCAGTGTCTGGTGCTCAGGTCGGGTTGCTTGCTGACTTGCTGGTCGCTCAGCTGCCGGAGTCGCCGCCGCTCTATCCGGGCGGGGAGCTGACTGACGAGCCTGAGCAGGTGATGGTCGGCGAGCTGATCCGTGAGGCGGCGCTTGAGGGCGTGCGTGACGAGTTGCCGCACTCGTTGGCGGTGACTGTGGAGGAGATGCTGCCGCGCGAGGGGCGGCCTAAGGACAAGCCGATGCTGGACGTGCACGCGATTCTGTACGTCGAGCGGCAAAGCCAGAAGGCGATCGTGATCGGGACCGGCGGCTCACGGCTGCGGGACGTCGGGTCACGGGCACGGCAGCAGATTGAGGCGCTGTTGGGGACGCCGGTGTTCTTGGAGCTGCACGTGAAGGTCGCGAAGGACTGGCAGCGGGACCCGAAGCAGCTGCAGCGGTTGGGCTTCTAGAGGGTTAACGTCCAGGCGGCGTGCGTGTCCAGGGGCGGAAGCCTAGGCGTCGGTTCACTGCGAGCATTCGGTGGTTGTCGACCGCGTTGTAGGTGTCGAGTATGACTAGGGACGGCTCGGCGGCTAGGAGTTCCCGGATTAGCTGGGCCTTGACGCCTACCGCTAGGCCTAGGCCTCGGTAGATCGGGGCTACGACGGTCTCGTTCTGTTCGCCGCGTACGCCGTCTGCGGTGTGTGCGCTGGAGAGTGCGGCGATGCGGCCGGTATCGCGGTCGATCAGGCACGCGGTGTACTCGCGCAGGCCCGCGCGGCTCGCGGATTGTTCGCGGTGGCGGATCTCGGCGCGCGTGAAAGGCGTCTGGATCGGGGTGGACGCGGGGGCGGGACGCGGAGCCGAGAAGGGCGTCAGGTTTGGTGTTCGCCTCGGGACTGGGGCCGTGTGCAGGTGGTCCAGCGTTGTGATGTAGCTGTCCAGGAACTCGTCTGGGCACGGCCCGGTCCAGCCGAGCGCGGCGAAACCGTCACCGGGGCTGGACGTGAAACTCGGACGCGCGTGGCGGCGGCGCTGCCGGGGGAGCCCGCTGCCGGTGCGGTTCGCGACGGCGGCTAGGCGGCGGGGGAGTTCGGGGCCGTTTAGGTCTAGGCGGGAGCGTAGGTCGCGGCCGCTGACGTAGAGGTGGTGCCGGATCGCGAACGCTTCGCTCGCGCCGGTGCGCGGGGCGTCGAGGATGAGGCGGGTTCGGTGCCAGGTGCGTGCGGCGTGGGCTAACGCGTCGAGGAGCGCTGAACCGACGCCGCAGCGGCGTGCCGCTGGGTGCACGGTGATCGCTGCGTGTGCCAGGTCGCGGTGAAACGCTCATAGAGGCCGAGTCTCGCCCAGCCGACGACGCATCCGGTCACGTCCTCGGCGATGAAGAGCATGCGCCGGCCGCAGTACGGGCGGCGCTAGGAGACTGCGCAGCTCAGCGGGGCTGACACGCGGCTCGCCCGGGCGGTCGGCCAGGTCGGCGGCGTGTTGGCAGGCCAGCACCCAGCCGAGCTCGGCCGGGCTCGGGCCAACCTGCCCCAGCTCGACAGCCGTCACCCGCCAACGGCGGGGTAGGGCATGCGGGGGCGAAGATGCTGCGCACGGAACCCATCAGACAGCGCGGAGCCCGTCGGCATCGAGCAGAAACGCCCG
>CAVQPP010000013.1:0-34095 GCA_963714445.1 uncultured Actinomycetota bacterium
TGTGATCTGTGCCCGCAGGGCGAGGTAGTCGAAGACCTGGGGCACCGTCATGGCGTTCATCATGCCCAGCGAGATCACCTCGGCCAGGCGCTGGTCCTCCGGCTCCGGCCTGGCAGTTCGGCGGCGGCGGCATCCGCACCGCCAGAACACCGAACCATCATCGTCCATCAGATCCACCTCCGATCAGGAGCGGCGGACCCGGAGTGCCGGAGTTGGCAGAGCGATCCGCCACCCGCTACCAGCATGTTCCGCGAAGCCGTGCTTCGACAGATGGTTGTTGTTCGGGTCATGTGGCGGTTGATGATCGTCTGTGGCAGTAGCTTGCGCTCAGGCGTGCTGCCCGACCTCAGCCCACCTGGGCAGCCGCTCGCAGCGTTCGTGCCATTCGGCGGGGATGGCGGTGGCGCCGAGGCGTGCGGCGGTGATGCCGCCGACGATAGCGCGAACGGTGTCGACGCCTCCGTCGGTGGCGGCTTGAGGCATCGGCTATGGCACTTGAGGCCTCCGTTCGGACAAGATCGCGTCGCCGCCGAGCGCGATTCGGCCAGAATCAATGCCTGGTGCTACGTGAGCTCGGCGGACGTAATTCTCGGCACCCACAACCCTCTGGCGCAAGCCGTCTTCAAGCGCTTCGTCGCCCGCCGGTGGCTGCCGGGCCGCGCCGGCGGTGATCGGCGCGGCCCGGCTCGGGCGGAGTCAGCCCTGCTGGCCGCTGGTGCCGCTCCCGCCTTGGCCAGTGCCGCCCGGGGCGCCCTGCGGCCAGTCGAGTTGCTGGTTGCCGGCGTGCAGTTTGTCGATCACGGTGCCGCCGGTGGCGGTGGTGCTGAACGAGACGGTGTCGCCGACCGTCAGGGCGCTGAGCGTCGCCTCCCCGTTCTTGTCGATGTCGCTACCGGAGGTGACGGTATAGGCGGTGGTGCCGCTGGCGGTCTTGATCGTGACGGTCGAGGTGCCGACCGCGGTGACCGTGCCGGTCAGTGAGAGGGAGCCGCGCGGCGCGGGCGCCGAGCCGCCGCTCTGACCGCCGCCCCCGGGCTGGGCCGGAGTGGAGCTGGTAGCGGTGGGTGTGGGCGAGGAGTTGGTCGTCGCGGCCTGCGCCGACACGGTCCCGGCCAGCGCGGCGCCCGCCGCGAGCCCCGTGCCGATCAGCGCGGCCTTCCGGGCCAGGCCGGAGCGGCGGCGCGGGGGCGCGGGCTGCTGCTCCGGCGGAGCCGGCGCCGGTGTCTGCTGCTCGTGCATGTGGTCCTCCTTCTCGGCCGCCGCGGTGGCGGCCCTGCACGAAAGACTCGGTGGCCGCGATGAGTGTGTTGTGAGAGGGCCACGGAGCCGTACGGCCCCATTTTGGTTATGCGATTGCGGGACGAGCTCGGACCAATATTTCTGGACACTGATTTCCATGGGACGTTCGGTGTGCGGGGCAGGCCGGGGATTTCTCCGGCGGTGTTGATGCTGGTCACGGTCCTGCAGTGCGTCGAGCAGTTACCGACCGGCAGGCGGCGCAGGCGGTGGCCGGGCGGATCGACTGGAAATATGCGCTCGGGCTGGAGCTTGCCGCTCCCGGATTCGATCACAGCGTTCTGAGTGAGTTTCGCGGCCGGCTGGCAGAGCATGACCTCGCGCGCTTGTGCTTCGACGGGTCCTGGACCGCTGTCGGGAACTCGGGTTGGTCAAGGCCGGCGGTAAGCAGCGCACAGACTCCACGCATGTGATCGCCGCGGTGCGGGACCTGACGCACGCGGAGTTGGCCGGGGAGGCGGTGCGCGCGTTGGCCGAGGCGTTGGCCGCGGTGGCCCCGGACTTCCTGGCCGAGATGGTGGATCTGAACCTCTGGGCCAAGCGGTACGGGCCGAGGGCGTGCGACTGGAACTGGCCGCGCGCGAAAGCCGAGCGTGGCGACTTGGCCGAGCAGTTCGGCCGCGACGGGCGCGACCTGCTGACCGCGCTGTTACGCCCAGCGCCAGCGCCCTGGCTGCGCGAGCTGCCCCAGGTCGCGCTGTTGTGCACGGTCCTGCGGCGAAACTACCTGACCGAGACGGCCGGGGACGGGAGTGAGGTGATGCGGCGGCGCACCGAGAAGGACGGGGTGCCGCCGGCCCCACTGCGCCCGGGGCAGCCCGCATGACCCCGACGCCCGGTGGGCCGCGAAGGCAAGGACCTGTTCTGGCTCGGCTACAAGCTGCACCTGACCGAGACGTGTGAGGACCCTGACGAGGCTGGTACACCGAACCTGATCACGAACGTGCACACCACGCCCGGCACCACGCCCGACAACGCCGCGACCGTGCCGATCCATCAAGCGCTTGCCGAGCGGGGCCTGGCCCCGGCCGAGCACTACCTGGACTCCGGCTACCCGTCCATGCCCGATGCTGGCCGCCGCCCGCCGCGAGCACGGCATCACGATGATCACCCCGCTGCTCGGCGACAGCTCCCGCCAGGCCAAGACCCGCAACGGCTACAGCCGCGACGACTTCGTCATCGACTACGACACCCGCACCGCCACCTGCCCGCAGGGCCAGACCTCGGCACACTGGAACCCGAGAGTCCATGACGGCATCGAGAAGATCTACATCGCCTTCCCGCAGCACGCCTGCTGGACCTGCGACGTACAGCCCGCGTGCGCCAGCAGCAAGATCCGCCGCCGCGGGATCACCGTCTACCCCCGCGAGATCCACGAACCGCGACAGGCCACCCGCGCCGCCCAGAACTCCAAGCACTGGCGGCAGCTCTACCGGCGCCGCGCCGGCATCGAAGGCACCATGAACCAAGCCGCGAACAGCATCGGCCTGCGCAAAGCCCGCTACCGAGGCCAGCGGAAAGTCGAACTCGAACACCACCTCGGCGCCACCGCGATCAACATCACCCGGCTCGACGCCTACTTCACCCACCAACCCTTCGACCACACCCACACCAGCCGACTGATACGCCTCCACGCCGCGACAACGAATTAACCACCAGGGTCCTGCGCTTGCCGATAACTTCATCCACGCCAGTTGGGGTTGGTACGTGGGTGACACCGATGTGGCGCGCGATGGCGAACGACGAAACTCACGGATCGCTGGTCGTTGCTGTGACAACGTGATCACTCGTGTTCGTGCGACTGGCCCATCTCGCGGTAGCGAGCGCGTTCACGATGTCGCGGCCGCTGCCGATAAGCGATCGGCCAGATCACCCGGCTCGACACCCGACGACGCGACCGCTTCGACGATGTCCTGCATGTATACCGACATGCAGCACAACCCGCGTGGACGAGGTTCTCGGCGGGGGCAGGAACCGGCGAAGTGCCGCGGCTATCAGACCACGGAGATCGTCACACTTCGGTAAGGGTCCGGGACGTTCCCGCCGCCCGGTTCGCCTCCTAGGCTCCAGGGCGGACGACCGGCGCTCGATGGCGCGCTGGCGCAGTTGTCGAAGCAGTTGAGGGAGTTGACGCGACCATGCGACGGGTCCTGCCGGGCATGTCGGCGGCGGTGCTTTCGGCCACCGCCTTGGTCACCACGTTCGGGCCGCCGGCCTTCGCGGCCGGGACTTCGCCGACCGCGTCGGGGACGGTGGTCGCGTGGGGCACCACTGCCAGCGCCGCGGCCGGCTACCGCGGCACCCTGTACGGGGCGGCCGCCGCCGGACCTGCCGACGTGTGGGCGGTCGGCGCCTACAACCCCGACAGTTCCGTCTCCCAGGTGCTCGACAAGCCCTACGCCGAGCACTGGAACGGGTCGGCCTGGACCGCCACCCCGGTGGCCGCGCCGTCCCTGTATTCCACACACCAGGCCGCGGAACTGAACGGCGCCGCGGCGGTCGGACCCGGCGAAGCCTGGGCGGTCGGCGACGTGTCGGATCTGTGGACCATCGCCAGCCAGACCCTGGCGTACCACTGGACCGGCGCAGCCTGGACCCGCACCACGACGCCGGACCCGGCCGGCACCTCCCAGCAGCAACCGGCTGCAGGCCGTCGCGGTGCGCAGCGCCACCGACGTGTGGGCGGTCGGCTACTACGGCTACCCGCAGACCTCCCTAGTCGAACACTGGAACGGAACGGCGTGGGCGACGGTGGCCGCACCGAACATCGGCGCATTGCAGGCAGTAGCGGTCGACGCACCGCACGTCTGGACGCCGGCATCTCAGGGATCGAGCGCTTCGACGGCTCACGGTGGAGCGCGCTGCCCGCACCACCGGTGATCTCCGGCAGCCTGTACCTGCATGCTCTGGCCCCGACCTCCTCCGGGCTGTGGACCGTCGGCACCGTGCAAACGCCTTACTTCGAGGGCTACATCGACCACTCCTACGCCGCCGTCTTCAACAACGGCGCGTGGAGCACCATTGGTCTCGGCGGCTCCGGGCTGACCGGCGCGACCGCCTCCGGCCCCACGGTCCTGGCCGCCGCGCCCAACGACGGAGTCTTCCGGCTGTCCACCGCCGGCGCCAGCCAAGAGGTCACCCCGGCGCCGGGCACCGTCTACCCGCAAGCCGTTGCCGCCGACTCCGCCGGAAACGCCTGGGCCACCGGCTTCGCCTCCAACGGCACCGGCCGGATCCCGGGCATCATCGACGCTCCGGGCATCGGCCAGGGCGGCATCATCGTCAACACCGGCGCGGCCAACGCCACCGTCACCTGGACCGGCCCGGTCAACCACTCCGGCACCGCGGACGTCTCCGGCCACTTCAGCGTCGGCGGCCTGCCCGACGGCACCTACACCGTGACCTCCAGCTACAGCGGCTCCAACCCCGGCGTCGCCACCGCGACCGTCACCGCGGGCATCGCAACACCGTCGACGCCCACGTCACCTGCTGACGCTGCGCCAGCCAAGGACCGACCACCGAACAGGCACGCGACAAAACCGACGGCGCGGCGCAGTCGGCCACGCAGGACAGCCAGGGCTGTGGGCACCGACAAACCATCCGCGCCCGACCAGGGCGATGCGCAGGTGACGCGATGGGCGCGTGAAGTCAGCGCGGATTCGGCTCTGGCGCTGATCACGTAAGTGGCTCGTCGTGTGTCTTCGTGGGGTTGGGGATCGTCGGCCAGATGGTCGCTGTCTTATCACAGGATACTGGTTGTGTGTTTCCGCAGTTCGCAGGCGTGGCGGTGGACGGTGCGGCGGCTGACAGGAACACGGTGGGGTTTCGGGGGCTCTGGCAACGATCACATGACGTGTGCTGGTCGGTGTGTCTTGCGCGGGGCCTTGGCGATGCGCGGCCAGCATGGTCGGCGCGTAAATCACAGGTGGTTGATCTACTGTTTCACCGTCGACTGGGAGGCCGGCCAGGCCCACTGCCTGGCCAGTCGTGGTAGGGCGTTGCGGTGTGCGGCCAGCCGTGGTGTCTGGCTGGCCGCACCTCCTGGGCACGCGGGCTTTGCGCCTCGTTGTGCTGGCTAGCTCACTGGGCGGTGAAGGGTCCGGTGGTCTCGGTGCACTTGATCTCGGTGTTGGCGGGCGGGTTGTAGTAGTAGCAGCCGGCGCCGGGGGTGCTGGTGTATCCCGCGGGGCTGAACAGTAGGACGTTGTCGTTCACGCCCCAGGTGCCGCTGAAGATCCCGTAGACGGCGCCGGTGGAGGTGCTGGAGCTGGCGTAGTGGTCGTAGGAGCTGCCGAACGCGTAGGCGTTCGAGTTGCCCCACCGGAACAGCGCGGTGGTGCCCTGCATGCGCAGCACGATGTTGCAGCTGACCGTGGCGGTCCAGCTGATCTCGCCGTTGGAGAAGTTGTCGTTCACGTAGGGATAGCTGACCGTGCAGCTGTAGCCGATCAGGTTGGGCGTGGCCACCCCGGGCCGTGCGATCGGCTTGAACAGCACGGTCCCGGCGGGGACGGTGGTGCTCGAAGCGTGGTGGATGCCGGTGGCCCCCAGGTCGCCGGAGACGGTGCTGTTCGGCTGGGTGGCGGTGGCGGGACGCGCGGTGGCCGCAGCCGCCGGGGACGCGGCGAGCGCGGATGCCGCGAGACCGCATGCCGCGGCGAGGGCCGCGACGGCGAGGCGGGAGCGTGTGGCAAGGGTCATGACTTCGGGTCCGATCGTGCGGGCGGGTGATCCGTGATCACGGATCACCCGCGGCTGCGTGGAGGGTCATGGATCTGCCGTACCGGAAGCTTCCGTCCCTCTTTGTAGAGGCGATGTAGAACACTGTCAAACGCCGGGAATCGGACCGATCGCGCGGTTCGCGCCGTATGGGCGGGCGGCGCGGCCACGCAATGCGTGTCCCGCGGTCGCGCTCGCCCCGTCCGTACGGCTCGGGCTACCCGTACGGACTGTCGGCCATGCGGCTCGCGGTGTAAGCAGGCAGACGCAACGCAGCTGTGCGCCGCAGCGGGGGCGTGTGGTGGCACATCGCGCCATGACATCGCATCCGAATCGAAATGCGCCTGACGTCGAGAGCGCGTGCGGGCACGAGCGCCGCGTACACCACCGTGCACTGCCCTGCCTCCGATTCCATGGCCACTGGAACTCGCCGGATGTTCACTTCTCGTGTTTCGCGTGTGCCACGAATGAAGAAGACGGGTTGGTGTAGGCAGGCGCAGTTGGCCTTGTGGGTGCCGACAAATCGTCCGTGCAGTTCAGCGGGCGTACAGACCGATGCAGCGATCACCCGGCTGCGTACACAGTTGAACACATTCAGTTGATCTTCCCGGGATTTCTGAACGCGTTCGATAGCTACCCACTACGCCCTCGGCTCAGAAGCTTCAAAAACGCCCTCACCAGCGCGGATGAGTTTTCGGCGCCCACAGCGTCGACCCGGGTGACGACCTCGTGACAGCCCTGCTCGCCAACGGATCCCTCGACGAGGGTGAAATCCTGATCAACTGCGACAATGTTCTGATAGGGGGAAACGAAACCACGCGCTACGCGGTGACGGGTTGTTTCCACGCCCTGGCCCGGAATCCGGAGATGATCCCCGCCTTGCGAGCCGATCCGGCATTGGTTCCCGCGGCCGTGGAGGAAATACTGCGATGGGTCTCGCCGGCGATGCACGTGCTGCGGGTGTCCACCGATCCGATGGTCATCGCCGGCCAGGAGATAGACGAGGGCGTCGCGGTGGTTGCCTTGGCTGCCCGCGGCGAACCGGGATCCCCGCGTCTTTCCCGGCCCGGATAAGCTACGACTGGACCGGCATCCGAACCGTCACCTCGCCTTCGGCAACGGGCTGCACCACTGCCTCGGAGCCGCGCTGGCCAGAGCGGAACTGGCTGAACTGCTCCACGCGCTTGTCAACGCACTGGACGGCGTGGAGCTGCTGGCTGAGCCACAATGGATGAGTGTCAACCAGGTGCAGGGCTGCCGCAGCCTTGCGGTGGCTTTGCGGTGGAGGTGAAAGCTTGGTCCAGACCCGCGCCACCCGCATGACGTGCGTCGTGGGACACTGATAGTCGAGCTCTGTGATATGTGGAGGTTTGCATGACCGCGTCGGTTCAGCGAGATCGCGCCGCCCGTACGCAGGCCTTGCGCGACCTTCTGGATCAGCGCGTCCTCGTGCTGGACGGCGCTTGGGGCACGATGCTTCAGGGTGCGGGCCTGACTGCGGCCGATTACGTCGGCGACCGCTTCCGGGATCATCCGCAGGACCTCTTCGGCGATCATGACCTGCTCGCGCTGACCCGCCCCGACGTCATCCTCGACGTCCACCGCAAGTACCTCGCGGCCGGCGCCGACGTCACGTCGACCAACACGTTCAACTCGACCGCCATCAGCCAGGCCGACTACCGGATGCAGCCGTACGTTCGGGAGATCAATCTCCGTGCGGCCCAACTGGCCCGGCAGGCGGCGGACGAGGCCGGCGGCAAATTCGTGGCCGGCTCGGTCGGTTCGCTCAGCGTGACCCTGTCGCTCTCGCCGAAGGTGGACGACCCGTCCTACCGCGCCGTGACGTTCGAAGAGGTCAAGGCGGCGTATGCCGAGCAGATCCAGGCTCTCGCCGAAGGCGGCGTCGACCTGCTGCTGGTCGAGACGGTCTTCGACACGCTCAACGCCAAGGCGGCGATCGCCGCCGCCCGCGAGGCCGCCCCGCAGCTGCCGCTGTGGATCTCGGTCGCGATCGTCGACCTGAGCGGCCGGACCCTGTCCGGGCAGACGGTCGAGGCGTTCTGGAGCTCGGTCGCCCACGCCGACCCGCTGATCGTCGGCGTGAACTGCTCGCTCGGCGCGGCCGAGATGCGTCCGCACGTCGCCGAGCTGGCGCGGGTCGCCGACACCTACGTGGCCTGCCACCCCAACGCGGGCCTGCCGAACGCGTTCGGCGGCTACGACCAGACGCCGGACGAGACCGCCCGGCTGATCGGCGAGTTCGCCGAGTCCGGGCTGGTCAACGCGGTCGGCGGCTGCTGTGGGACGAGCCCGGAGCACATTTCCCGGATCGGGGACGCGGTCAAGGCCAGCCCGCCCCGGCAGGTGCCCCGCCCGGCGGCCGTGACCCGGTTCAGCGGTCTCGAACCGTTCGCTATCGGCGCTGAGACCGGCTTCGTCATGATCGGCGAGCGGACCAACGTGACCGGCTCGGCCCGGTTCCGTCGGCTGATCGAGGCCGGCGACCACCAGGGCGCGGTCGACGTGGCGCTGGAGCAGGTCCGTGGCGGCGCCAACCTGCTCGACGTGAACATGGACGCCGACCTGCTCGACAGCGAGCACGCGATGACCACGTTCCTGAACCTGATCGCCACCGAGCCCGAGGTGGCCCGCATCCCGGTCATGATCGACAGCTCGAAGTGGAGCGTGCTCGAAGCCGGCCTGCGGTGCGTGCAGGGCAAGGGCGTGGTCAACTCGATCAGCCTCAAGGAAGGCGAGGACCAGTTCCTCGAGTACGCCCGCCGCGTCCGCGGCTACGGCGCAGGCGTCGTAGTGATGGCCTTCGACGAGAAGGGACAGGCCGACACCATCGACCGCAAGGTCTCCATCTGCGGCCGGGCGTACGACTTGTTGACCACCGAAGCCGGGTTCGCGCCCGAGGACATCATCTTCGATCCGAACGTGCTGGCGGTCGCCACCGGAATCGCCGAGCACAACGGCTATGCCAAGTCGTTCCTGGAAGCCCTGCCGCTGATCAAGGAGCGCTGCCCCGGCGCCCGTACGAGCGGGGGGATCTCCAACCTGTCCTTCGCTTTCCGCGGCAACGACGTGGTCCGGGAGGCGATGCACTCGGCGTTCCTCTTCCACGCCGTACAGGCCGGTTTGGACATGGGCATCGTCAACGCTGGTCAGCTCGCCGTCTACCAGGACATTCCGGCCGATCTGCTGGAACTCGTCGAGGACGTGATCTTCGACCGGCGGGAGGACGCGACCGACCGGCTAGTCGAGTTCGCCGGCTCGGTGACCGGCTCCGGCACCCGGCGCGTGATCGACTTGTCCTGGCGCGAGGCCGATGTCGCGCAGCGCCTGTCGTACGCGCTGGTCCACGGCGTCGTCGACTTCATCGACGAGGACACCGAGGAGGCCCGCGCGGCGGCTCAGCGCCCGCTCGACGTGATCGAGGGCCCGCTGATGGACGGCATGAAGATCGTCGGCGACCTGTTCGGCTCCGGGAAGATGTTCCTGCCGCAGGTCGTCAAGAGCGCCCGCGTGATGAAGCGGTCGGTCGCCTACCTTGAGCCGTTCATGGAGGCGGAGAAGGAGCAGAGCCGCCTCGAAGGTCGCGCCGGCGCCGATCGCGGCCAGGGCAAGGTCGTTCTCGCCACGGTCAAGGGCGACGTGCACGACATCGGCAAGAACATCGTCGGCGTGGTCCTCGGCTGCAACAACTACGAGGTGATCGACCTCGGTGTGATGGTTCCGACCTCGGTCATCCTGGACACCGCACTCGCCGAAGGCGCCGACGCCGTCGGGCTGTCCGGCCTGATCACACCGTCCCTGGACGAAATGGTGAACGTCGCGACCGAGATGCAACGCCGCGGGATCAAGCTGCCGCTGCTCATCGGCGGTGCGACCACGTCACGGCAGCACACCGCGGTCCGGGTCGCACCCGCGTACGAGGGCACCACCGTGCACGTGCTGGACGCGTCCCGGGTGGTCGGCGTCGTCTCCGATCTGCTGAATCCGCAGCGCGCCGAGACGCTGGATCACGAGAACCGCGCCGAACAGCAGCGTCTGCGCGAGCAGCATGAGTCCAAGCAGCGCGTACCACTGCTGTCTTTCGCTGAAGCGCGTGCCAACCGCGAGCAGGTCGACTTCAGCGACTTGCCGGTGCCCTCCTTCACCGGCCTGCGCCGTGTCACGCCAGATCTGACCGCGCTGCGCGAGATGATCGACTGGCAATTCCTGTTCCTCGCCTGGGAGCTGAAGGGCAAGTATCCGGCGATCCTTGAGCGGCCGGTCGCCCGCGAGCTGTTCGACGACGCGAACACACTGCTCGACCAGATCATCGCGGACGGCTCGTTCGAAGCCCAGGGTGTGTACGGGTTCTGGCCGGCCCACTCGACCGGCGACGACGTCATCGTCGAACAGGTCGGGCCGACCGGCGGATCCGTCGCGTTCCCCATGCTGCGCCAACAGACGCGCAAGCCCGATGGGCGCCCGAATCGCAGCCTCGCCGACTACGTGGCCCCCGCCGGCGACCATCTGGGCGGGTTCGCGGTCGCGATCCACGGCGCGGAAAAGCTCGCAGTCTTCCACGAGGCGCAGAACGACGACTACCGCGCGATCATGGTCAAAGCCCTGGCCGACCGACTCGCCGAAGCCTTCGCCGAGTACATCCACCTCCAGGCGCGCCGGGACTGGTTCGAACCCGGCGCCGCCCCGGCGATCGCGGATCTGCACGCCGAACACTTCCGTGGCATCCGCCCGGCACTGGGATATCCCGCCAGCCCGGACCACAGCCTGAAGCGCGAGCTGTTCGAACTCCTCGACGCGCCGTCGTTGGCCATGGGCCTGACCGAGTCGTACGCCATGACACCGGCCGCGAGCGTCAGCGGCCTGCTCTTCGCACATCCGTCGTCCCGATACTTCACCGTCGGCCGCATTGATCGCGTGCAGGCGCGGGATTACGCCGACCGGCGTGGCCTGGCGCTGGCTGAGGTAGAGCGCTGGATCGGCCCCAACCTGGCATACGATCCCTCCTGATCCGCTCCCCGCGGCCCTCGCCACAGCGTTCGGTCACCTCGCGATTGCGCTGTTCTTGGCGGTCCTGGGGATGAAAGCCGTAGCGCGCAGTGGGCACGCGGAGTCCGCACGGTTTTCGCCGCACCTCGGCTTATACGGTCGCTGGCATGCGTTTCTCCCATGCGCGGCGCGTTTCGGTTGGGGTCTGATAGCCGAGTGAGTGTCGACGATCGTCCGTGGCAGCGGCTTGCGGTCAGGCGAACTGCGGTGGGTCGGTCCGTGTCGGCAGTGATTCGCGGCGTTCGCACCGTGTGGAGACGGTGGTGGTGTTGAGGTATGCGGTGGTGATGTCGCCGACGACGGCGCGAGTGGTGTCGTTGTCTCCGCGGCGCTGACGGTGGCTCGATGCATCGGTCATGAGACTTGAGGCCTCCGTTCAAGATCGGTTCGTCGCCGAGCGCGATTCGACGAGAATCAATGCCTGGTGCTACATGAGCTTGGCGGACGTAGTTCTCGGTACCCACAACGTCGCGGCGGAGCGGCCGGCGTGCCCCTCTCTCCGTGTCCGGGTTCCGGTCGCGGTGTGACAGGAACCTGCGGTCATCGGCGCGATGAGGCAGCCCTGCGGAATGTGGAGTGGCGCCTGCTGGTTCAGGCGGCCGTGCCGGTGCTGAAGATCGGCCAGCAGACTTCGGTCCGCCACTGTTTCTCGTCGGTGGTGTCCTGGCGGCCGACGAGGTAATACTCGCGGATGGGGCCGTCGAGCCGCAGTTCGTGGCTGGCCACATAGGCGGCCAGCGTTCCGTAGGCGCGGTCGACGTCGGCGAGCGAGCCGGGGTGCTCGATGGCCGCGAGTTCGGCGGCCGGCACGACGACGGGTTCGACCCGCCCCAGCCGCGGGATCTCGGTCGCCGTCGGGATGAAGACCGTGGCCTGCCCGCGCTCGTGTGTGAACAGTTCCCCGGCGTAGATCCCGCCCGACGGGCCGCTGGCGCGCATGCCCCGTGCTTCGAGCGTGGCGTGCAGTTCGGCGAGCGCGCCCAGGTACCAGGGCAGCAGGTCGCCCATCGCGATGACGGCGGTGACGGCCGCGGTCATCGTCGCGCCGACCCGGCGGTGGCTGACCGCCGCGGCGGCGGACGGGCCGGCGAGCAGGTCGCGTAGCGACGCCACCGCGGACTGCGTGCGGGCCAGGTTCTGCTCAAGGCTCGCCAGGTGCGCGGAGATGAGCTCGTTTCGCGTGCGTGGGTCGGGAGCCTGCAGCACGGCGAGAATGTGGTCCAGCGGCATGTCCAGGTCCCGGAAACGGCGGATGACCTGGGCCGTGGGGATCTGGTCGGTCGTGTACCACCGGTACCCGGTGTCCGCATCGACGTCGGTCGGCGCCAGGAGCCCGACGCGATGATAGTGACGCAGCGTCTTGACGCTCAGGTGCGTGGCGCGGGAGAAATCGCCGATGGTCAGGGCAGCAGGCATTCGCCCAGTATGTGCCCTCTTCCAAGGGGAGGGTCAAGGCCGACGGCCGCTGTTGACCCTCCCGTAAGGGCACCTCCGACGGTGGAGTCAGTCGGCCGCGACGGCCGCCTCCATCGGAAGGAATCAACCATGAACGCAACTGCCCCCGCCGTCGGTCTGGGCTTCGCGGCTCTGAACATCGACTGCGCCGATCCCGCCGCCCTGGCGGACTTCTGGGGGAAGGCGCTGGGCCGCCCGGTCAGCCCGGGCGCGGTCGCCGGAGACATGGCGGTCGACGCCACCGACTCGGCCGGCGGCCCCCGGCTGATCTTCCACACGGTCCCCCGGCCCGAAACCGTCAAGAACATGCTCCGTCCCATCCTGCTCACCGAGCAGTACGAGAAGGAGATCGAGCGGCTGACCGGTCTGGGGGCCAAGCCGCTCAACGAGACCGCGCTTCCCAAGGTCCGCTGGACCACGTTCGCCGACCCGGCGGGCAACGACTTCGATCTGGTCACCTGGCTATCCGAGTAGCCGCCGGCGCCGAGCACGCCCCGAGACCCCAATCGGGGGTCTCGGGGCGCCGGCGACCGCCGGCGGTGACGCCGATCCCAGCTCGCCATCACCGGCCGAGCAAGCACCGAACAGGGCACCACGCGCGGCGAGGTCTACACCGACGGCCACGGCCCCACTTCGCCAGCGCGGGACAGCAGCCGCCACCTGACGAGAACAGGTGTCAAGCGATGTCGCGTTTCCACGTGGGCTCCAGCGACCGCGGCTCGCCTGGCGAGAGACCGATAGCGCAGGAGACGTGCGCACTCGTGCCCGCCACGATCGCCGCACCCCTAGCACGGAAAGGACATCACACATGAAGCACGCGCATCAGCAGGTAACGACGAGGCGGGCGATGCTGCGCGCCGGGGCGGCGGCCGGCACGGCCGCGGCTCTCGGCGCCGCCGGCCTGTTCGCGGCAGAGACGGCGAGCGCGGCCACCACCACGCCCAGCGGGAAGAAGGCACTGCCCTACCCGCCCGATGTCACGGACACCTCGCACTGCACCGCCGACGCCGCCGACATCTTCCGCGGCTTGTTCGCCGCCAAGAGCCGCCACGACGTCGCCACGGTCATGTCTTATTTCTCCCGGGCGAACACCGTATACATCGACGCCTGCCTCGGCATTGCCCTGACCAGCTGGGAGCAGGTCAACGACCTGTTCACCTCGCTCTTCCCGAAACTGCCGGCCATCGCGCTGTCCTATCCGCTGCGCATCGTCGGCGACACGCGAAGCGCCGCCGTCGAGTTCGTGGACACCCCCGCGTTCTTCCTCGGCGCGGAACTGCGCACCCTCTCCCCGGTCGTCTTCGACCGACAGGGCAAGATCACCCGCTGGGTGGACTACTGGGACGGCCGCAGTGCCCTGACTCCTGCGAATACGATCGGCAGCAACTACCCCACCGACTTCAACGACGCCGAGCAGAACGCGGCCCCAACGCTCGTCCAAGCCGCCCGGGCGCTCCAGGCCGCGTTCGCGGCCGGCGACGCCGCCGCGGCCGTCGCGCTGATGTCCGCCGACGTGGTCCACGAGGACATGGCCGCGCACACCCGCATCCGCGGCCGACTCCAGGCCCAGCGCTACTACACGCGGGCACTCGGCCAACTCCCGTACGGCCCCGGTGCCGCGCTGGTTCACGCCGAGGGCAGCGGTCAAGGCGGCGGCTACGAGTGGTCTGCAGCACCCGGCGCCACTCCGATGCGCCGCGGCCACACCTGCCTCGAACTCGACACAGCCGGCAAGATCAGCCGACTGACCACCATCTACGACTCCAACCTCCTGACCTACACCGCCTATCAATCCATAGTCGCCCTCGCTGCGGAGGCACCCCCGTCCTGAGAGCGGACGACAGCAAATCAAGCCATGGACAACGAGAGGATCTGAACACATCCGCCGACACCCAGCGCTCGGCGGCGGGCGATTGGCTCGCACGCCGGATCGCGCCGGCTGAACGATGGCTGCTGCCTTCGCGGTCGGCGCGTCGTTCAGCACGATCGGCCTGGTCCTGCTCGGCGTGATCCTGGCCGCCCGCGGGACGTCGGTGACGTCCGCCGAGCTGCTGCCGTCGATGATGGGTCTTCGAACTTAACCGTGCTGGCGGCGTGGTTGAGAGTGTCGGCCGCTGGTGTGGGTTGTGAGGAGGCCGCGGGCCCGTCGGGTGGTGGCGCAGCGGTCGCGTAGGCGCTGGTTGGCGGGGCTGTGGTAGCCGAAGGCCCGGGGAGCCGACAAATCGTCCGTGCAGGTCAGCGGGCTTGCAGATCGATGTAGCGATCATCCGGCCGTGCGCAGAGTTGAACACGTTCAGTTGCTCTTCTGATCGTTCTGAACATGTTTGATGACTGCCCACCGCGCCCTCGGCTCAGCTTCAAAAACGCCCTCACCAGCGCGGATGAGTTTCGGCACCCACAACGTCAGCGGACTCTCGGCCTCCCAACCCGCCGATCGCGTCAAAAGTCAGGTCAGAGTCCCCATCCATCTCGAAGATCCGAAGTGCCCTGCCGGTGCTGGGCCTGCGCACTAACTCGCGTGCCTCTGATGATGTTCACTCACGTTCCTCTCTGGCGAGCGACTCAGTAACGGTCGGAGTTCGGCGGCCCGAGGTACGGGAAGTGCGGTAGCAGGTCGCTGTGCGGGGTGAGGCCGGTCGGGGAGATCTTGCCGTGCGTCAGCCATTGGAAGCGGTAGCTGTAGACGTCGTCGATGAGCTTGCGGCCGTTGGGGTAGGAAACGGGCTTGGTGCGGTCGTAGGGCAGGATGTCCGGCAGAACCTGTAGGACGGCTTGCCTGGCCTCCTGCGGCGAGTAGCCGCCGTTTTCCAGTGCCTTGGACCATGGCTCGACATAGTTGGTCACGTCGTCGGCGGGCTGCCGGGTGTTGTAGAGGTTCTTCTCCCCGTCCGGGTTGATGAACGGGTTGATGGACGGGTGCCCGCCGCGGTCCATCTGCTCCAGCGCGCCGTCGGTGTATCGGCTGATCGACGCCCACACTCCGATGACATTGCCAGTGCCGAGCAGTTCGGAAGGCACCTCGAGCACGATCGAGTCGACATCGTTGCCGGCGAAGTCGTCGTGCTCCGTCCACTTCAATCCGTGCAGGGCGCCCTCGACGTCGGCGAAGAACGGATCGCTGCGCAGCCCCGCGAACAGCCGGATCCCCGCCGGCTCGTCGATCAGGACGGCCGTGTCGCTTCCGTCGAAGCTGACCGGCACGGATTCGGCGATCACCCGGCCGACCGGCCCTTGCTCGCGGGCCTCGGCGCCGGAGGCGTACCGCGCGGTACCGGTCTGCCGTCCGTCTTCGTACTCGGAGAAGGTGAATGTGAACGCGATGTCGGCGCGCGCGTCGCCGTCGGTGTCGACGTTGATCCGGTAGATCGCGCCCGGGTAGAACTCCGGACCGGTAGGCGTCGGCTCGATCGGCGGCGGCGCGCTGGTCGGGTTCGAGTTGATGATCAGCACCGTCCTGCCGGGGTCCAGCGGCGCGTTGAAGACGTAGACGTCGGTGAGGTCCAGTCGGCGGTCGTCGCCCGGGAACTTGAGATTGTCTGCGCTGAAATGGTTGGACAAGGTGTTTCCTTTTCATAGGGGTGCTCGAGGGCGAACGTATGTCGCCGATCGGCGACCGCGTCAGCGGCAGAAACGACACGGTTGATTGCGTTCCCGTCAGCGGCCGAACGTGCGCGTGACGCGACGTGACGTGACGTGGCGTGGCGTGTCAGCTTGCGCCGGTAGACGCGCCCGGGTCGTTGGGGTGGGGTTGGAGCGGGGTGACCCTCGGGGTCATCCACGGGCGCATCGGCAGGGAGCCGAGGACCTTGTCGTGCAGTTCGGCCTCGTCGGCCGCTCGCCATACGCCGATGCTGCGCATCTCGCCGACCGGGCGCCACAACCGCACAAGGTGTCCGCTCGCGGCCAGTTCCCCGGCCCGCACCGCCTCGGCCGCGCGACGGCGGGAGACCTCGTCCGGGGCGGTGCCTTCGGGGATGGTCGTGGTCATCTCGACCAAGAACTCCTTCATCGCCTCTGCTGGCACTGCCTTCTCCTTCAGGTGGATTGATGTGGCACGCCCGCCTCGCGGGCGCCTGCGCCGTGGCCGGGGTCGCCGGGCACAGCTGCTTGCAAAATCGTAGACCGGTCGTCTATTTTCGGATAGGCGACCGGTCGATCAAATCGGCTGGAAACGCTTCCGACTACCGACCAGCTCGAGTCTCCGCAGAGAGGGACAGATGAACGCCACCGGCCAGAAGGCCGCGGTCATCACCGGCGCGTCGCAGGGCATCGGCGCCGGCCTCGTGCACGCCGTTTCGCAATGCGGTCCATGGCGCTTCGTCGGACGAGTGTCGTCGCCGTGCGGGGCGACATCGCCGACGCGGCCACGGCCTGGTCGACCACGCCAGGTCGGACGTCACCGCGGTCCTCGCCTCGCTGACCAAGGGCGGCCTCCAGTCAGCGACGAAGGCCCTTGCGATCGAGTACGCGGGCCGCGGCGTTCGCAGCAACGCGGTCGCGCTCGGCATCATCAAGACGCCGATGCACCCGGCGGAGTATCACGAGGCGTACGCCGAGGCTCATCCGCTGGGCAGGATGGGCGAGATCAGCGACGTCGTCGACGCCGTCATGTTCCTGGAGAGCGCGCCGTTCGTCACCGGCGAGATCCTGCACGTCGACGGCGGTCAGAGCGCCGGCCACTGACTGGCCGCCGACGCGCATCGGCGGGTGCCCTCGCGAAGGCCGCGCTCGCCGACCGTCAGGGGACCTTGACGCCGAGCAGGTCGATCTCGGTGATCACCGGAGCCGAGGCGAGCTTCGTCTGGGCGAGCTCTCCCAGCGCGGCGGCGATCGGCCCCGCCAGGTGCGCCTGGCGTCCATGATCGTCGTCGAAGGTGTCGAAGACGCCGAAATCGGTGGCAGACTGGCGGAACGCGAACCACGCCACCGTCTCCGGCTCGGCGGCGGCGAGGTCCACCGCGCCGCGCAGCGCCGCCTCGACCTCGTCCGCGAACTCGGGCTTGGCCTCGATACGGACCAGCAGACCGATCTTCATCCGGATCCCTTCCCTACTCAGCCTTCTGATGTTCACTACGCCGGAACCGCCGGCGCGCTGCAAACGTACGTCGCTGATCTCTCCTCGCGCCAGCGGCGAAAACGACACCTCTGAATGGGTTTCCGACATGGAGATTGCGGTCGTCGTCTACGACGGCGTGTTCGACTCCGGCCTGGCCGCGGTCCTCGACGTGCTGAACACCGCCACCGCGATGGCACGGCAACTGTCCGAGGGGCCGCGCTGGAACCTGACGACGGTCGGCTTCGAGAGTCAGGCGCGCACCTCGGCCGGGCATCTCGTGCACTGCGAGCCCGTCGAACTCGCGGAACAGGCTGACCTGCTGATCGTGCCCGCCGTCAACGAGTTTCAGTCCGAGGCGCTGGTGGACTTCGTCAGCGGCGAGAGCATTGCGCCGGTCCGTGAGTTGATCGCGATGACCCGCGCGCGCGGCGCCGCGATCGCCTCGGCGTGTGCGGGGTCGTTCCTGCTGGCCGAATCGGGCGTTCTGGACGGCCTGCGCGCGACGACCACCTGGTGGTTCGCGCCTGTGTTCCGCGCCCGCTATCCCAAGGTCCTGCTCGATCAGAACGCCATGCTCGTCCGTGAGGACGCGATCACCACGGCGGGCGCCGCCTTCGGCCACATCGACATGGCGCTTTCGATCGTCCGGGAGAGCAGCCCGGCGGTGGCCGACATCGTGGCCCGCTACCTGGTCGTCGACGAGCGCCCTTCACAGGCGCCTTACATCATCCCCAGCGCACTGGCCCAGAGCGACCCCATCGTCGCGGCGTTCGAGCGCTGGGTCCGCGACCGCCTCGCCGAGCCCGTCAGCATCCCCGAGGCCGCGCGGGATCTGGGCGTGAGCGAGCGTACGCTGCAGCGGTCCGTGCAGCGCGCCGTGGGGACGTCACCGATCCGCTTCGTCCAAGACCTGAGGATCGAACGGGCAATCCATCTGTTGCGTACCACGGACCTGTCGCTTGAGGCGATCGCCCGCAAGGTCGGCTACGAGCAGGCCAACACCCTGCGAACCCTGCTTCGGGAGCGCACCGGCAAAACCACGGCGGCCCTGCGGACCGTATGAGCCGCCTGTCAGCGCACTGTGCCGGCCGACGCGGTGGCGCCGAGCAGGGCGAGGCAGTTGTTCCACAGGGCGCTGAGGCCGGAGGTGTCGTTGTACAGCTTGGCGAACATGACCTGCCCCTCGAGCTGGGCGACGACGGAGCGCGCCGCCTGCCGGCTGTCGGCCACCGACACCTCGCCGCGCTCGCGGGCCCGCGCGATCACCGACTCGACCATGTCCGCCTGGGCGTCGAAGATTTCCTGCAGACGCGCGCGGATCGGCTCGGTGTAGTTGCTCAGCTCCAGTGTCAGGTTGCCGAACAGGCAGCCCGACACGGTTCCGCACGAGGCCTGCCCGGCGTGCTGCTCGGCCTCGGTCGCCTCGAACAGCGAGCGCAGCTGCGCCAGCGGCGCCGCGCCATCGCCGAGAATGCGCTCCCAGGCCTGCCGCTGGACGTCCCAGTGCTCGTCGATGACGGCGAGCGCCAGAGCCTCCTTGGACTCGAAGAAATAGTAGAAGCTCCCCTTCGGCACGCCGGCCGCCGTGCAGATCTCCGCGACACCCAGCGCCGCATAGCCGCGCCGCTCGATCAGCGACCCGGCGGCGTCGAGGATCTTGCGCCTGGCATCACTCGTACGTCCCATGACCCGAGTATACGACCGACCGGCTACTTCGAATTCACCGGTTTCGACAGGTGCAGGCCGTGGGCTAGCCCCCGTCGAAGAGCACGAAAGCGCCGCCCTTACCGTCCACGGTGTTGGGCACGATCCGCCGTGGGCGGCCCATCAAGTGCGTGAGGTCTTCCCGGTAAAGCGCTGTCTCGATGAGGATTTCGTCGCGGGCATGCTCCATGCTGGCAAACCAGAATCCGATCACGTTGCCGGAGCCGTCTCGGACGAACGCGAAGTTGCCACCACCTCGGCGCGCCGAGCGGGCAGTTGGTTCTGATGCGGTTGTGGCCCCCCGTTCAAGCAGGACGTCCACCGGCGCTGACACCCGTACCGCGCCGTCATTGCCCGCGCTGGCGATCCGGGTTGTGCCGCTCGGGTCTGGCACGGCGATGACCGCGTGAATCGCGACACCGCCGAGGTTGGGGTCGCCGAAGTCCGGTCCATGCCGATTGAACAGCCCCGTTGCCGGCCGCCGGGTAGCCGGATCCCACAGCAGCACACCGGACTCGCGGTGCTTTCCGAAGGCCGCGGCGACGAGGGTACGATCGGCCAGCCGGACCGGTGCCAGCGCGTCGAACGGGATGTCCAACTCGCCGCGGGCCAGCCGGTTCCCCCTGTCGAGATCCCACACCTCGATGCCACGGCCCGCCGCGACGGCAAGCCAAGCCTGGCCGTGCTCGCCCGGAAGATATGTCATCACGCCCCGGAACGGTTGGCTGAGCCCGAACGTCCGTCCTGTCAACTCCCTGCCGCTCAGGCGCCACACCTCCAGCTCGCCGGCGTAGTCGAAAGCGAAACCGGCCGTGCCGTCACCGAACCGCACGCCGGTCGGATGATAGACACGGTTGCCGATCTTGCCGGCCGGCGTGGCCGGCCACCGGATCGCGCTGACCGTCACGCCGTCTCGCGGGTCGATGACCCGGACGAGATCTTTCTCGGCGGTGACCAACAGGTCCGGGCTGGTGTGCGTGGCGGGTACCACGGCCATGCCTGTCGCGTAGTCCACGTCATACCGGACGTGCGGCGAGTTCTCGGCGCCGAACGTGCTCAGGTCCCACAGCGCTACAGCCTCGGAACCGCAGGTCGCCAGGGCCGGCCGATCCGCACCGAGCCCGACCACCCGCACGTCCCACACCATCGCGTCCACCTTCACCGGGCCGGCCACCGACTCGCCGGACCGCGGGTCCCATATCTGGATCGCGCCCTCATCGCCCGCGCTCACGAGCTGCGCACCGCCGGCTGCGGCAGGCACGGTCGCCAGGTGGAGCACGTTGGTAGCTTGACCACGCAGTTCGAGCTCGTCCTCCATGGTGCCCTCCAAGGCTCGGCTGTTGTGATCAGCACGCTCGTCGCCGACGCAAGGGTCAGCCGGTGATCGCTGCGGTCCTCTCGCGCCCGACTCGGAATATTCCCGACCATTGACCGAGCTACTGAGCCGACCGCGTATTCAAGGCCAGATTCATCGGTAGCACAGCGTCCTCGAGCTTGCATGATCTTTGACCGTGCGCGGGAGAGTGTAGCCATCGTCGGGCGCGGGCCCGGGTTCGCGGGCCAGTATCACGCGGCTGTGGATCCGGCGCGCTGCCAGGTGGGTCAGGCAGAGGTTCTTTGGCCGGCGGCCTCGGCTTGGACTTCGGCACGTTCGGCGAAGCGGATCACGGGTGGCGAATCGCCGGAATCCGGTGATGACCTCTCACCGTGCCGGCGGCGAGCCTAGGTCCATCGCGAAAGCTCGCGAGGTCGTCAGGGGACGTGCTTCCAGACCCCAGGGGGTCACCGTGACATCATCAGCCTCCGACGCGGACGGCGCCATCGACGCGCCCGACTACGCGCTCGCCCCCCAGTCGGCGCCGGGCGTGCGACCTGCGGCCGAGCGTGCGGGCTCACCGGGCGTCACGGCCGCCGACGGCGGCGGCGAGCGTCGTCTCGGTCTGGCTCTGTTGGTCATCGCCTCCGCGCAGCTGATGGTCGTGCTCGACTCCACCATCGTGAATGTGGCGCTGCCGCATGTGCAGCGTGCGCTGGGCTTTGGCGGCAGCGGGCTGGAGTGGGTGGTGAACGCCTACGCGGTGACCTTCGGTGGGCTGCTGCTGCTCGGCGGACGCGCCGGCGACATTCTCGGGCGGCGGCGGGTGTTCGTCTTCGGGCTGCTGCTGTTCTCGGTGGCGTCGCTGCTCGGCGGGTTCGCCACCAGCCAGTGGTGGCTGCTCGCCGCGCGGGCGGTGCAGGGGGTTGGCGGCGCGGTGATCGCGCCGACCGCGCTGGCGCTGATCACCACCAACTTTCCCGAGGGCGCAGAGCGTAACAGGGCGTTTAGCGTCTATGCGGCGATGGCCGGCGCCGGGAGCGCGGTGGGCCTGTTGCTGGGCGGCTTGCTGACGACCTACGTGTCGTGGCGGTGGGTAATGTTCGTCAACGTCCCGATCGGAATCCTGGTGGCGGCTGCGGCACCGCGCGTGCTGGACGAATCGCCGCGCAGGCCGGGCCGGATCGACGCGGCCGGAGCGGTCGCCGGCACCGGCGGCGTCGCGCTGCTCGTCTACGGGCTCTCCAAGGCTGCCACCGGATCTGACGGGGTATCGCACTGGGGTGACGCGCAGGTGGTGGCCTCGTTGACCGCTTCCGTGGTGCTGCTCGTGTCGTTCGTGCTGATCGAGCTGCGCAGCCGCCATCCGCTGCTCCCGATGCGGGTGCTCGCCGATCGCGACCGGTCGGGCACCTACCTGATCATGCTGTGCGTCGCCACCGCACTATTCGGCTTGTTCTTCTTCCTCACCCTGTTCATGCAGAGCGTGCTCGGCTACAGCGCGATCCGGTCGGGTGTCGCCTACCTGCCGTTCGCGATCGGGGTCGTTACCGGCTCCGCGCTGGCCTCGCCGCTGGTGGCGCGGATCGGCGCCCGGCCGCTGATCCTGGCCGGCGTCGCCGCCGTCGCGGGCGGCACGTTCTGGTTCTCCAGGCTGACCGAGCACTCGAGTTATGGCGGCGACCTGCTCGGCCCGCTGCTGGTGACGTCGTTCGGGCTTGGCATGGTGTTCGTCCCGCTGTCCCTGGTCTCGCTGCACAACGTGTCCAATGAGGACTCCGGTGTCGCCGCCAGCCTGCTCAACACCGGCCAGCAGGTCGGCGGCGCGATCGGGCTCGCGGTGCTCGGCACGGTCGCCTGGACCGCCGTCGCGGACAACGTCAGGAGTCAGGCCGCGAACGCGTCGGCGGCCGCCGCGAAGGCGGGCCGGCCGTTGCCGAAGCCGGGTGCCGGTGCCGCCGTGCCTGCGTCCGGCTATGACCACGCATTGGCGGTCGGCTTTTCCCGTGGGTTCGAGGTCTCCGCGGGGGTCGCGCTGCTCGGCCTGCTCGTCGCGATCGTCACGATCCGGGTCGGCCGCTGGGAACTGGCCGGTGTCGTGCCCGAACCGCAAGAGGCGGCACTGCGGCCCGTGGCGCCGGAGCCGGCGTTGTTGCAGCCCGTGGCGCAGCCGGCGACATCGCAGCTGGTGGCGCTGTCGCCTGGGACCGTGGATTGGCACGAGGATCGAGCCGCCCTCGCCAAGGCGGCCCAGCCTTGCCGGTACTGCTAGTGGCATTGCCAGGGCGGTGGCAGCCGGTACGTCGACGATCACCGGAATCCGGTGACGGCCTCTCACCGTCCCGAACGCGAATCTTGGTTCGCCCTGATCGATGCCCCAGTCGATGTCTGGATGGGAGCTTGCCGTGACGACCGACACCGAAGCGCTCGTGCGCCGCGCGTACCACCTGGCGGAGGGCGGCGTCCTGGACGTCAAAGGGTTCGTCGATCTGTTCGCTCAGGACGGCGTGTTCACCCGGACTTCGCGTCCGCGGTCGCGGCGTTCGCGCCCGAACGGTAGGGACGGTAAGGCCGACCGGCAATCTGCTGACAATCCGCGGTCCGCCTGGTGCTGCCGGGCGAGATTCCAACTGACGGGAGAACCTCCGTGAGCACCGAACAGCGCGAGAACCTCGAAGCGATCCTGCGGCAGTCGTCCTTCCCCGAGGGCATCGGCCTCGACGAGCAGCGGCGGCTGCTCAAGGGGTTGGTGTCGGCGCAGCCGCTGCCCGCCGACGTGACGGTGACCGCGGGCGCGCTCGGCAGCGTGCCGACGGCCGAGATCACGGTCGACGGAATCGAACCTCGCCGTGTCGTCCTGTACTTCCACGGCGGCGTGTACGTGCTGGGGGACGCCTTCAGCGCCGCCGGTCTGGCCTCTCAGGTCGGCCGGCTGACCCACGCCAAGGTCGTCGCCGTCGACTACCGGCTCGCCCCCGAGCACCCGTTTCCGGCGGCGGTCGATGACGCGCTGGCAGCTTATGAAGCCCTCCTGAACGCCGGCACGGCCCCGGCGGACGTCGTCTTCGCGGGCGAGTCGGCCGGCGGCGGGCTCGCCATCGCCACCTTGGTCAACGCCCGCGATCGTGGGCTGCCCCTGCCCGCCGCGGTCTATGCGATGTCACCGTACGTCGACCTCACCCTGTCCGGGGCGACGATGGAAACAAAGTCCGAGGTCGACCTGCTGATGAGCCCGGAAGCGATGCGCCCCCGAGTCGCCGACTACACAGCGGGACAGGATGCCGCCCTCGGCCTCATCAGCCCGATCTTCGCCGAGCTGTCCGGCCTGCCGCCGGTGATCATCCAGGTCGGCACGAACGAGATTCTCCTCGACGACGCCATCCGCCTCGCCCGTGCAGCCGCCATCGCCGACGTCGAGGTCACCCTCGACATCAACCCTCTTATGCAGCACGTCTTCCAGGTCTACTATCCGATCCTCGACGAAGCAGCCGCGGCGCTGGAGAGAGCCGGGCGGTTCCTTTCCGTGCATCTGGCCGGCGCGCAACGTGTCGCCGCCTAGCGAAGGGCTGCGGGGCCGTGAACGACAGGAGTTGGACATGAGCGACTGGAACGCGGGACCGTCGCGCGGCGCGCCCGGGGACGTGTTCGGGGGCGATTCGCTCGCTTTGCCCGAAGTTAGCCGGCGGCCCGGTGAGCTGCTGTCGCCTGACCCTGGTGATTCGCTTCGAGCCGGACCGGCTGGCCGCGGTTGCGCTGCGTTCACCGGATCCTGGTGATGCGGGTTCACCTTCCAACTCGCGAGCTTGTCATCATGGACCCGGCCCCTGCCCGATACCTGATCCGCATCAACGGGCATCTCGGCGCCACGCTGTTGTGCGCGTTCCCGGCGATGATCCCGCAGCAGCAGGGCGCGCACACCGTGCTCACCGGCCTGATTGACCGGCCGGCGCTGTATGGCATCCTGGCCGAGATCGACGCGCTCGGCCTCGACCTGCTTGAGCTGCGCCGGCTCACCGAGGACCGCGAATCACCGGACTGCGGCGACGGCCGCGCGCCTTGATCTTCCCAAGCCGCTCGGCGGCGCGGCGCCACTGGCGGACCTCGCGCGTCATGATGGTGCGTGTGGGAAGAGCGCGGACTCGACCGGCCGGACTGACCATGATCGAGCGGGCAGCCGAGGAATCGACCGCCGCCGCGGACACCTCCCGGATGATCGCGCGCGACGAGCTCGTGGCCCGTCTCGACCGGGCGGCGGCGCGGAAGGTGACGATCATCTCGGCCGCTGCCGGCAGCGGGAAGACATCGCTGCTGCGCGCGTGGGCGAACGGTCAGGACCGAGAGCATCGCATCGCCTTTGTGCAAGTGCGGCGTGGCGAGCAGGACGCTCAGATGTTCTGGCCGGCGCTGCTCGCTGCCGTGCGCCGCGCCTGCGCAACGACCGGCGATGCGGGCACGGAACCGCCGACGGCGACGCCGGACTTCGATCCCCGCACGCTGGTCGACCGAATGCTCTCGCGACTCGCGGGCCTCGACGGCCCGGTGACCGTGATCATCGACGATGCGCACGAACTGGACTCGCCGGAATCGCCGGATGCCTTCGTCCATCTGACGCGCCTGCTGACAGACCTTCCGCCCAACGGGCACGCGATCCTGGCCACGCGCCGTGATCTGCCGCTGAGTCTGCATCGGCTGCGCCTGGCCGGTGAGCTGGCCGAGATCCGCGCGGCCGACCTGCGCTTTTCGGAACTCGAGACCCGCCGGTTTCTCGCCGCGTCGGGCATCGGGCTGTCGGACGCCGGGGCGGCGCTCCTGCACCGCCGGACCGAAGGGTGGATCGCCGGCCTGCGGCTGGCGGCGCTGTCCCTGGCCGGGCACCGCGACCCCGAGCGCTTCGTCGCCGAATTCTCCGGCAACGACCGGACGGTCGCCGAGTACCTGCTCGCGGAGCTGCTCGAACGCCAGCCCGGCGAGGTCCAGGACCTGCTGCTACGCACCTGCCTGCTCGAGCAGGTCAACGGAGAGCTCGCCGACGCGCTGACCGGTCGCGCCGGGTCGGAGCGGATCCTGCTGGATCTCGAGGACGCGAACGCGTTCGTCGTGTCGCTCGACCCGGAGCGGACGTGGTTCCGGTACCACCGGCTCTTCGCGGATCTGCTCCGGCTTGAGCTGCGCCGGCGGCTGCCCGGCCAAGTACCGGCGTTGCACAGGCGGGCCGCCGAGTGGTTCAGCGGGCGCGGCCTGTTCGCCGCCGCGATCGAGCACACGCAGGCGGCGGGCGACTGGCCCGCCGCGGCCCGGCTGCTCGCCGACCATTCGTTCAGCCTGACGATGGACGGGCAGGCGCAGAGCGTCCGGGCGCTGCTGCGGGCCTTCCCGCCGGGCACGAACTATCCCGACCTGGCGCTGATCCACGCGGGGCACAAGCTCGCCCGGGGACGCCTGGACGAGGCGGCCGCCCATCTCGCGGTCGCCGAACAGTACGCCGAGACGGCGGCGGCGGATCGCCGGCGCAGGCTGCGGGTGGCGATCGCGTCGCTGCGACTGTCGCTGGCCGCGCGGCGCGGCGACCTGGCCGACATCGTCGAACAGGCCCGATTCCTCGACCGCCCGGTGGCCGGCCGGTCCAACGAGGACATCGCGCTGGACAGCGACCTGCGCGCGGTGGCGCTGCTGAACCTGGGCACCGTCGAAGCGTCCCTCGCGCTCGCCGACGCCGAACGCCACCTGCGGGAAGGGGCAGAGCTGGCCCGGAAGAGCGGCCGGCCGTACCTCGAAGTCAGGTGCCTCGCGCAGCTCGGGTTCGCGTCGAGGATCCATTCGTTCGCCGCCGCCGAGCGGCACTGCCTCGAGGCGATCGCGGTCGCCGAGCGACACGGCTGGGACGCGGAGTGGTTCGTCGCGCCCGCCCTGATCACGCTGGCCGGCACGATGGCGTGGACGGGCGATTTCGATGAGGGCGAGCAGTGGCTGCGACGCACCGAACAGGCGCTGCAAACCGACGTCGGGCCGGACATCAGCGTGGCCGTGCGCCTGGTGAGCGGCATGCTGCTGGCCGGCCGCGGCCGCCACCAGGAGGCGCTTGAGCAGTTCAGTGTGGCCAAGCGCCTGCAATCACGGCTGGCAGGACCGCACGCGCTCGCGAATCAGGTGACCGGCTGGACGCTGGGCACGCAAGCCCGCCTCGGCATGCTCGCGGAGGCCCGCGCCACCCTGGCGGCTCTCACAGCGCTCGCCGACGAGCGGATTGGCTCCGGTGAGATCCGCAACGCCCAGGCGGTGCTGTGTCTCGCCGAGGGCGATCTCGCGGGCGCCCTCGGCGCGGTGCGGCACGTCCTGGACGGCACGGCACCGGTCGTCGGCTACGTCACGGTCGTGGAGGCTCAGCTGCTGGCCGCGTTCGCCCATCGCGAACTCGGCGACAAGCGTGCGGCGAACCAGGCCGTCGAGCGCGCGCTGGCCCTCGCCGAGCCGGACGGGCTGGTCCTGCCGTTCACCATGACGGGCTCGCAGGAACTGCTCGAAGCTCTGCCTCGGCATGAGACGGCGCACGCCGCGCTGCTTACACACATCCTCGACACGGTGCGAATCCTCGACACCGGCCGAGGCTCCCACGCCGCTCCCGCCGAGCACTCTGGGCCGCCGGTACCGGAGCTCAGCCCGAGCGAGCTCAGGGTGCTGCGGTACCTCCCGACGAACCTGTCCCGGCCCGAGATCGCCGAACGGCTGTCCGTCTCGCTGAACACGGTCGGCACGCACCTGCGCAGGATCTACGCCAAGCTCGGCGCCAGCGACCGTTCCGCGGCGGTTCGGCGCGCCCGCGAGTTGCGGCTCCTGGCAGTGGGCAGCGGTCATGATTCGGGACATGACGTGGCTCGTGACGCAGGGGCTTGAGTCTGCGGGTCGAGGGCGGCCGGCCGGGGGATCAGCGTCGCCGCCGTGCCGCCGAGGACTACCGTTTTCTCGGTTTCGGTGAGTTCGGAGCTCGTCTCGATGCGCTCGCGGCAGGACACGGCCAGGTCGCGGCGCAGGTACGTGTAGTCGCTGCCGAGGACGAGGCGGTCGATTCCCACGACATCGCGCAGCAGCGCAGCACCGGGTCGCCCCAGGACAGCGCGGTATCCGAGTACAGGCAGCGGAATGTCTCAGCTGCGGACGCCGCGTCGTCCGGCGACCGGTTGGTTTCCAGTAGCGCTGCCGCGGCGAGGGGCTGGCCGGGCTGGCAGCACCCGCATTGGACCACGTTGAGCCGATACCACGCGTCCCGAACCGCGGCGATGACCGGACCCGACGCACCTTCGACGGCGATGATCGGCTTCCCCGTCGCGCGCTCGGCCGCTGTCTGGCAGGACTTGGTATCGCGCCCGTCGATCAGCACGGTGCACGCCGTACAGGCGCCGATCCCGCAGCCGTACTTGGTCCCGCGCAGTTCCAGCACATCCCGCAGCACCCACCACAGCGGACTGTCGGGCGAAACGCTTCGCCTCGACCTCGACCTCGACATCGGCGCCGTTCACGTTCAGCTTCACGACAACCCCCTAGGCGGGCATGCCGGCGTCGATCCACTGCTGGAGCTTGTCCACCTGGTCCGCGGGCCACGCGCCGTCGCACGGCATCTGCCCGCTGCGCAGGGAGCCGACGATGGCGTCGGCGTTCTCGACGACGTCGTCGTAGTCGAACAGATCGAAGGCGCGCAGCATCGAGTCGCGGTCCTTGGCGCGGAACAGCGGCTTGATGTCGCGCTCGAAGCCGAGTTCGCCGCCCTCGACGGGTGATGCCATGTCAGTCCTCCTCGTCGGCGGAGCCGCTTGTGAGCGGAACCGCGCAGCCGGTCCGGCTCCGAGGCTTGCGGGCGAGAAGGTGAACGGCCGTCACCTGATCCAGGTGATTCGCGGGATCACACTGTCCAGTAGGCGCGCCGCTCAGACGCGGCTGACCGAGAGCAGGCGCAGTTGCCGGCCGCGCTGTACCGCCGAGGACCGATCGGTGGCGCCGAGCTTGGCGTAAATCCGGCGGATGTGGGTGTTGACGGTGTTCAGCGAGAGTGACAGTTCGCCGGCGATCTCGGGCCGGGAGAGGTTCGTCGGCAGGTAGCGCAGCACGCGCAGCTCGCTCGCGCTGAGCATCTCCCCCGGCCCCGGTGCCGGCTGGAGCGGGGCGCCGTGACGCACGGCGTCGAGGACGTCGGCGATCAACGCCCGGTGCGCGGTGTTTCGCAGCGGCAGGGTCTTGAGCAGCTCCCACGCACCGGTCATCGCGAACGGCAGGATCAGCCGGTCCGGCTCGGCGAGGTTCAGCGCGCTTTCCACGGCCTCGCCTGCCGCGCGCTCCTCGCCTAAATCGCGGCAGGCGAGCGCGTCCAGGAGATGCGCCTCGACGAGGGTGAGGTAGGAGAGGACCGTGGCGGTTCCGTCCAGGACGCGGCGCAGTTCCCGGCGTGCTTCGGCCGGGTCCTGCTCAGCCAACGCGATCACCGCGGCCGCGTTGCGGATCTCGCCGTCGGCGCCCTGCCGGTCGCTGAGAGCGGCGAGCGCAGCGCGTGCCTCGCCGGTCATCCCGAGCCGGGCCTGGGCGGTCACCGTCCAGGCGATCACGCGGCGGGTCAGCGCGTGCTCACCCACCATCAGCGCCTGCGTCTGCCCGGCGGCCGCGAACTCCTCCAGCGCTTGGTCGTGGCGGCCGCGCGCCGCCTCGAGCATCGCGCAGGTGAGGCGTACGAGTAGCCGGAGGCCGGGTTCGCTGTTGGACCAGGTGGCCCGCTTGGCGCGTCCCAGCCACTGTTCGGCGTGGTCGAAATCGCCCGTCCAGATCAGCGTGTTGGCGAGCGTCGCCAACGCCGGTGCAATCACCGGCTCGCCCTCCCAGCCGTGCCGGGCCGCCAGTGCGACGGCTTCCTCACAGCGCTGCCTGGCCACGGCGAAAGATCGGCCCGTGCAAGCGAACCCCAGGTGAGCGAGGCAGGCCACCGCCACATAGGGCCGGCCGATGTCGCGGGCCAGGGCGGCGCCCTCCAGGAGGTGTTGCTCGCTGTCGGCCAGGCGCAGCGACCACGCCTCCGTGACACCGAGGTTCATCAACGCCAGGGCGCGCAGATCACCGCTGAGCGCGATCTCGGCGTCGGACCGGCCGACGGCTAGCGAGGCAAGAGCGTCCACCTGCTCGAACACGCCCTCGAAGTGCCCGCGCAGCCGCGCCGACAGCAAGTCCATGCACGCGATGGCCGTCTGCAGCCGCCGTCGACGCTCGGGTGGTGTCGTGGCGGCGTGGGACCTGGCCACCCGCAGGTGCGCGTCGGCTTCGCCGAAGCGGCCCTGGTTCATCTCGGCGGTGGCGTACACCAGGGCCAAGTCGGGAAGCTCCTTACCGGCCTCGTCCGGGAAGGAGCGCAGCAGCGCCGCCATGGTCGCGCCCTGCCCGTCGAGGATGAGGGTGACGGCGTTGTCGGCCAGCAGGCGGCCCGCCTCAGCCCAGTCGCCGGGCGCCTGCAGGTGCCGGATGGCGTCGGCGACCTGGCCGTGCTCGGCGAACCAGCGCGCGGCGAGCCGGTGCAGCTCCGGGATCTGCGCGGGCAGTGTGCGGCGCAGTTCCAGCCGGAGCAGTCCGCTGAACATCCGGTGGTAGCGGAACCAGCTGCGGGCGGGGTCGAGCGACACGACGAACGCGTTGGCGTCCTCCAGGTCCAGCAGGATCCGTTCCGACCCGGCGGCGCCGGTGAGCAGGTCGGCCAGCTCGCCGTTCACCCGGTCCAGCAGGCAGGTGCGCAGCAGTAGGTTCCGCACTCGCGGCGGCTGCCGCTCCAGCATCTCGGCCATCAGGTACTCGGCGACGGTCCGGTCGCTGCCGGAGAACTCGGCGACGAACCGTTCGGGATCGGGATGGCCGGCCAGGGACAGCACGGCGAGCCGTAATCCGGCCGCCCAACCTTCGGTGCGCTGGTGCAGCATCGCGGCCACGCGCTCAGGCACCGCGATCCCCGCGGCGGCCAGCAGCGAGCGGGTCTCGTCCCCGGTGAAGCGCAGCTGCTCGGCCCGGATCTCCGCCAGTTGCCCGGCAAGCCGCAGCTGGTGCAGGCGCAGCGGCAGGTCGCGGCGGGTGGCCACGATCGCGTGAACGCCCTGGGGCAGGTTCGTTAGCAGCTCGGCGAGCTGCCCTGCGGCCTCGTCGGAGCCCAGCTCGTGCAGGTCGTCGATGACCAGGACGAAGGGATCGTGAGACGCGGAGAGTTCGGCGAGCACCTTCTTCACCATGGCGCTGCTCCCGGCGCCGGGCGTCACCGGCGACGGCGGCCCATCCTGATCCCGATCCCCATCCCCATTGCCGTCGGCATCGACCGCGGCGCGGATCGCTTCCAGCAGCGCTGCCCAGAACGGCTGCGCGTCAAGCTGGCCCGGCCGCACGGACATGAAGGCGACGCGGCGACCCTGACCCTGCCGACCGGCCCACGCTCGCAGCAGCGACGTCTTCCCGCTGCCGGCCGGCGCGGAAATGATCACCACCTGCTTCTCGGCTGCGCGGTCAAGCGCGTCGAGCAGGGTGCCGCGGTCAATGAGGCTGACGTGACCGAGGCCTGCTTGACCAACGCCTAATCCCGCCGCGAACGGATGGTCGGGCATCGCGCCATGTCCTCCGCGCATGTGGCCAGCGTAGCGATGCAGCCGGTGCAGGTCACCGGAATCCCGTGACGACCTGCCACCTGCCCGTCTCGGATTCTGATGTCGCTCCCGAGAACGCTGAGAAGCAGGAGGAACCGACATGGACAACGAGCAGGTCGTCCGCCAGGCTGTGATGTCTTCGAGCTGGTCGACGGCAAGATCAAGCGCCTCGACTGCTACCCCTCCGGGAGCGTGATCTTCGCCCAACTCGGCGTCCTCGGCGACCTCAACGCCGCCATCAACCCAATGCCCTGACAGGGAACGTCGCGAAGTCTGTGCAACCCCGCCGCCCCATGAGGGGACGGCGGGGTTCGACGTGCGCAACACCCGAGCCAGAGGTGACGCCGTCGGGCGCGTTTACTACGCCGCCTTACTCAGACCACTGACTCACTGAGCAGTGCCGCCAGATTGATCGTCCCTTCTTGCAGTTTCGCGTCGTGCGGCGCGGCGTTGCCGCCGTCGGTGATGTAAATGTGGTTCCCGCGGATCGCGGTGTTCGTGGGGGAGTCCAGGCCGTCGGCTGCGGTCAGCACGATCTTCGTCCGTCCGTCCGGATAGACCGCGGCGAACTCGTTCGCCGAGTTGAGCGCGGCGAATGCGACATCGGAGCAGTCGGACAGGAACTTGAAATCATCGATGCCCGTCAGGCCTCCGGCGACAACCCTGATGGAGCCGGGTGCGCCGGCGGCCGTGACGGGGATGCGCAGCAGCGTGGCGCGGTCTGTGTTGGAGGCCCACACGGCCCCTTCGTGGAACGTCACCCCATTGACTCCGAAGTGGCCCGGACCGGAGACGGCCGGGGCGAGGGCCGGATCGGTCAGCCACGCCTTCACCTGGCCGCCCCAGACCGGAACGGTCCAGATGGTACCGGCCAGGCTGTCGGCCGCGTACAGGTTCTCGCCCGCCGCGTCGATGGTCAGGCCATTGAGGAACGCGCCGGCCGGCAGAGCACCGATACGCTCGGGGCTGCCGCCTGGGGGCAGGCGCCAGAGGCCGGAGCGCGACGGGTCCGCGGAGAGCATGTTGTAGTAGATCGTGCCCTGGCGATCGCGAACGTTGCCGCCGATCGCCTCCCCGGCCTGTCCGGTGACGAGCACCGTGCGCGCCCCGGTTCGGCTGATGTGCACCAACTGCGGCGGCTGGCCGGTCAGCAAGCCGAGCAGCGAAACGGTCAGCGAGCCGTCCGGGTTGATGGTCAGGCTCTCCGGTTGTCCGCCCGCGGCGAAGTCGAACGTCGCCACGGTCCGCAGGTTGGTGATGACCGAGTCGCCGGCGGCGCCACCATACGTATACCTCGCCTGCTCTGAATAGCCTCCGAAAACATCGCCGTCCTCGGCGCTGCGCTGACAACCTAGGCAATAGTGCACTCGACCATCGGGTAACCCTTGGCAGTCAAACGTTTCAGTTCCTTCGTCGTCTGAAGCCCTTCGGCATCGCTCTTCAGCATCTGGCACGTGGAGGAACCGAAGGCAAACACCTTGTGTGTCGAGGTGGGAGCGTCCAGCAAGGCACGACAACAGTCTCCGCCGACCCAATACAACAAGAGGACATGCAATGGCCGCGCTGGCATTCATCGCCGCCGCTGACGAAGCTAACCAGATCTTCCCCGTGGCCACACTTTCCGAAAGCCCTGCGTCTCGTACCAATCATCGTCAACCGAACCAACATGTAAGTGACTCCACCATTCCTCATGCATCAAAGGGTTGATGACCAACAATAAGATCAAGCAAATTGCACCGGATTGTTGCCAATTCAACCCAAATACAACTAAGCCAAAAACAAACAACAATAATGGCCGACCATAACCAAATTCACCGGAAATGCATCATCAAAAAGATGCTTTCGCTTCGACGACGTGGATAGCACCACCACACGGATCAGATGACCATACAAAGGTACTCCGATCCCAATAGTCGCCTTGTGGATGTCCAGCTACCTTCGACTGTCACCCGTCGACCCAGCAAGATCAACACCATTCTCTGGCCGATGCCCCGGCGGCGGTTTCTCCGGACAACACGTGCACAGTACCGCGAGGCCATGACACCGGTTAGACTGCAACGACTCCGGTGAATCAAGTCACACCACCTCAAGGACAACATTCAACGGATCGCCAATGCGCACATGTGATGAGGCCTAACTAACCAAAGACGTCACATCGACATGTCAGCACCTCGAGGATCAGATCGTAATCATTCAACGCCGAACGAGGTACAATAGCATATAACCGCAACTTCGCCGCACCGAACAAGAGGGAACAATGTAAATTGTTGCCCCAACAGACGTACAGCAGCCCGGACCGGGTCGATCACCGAGCTGGAGGGGAGCCACGCCGCATTGGTGGTCGCCGAGGCAGCGTCGCTGTTGCCGTTGTTCGACGGCACCATGTAACTCTTCCACAGCAGCAGAGGGCCGCTCGCCGCGTCAATTTCTCGAGAAGAAGGGCAGTCGGGTATGCAATCAGCTGCCCTCTGGGAATTTTTCGTCGACGACTGTGCGGTTTGGTTCTTCCGGTTCGCGCGATCTCGGCCGCCGTTGTCGTCGCGGGGCTGGGGATCGCTCTTTTTTTGGGGGGGGGGGGGGGGAGAGTTTTTCCTTTCTTTCTTTCTTTCTTTCTTTCTTTCTTTCTTTCTTTCTTTCTCTGTTTCTTTTGTGTGTGTGTGTGTATGTGTATATGTCTATGTGTATGTCTCTATTTATTTCTTTGTTTTGTTTTCTTTCTTTCTTTCTCTGTCTATCTATCTGTCTATGTCTCTCTCTCTTTTTTTTTTTTTGTGTGTGTGTGTCTCTCTCTCTCTGTGTGTGTGTGTTTTTCTTTTGTTTTGTTTTTTTTTTTGTTT
>CAVQPP010000014.1:0-5656 GCA_963714445.1 uncultured Actinomycetota bacterium
GCCAGGGCTGCCCGGTAATCGTATGGCTCAGGGTCGGGCAGGTATTCGGGTATGTTATCCAACTCGCGCTGCCTGCGGATCATGTCTATAGCAGTCGGTTCGCTGGCTCTGCTATTTGCCTCACGGATCATGGCAGCGTTACGTGCAATATCCCTAGCCAAACGTCTAGCCTGAATTTCTGCCTTTACCCGTTCAGCCCTGCGCCTGCGCTGCGCCTTAATTCGTTTCGCATGGGCTTGCTTGCAGGGTGGCAGGCGGCAGCCCTGCCGGTAACAGGCTGCGCTGCCATGGCCGGTAGCGCGCTGTGCTGCGGCTAGGCCCTGCCCTGTGTCCATGCTGCCTATTTTAGGTGATACGGCGCTACGCGTTAGCCGCTAACCGATTCACGTCTGATCTGCCGTAAGGGCAGGCGTGGCCCTGGTGTCAGCGCTGCCAGGCTACGCCTGCCGACCGCAGGCATAAAGGTGCAAGGTACCCCCGTGGCTGGCAAGGCTGACAGGCTACGGCTCAGGGCCACACAGAGGCAGGCCAGTATCCTGCCTGCCATCAGTGGAATCCTGTAGCATGAACCTACCTAAACCCCTCCCCAATCCTGCGGGTATCTCATGACAACAGCACAGCTAGCCCCGTGGCATCCAAGCATTGACCCTGCGGCGTGGCAGGCAGCGAATACCGACCCTACCGTGATCGTGGCCGATGGCTCTAATGTCACTGTCACAGTCCGCAACGGTCAGCTACGTATAGAGGATGGTCCCCCAGGCGGTAAACGGTCCCGCAACATCCCCCGTGTTCCCCGGCAAGTCACCCGCCTAATTGTGCTAGGCGAACATGGCTATATCACCCTAGAGGCTATCCGATGGCTGGCTGACGCTGACATCAGCGTAATCTGTGCGGATCAGGCGCACGGGATTACCCTAGAATCAGGGATTACGCAGCAAGACGCTAAAATGCTCAGAGCGCAGGCACAGGCCACGGATACCATGGCTGGCACAGAAATAATGCGTCAGCTACTGGCCGCGAAATTGACCGGGCAGGCTGCGGTGCTGGCTGATATCCTGAATGCGCCTAGACCTGCGGAAATGATCACGGATTATCTACAGGAATTGACTGCCTGCCGAACCGTAATTGATATGCGTATGTGGGAGGCCCAATGCCTAATTTACTGGCAGGTATGGGCTGGCAGGGTTCACGTTCCATTCTCCCCTGATGATTTGCTGAAGGTGCCTGGTCACTGGCTCACCTTTGGCGCGCGTACTACTATGCTGCGCGAGTATACGAATCGGAATGCTACTAATCCTGTTAATGCCATGCTGAATTATTGCTACCGGATAGCGGAAACACAGGCGGTACAGGCATGCTATGCCTACGGGCTGCACCCTGCTATGGGTATCTTGCATGCTGATAAGCAGGGCAGGGATTCACTGGCGCTAGACCTTATGGAATGTGCCCGCCCGGTATGCGACAGGCTGATTCTCTCTATGCTGGACTGTGGGGCAAGGGCTAGTATATGAATCGGGTAAACCGGAAGCTTATGTGACGGGCGCTGGTTCAGGCCGGTTGCGAAGCCCTCCTTAACGATGCAGACGAGGTCGCGTCGCGCGCCGAGTCGGCGGATCAGGTCGATGAGGGCGGTTCGGCCGTCGGGGCTCCAGTGCGCGAGGGTGTTGGAGATGAGGATGCACGGGATCGCGTTGTCGGCCACGCCTTCTACCGCGTCGGGCAGGATGCGCACCGCGTCACCCTTACGTAGCCGCGCGGGGCGGCGTGCGGCGTGATCTAGGGCCGCACGCAGACGCGCGCGGCGTTCGGCGTGCTCGGGCCAGACGAGGGCGTCTAGCCACGCGCGGGCTTCGGGATCGGCCGGGTCGAGCGGGTTGAGGTCTAGGCCGACGCGGGAGGCGATGCGCAATTCCTTCGTGACGAAGGGCGCTAGTGCTTTGGTTGCCTGCGCGGCGGGGCCGCGTACGGCGCAGCGCAAGGTGGGGACGCCGTCCGCGCTTCCCTCTCCCGCGGTCAGTTTGGAGCCGTCTTCGAACTCGTATACGTAGGAGTAACGGTCGGCGTGCAGGAGGAGGCCGGCGCTGGTGCCTACTTCGATAAGGCCTAGCGGGCGGCGGGTGCAGGCTTGGGCCCAGCCGAGCGCGGGGTATATCTGAGCGGCGCGCAGAGCTTCGTTGGTCTGCGTTTCGCCGGTTGCTAGGACCTGCTCGATGCGATCGCGGTGCGCGAGGACGAAGTGAGTGAAAATCTCGGCCAGGTCGTCGTCAGGGGTGCGCGTGCCGCCGATCGATGTGTAGTACGCGGCTAGGTCGCTGTCCGGTTCGTCGAACAGGGTGCGCTGCACTGCGGCGAACAGCAGGTTCGGGACGCGCTGGCGCTCCGGCGCCGCGACGATGACCTCGGAGAGCGGGCCGCCGTCCTGCAGGTCCTGGGAGACCAGCGCGGTCAGCGCGGCGTAGAGCGGCGAGGACTTGGCCGCCTCCCGGTCCAGGAACAGCTGGAAATTACGCAGCGTCTGAGCCACGGGGGGATCCTAGCGGCGCTGTGGGCGAATGGCTCACGGGCGTGGCCTCGTGGGCGTCAGGCCGTCCGCGGCTCAAGGTTCCGGGGGATGGAACACGCTCGGGGTTGCAGCCGAGTTCGGCTGCGGTGCGCGATACGCGCGATACGGGCGCTAGCGTGCTTCTAGGCCTCGCCGCGCAGCTTCGCCAGCGCCTCGGCCAGGATCGCCTCGCCGTCCTCGTCGGAGCGGCGCTCACGCACGTACGCCAGGTGCGTCTTGTACGGCTCGGTACGCGGCGGCGCCGGCGGGTTCTCGGCGTCCGGACCGGCCGGGAAGCCGCAGCGCGGGCAGTCCCAGGTTTCCGGGATCTGCGCCTCGGACGCGAAGCTCGGCTTGGTCTCGTGACCGTTGCAGCAGTAGAAGCTTATCCAGATCCTCGGGGCCGTTTCGCCGCGCTCGGCCTCGCCCATCGGTCCGGCGCCGACCCGACTTCCGCGAATCGCGTTGCCACTAGCCACTGTTCGTCTCCCTGACGATCGATCCTCGCCCCCCGTACGGTGCGCGATGCACCAGTGTACGAGCGAAAACGGAGACGTGTACGGGGGTCGTCCCGGTTCCGGTCGGACAGGATGGGGTTATGTCACATCATGCTACGCGCCATCACCTCTGCGAGACGTGGGCGTGACGGCACGTCAGAGGCCGAAAGCGCGGAAATGTATGCCCGAGAGCGCGAAACCGCGCGGGATATGCACAGAGCGCAGCGGAATCGCTACGGCTTGTATGCGATACCGAGGCCGACGATCGCCGCGGTCCAGATGACCACGAGCACGATTGTGATCCGGTCCAGGTTCTTCTCGACGACCGAGGAACCGCCGTGCTGCGAGGTGAAGCCGCCGCCGAACATGTCGGAGAGGCCGCCGCCCTTGCCCTTGTGCAGCAGGACGAAGACCACCAACAGCAGGCTGGTGACGGCGAGGATGATCTCCAGTGCGACGACCACGTGCGGTTCTTCTCTTACTACGGTCCGCTCGGATGCTGAGCGGATCGAGGGCAGGGGCCGGGGCTGAGCTTACCCGGACCCCTTCCCTCGGAGCCAGTGCCGCCGGTCGGGCGGCCATTGTTCTTACAGGTCTTTCAGTGTTACGCGTCGAACTACGCGTTCACGGCCTGGTCGCGGTAACGCACGATGCGCACGAAATCGTCCGCGTCGAGCGAGGCGCCGCCGACCAGCGCGCCGTCGATGTCGGCCTCGGCCATGATCCCGGCCACGTTCGAACCCTTGACCGAGCCGCCGTACAGGATCCGGACCTTCGCCGCGATCTCGGCGCCGAAGTTCGTCTCGAGCCGGCCGCGGATCGCGCCGATGACCTCCTGCGCGTCCTGCGGCGTGGCCACCTCGCCGGTGCCGATCGCCCAGACCGGCTCATAGGCGATGACGACCTTTTCCATCTGCTGCGCCGTCAGACCGGCCAGCGAGCCGTCGATCTGCTCGATGCAGTGCGCGATGTGGCCGGCAGCCTTGCGGATCTCCAGGTGCTCGCCCACGCACACGATCGGGGTGACGCCGCTGCCGAGCGCCGCCTTGGCCTTCGCGGCCACCAGCTCGTCGGTCTCGTCGTGGTACTGGCGGCGCTCGGAGTGCCCGACCACGACGTACGTGCAGCCGAGCTTCGCCAGCATCGCGGCTGAGATGTCGCCGGTGTACGCCCCGGAAACGTGCTGCGAGACGTCCTGCGCGCCGTACTTGATCTTCAGCTTGTCGCCGTCGATCAGCGTTTGCACCGAACGCAGGTCGGTGAACGGCGGCAGCACCGCGACCTCGACGGCCGCGTAGTCCTTGTCGGTGAGCGAGAACGCGAGCTTCTGGACGTGCGCGATGGCCTCGAGGTGGTTGAGGTTCATCTTCCAGTTGCCCGCCATCAGCGGGGTGCGTGTCTCATCGGCCACGGCTCAGCCCTCCAGCACGGTGATGCCCGGGAGGAGCTTGCCCTCCAGGTATTCCAGCGACGCTCCGCCGCCGGTCGAGATGTGGCCAAAGGCAGACTCGTCGAAACCGAGCTGCCGCACCGCAGCGGCCGAGTCGCCGCCGCCGACCACGGTGAACGCGCCCGAGTCGATCAGGCCCTGCGCGACGGCGCGGGTGCCGCCGGCGTAGGGCTCCATCTCGAAGACGCCCATCGGGCCGTTCCAGAAGATCGTCTTGGTGCCCGCGAGCTTCGCGGCGAACAGCTTGCCGGACTCGGGGCCGATGTCCAGGCCCAGGCGGTCGGCCGGGATCGCGTCGGCAGCGACGACCTCGTGGTCGGCGTCCGCGGCGAAGGCGGTCGCGGCGACGATGTCGACCGGGAGCACGATCTCGACGTTGTTGTCCTTGGCCCGCTCGAGGTAGCCGACGACGGTCTCGAGCTGGTCCTCCTCGAGCAGCGACTTGCCGACCTCGTGGCCCTGCGCCTTCAGGAACGTGAAGACCATGCCGCCGCCGATCAGGATCCGGTCGGCCTTGTCCAGCAGGTTGTCGATGACGCCGAGCTTGTCCGAGACCTTCGAGCCGCCGAGGACCACCGCGTAGGGGCGCTCGACGTTCTCGGTCAGCCGCTTGAGGACGTCCAGCTCCTTGGTGATCAGGTAGCCGGCCGCGCTGCGGCAGGTCCTCGGCGACGTCGTAGACCGAGGCATGCCGGCGGTGCACGGCGCCGAAGCCGTCGGAGACGAACAGGTCGGCGAGCTCGGCGAGCTGGTCGGCGAACTTGCCGCGCTCGACCGCGTCCTTGCTGGTCTCGGCCGGGTTGAAGCGGACGTTCTCCAGCAGCGCGATCTCGCCGTCCTGCAGCGCCGCGACGGTGGCCTTGGCCGACTCGCCGACGGTGTCGGTGGCGAACGCGACCGGCTTGCCCAGCAGCTCGCCCAGGCGCACGGCGACCGGCGCGAGCGAGTACTTCTTGTCCGCCTCCGGGTCGACGCCCTTGGGGCGGCCCAGGTGCGCGGTGACGATGACCTTGGCGCCGCGCTCCAGCAGGGTGCTGAGAGTGGGCACCGAGGCGCGGATCCGGCCGTCGTCGGTGATGCGCGTGCCGTCGAGCGGCACGTTGAGGTCGGCGCGCACCAGCACGCGCTTGCCGGAGAAGACAGCACGAACTGAGCCAGGTAGAACGC
>CAVQPP010000015.1:0-6186 GCA_963714445.1 uncultured Actinomycetota bacterium
CGGCTGAGCTTCGGCCACCGCGGCCGTGGGCGCTAGCCGACGGCGATGCAGATGATGCCGGCCGCGATGGCGGCGGCCGCGGCCAGGCGGCGGGCCAGCTGCCCCTCGCCGAGCAGCCGGCGGCCGAGCAGCACCCCGGCCAGCACGCTGACTTCGCGGGCCGGGGCGACCGCGCTGACCGCGGTGAAGCTGAGCGCGACCAGCACCAGGATGTAGGCCAGCGGCGCGAGCACCGCGGCGCCCGCCACCTGGCGCGGGTAGGTCCGCCAGACCAGCGCGGTGCGCGCCCGCTGGCGCAGCGCGAACGGGGCCAGACCAGCGCCATCACCGGCATCGCCGCGTACCCCTGGACCAGGGGGGCACCCGGAGCGTGCTCACCGCGTACTTGTCCCACAGCGTGTACGACGCGATGAACATGCCGGTGACCAGCGCGAAGGCCAGCGCCCGCGGAGCCTGTGCTGGCCCGGGGGGGCGACCCCCCGCTCTGCTTGCCCGGGGGACTACCCCCGGAGCCCCCGGCCCCCGATCGGCGCTCCGCGCCGCGGAAGAAGCGGCTGACCGGCCCGTTGCAGCGGGCGCACCAAGCAGCAGAACGCCAGCTATCACCAGTCCTATGCCTGCCAGCCCGGCCGCCCCGGGGTGCTCGCCAAGCAGCACGATGCCAGCCAGCGCGGCCAGCAGGGCGCCGCTGCCGCGGCCGACTGGGTAGACCAGGGACAGGTCGCCCAGCCGGTAGCCGGACTGCAGGAACAGGAAGTAGCCCGCTTGCAGCAGCCCGGTGCCGATCATGAACACCCAGCACAGGCCGGTGAGCCTGGGCGGGTCGATCAGCACGGCGATGAGCACGACCGGCGCGTACAGCGCGGTGGCGATCAGCGACATCAGCCAGACGAACGAGGACGCGCCGGTCACCGAGGCCTGCTTGCTGAACAGGTTCCAGGTGGCGTGCGCGACGGCGGCGACGAGGATCAGGGCTAGCGCGGTGGCGCTCACGGGGGCGGCTCCCTAGTCCGGCCCGGGACTGGCCCGGGCATGGCGAACGAGAGCCCTCGAGGTTTCTTATCCCGTCAGGTGTGGGTGCCCTGCGTGGACACCTGGCGCCGCTCGGTCCAGCCTGCCCCGCTCTTATTGTGCGGCCGGGGCCGCCCGGCAGACCGGGCGCGGGCGGGGCACGGAACCCTAGGCGCAACCACAACTGTCCGGGAGTCTACCCGCTTGGCGGCCGCCCGGAGCAGGCTGAGCTGGGCGTCCCGGTAGGCTGTGCCCGCCATGACTGAAAACCCAGCTCCGGACACCGTGCTGCATCTGCTGCGGCATGGTGAGGTCTACAACCCGGGCGGCGTGCTGTACGGCCGCCTGCCCGACTTCCACCTCTCCGAAGAGGGCCGCTTGATGGCCAAGGCCGCGGCGGGGTTCCTGGCGGCGGGGACGTGGTGCTGCTGCGCTCCTCGCCGCTGGACCGGACGCTGGAGACTTCCGCGCCGCTGGCCGCGCAGTTCGAACTGCCGGTGCACACCGATGACCGGCTGATCGAGCCGACGAACGTGTTCGAGGGCACCACGGTCGGCGTCGGCTCCGGCGCGCTGCGGAACCCGGTCAACTGGCGTTACCTGTACAGCCCGTTCCGGCCGTCCTGGGGTGAGCCGTACGGGACATCGCCACCCGGATGCTGGCCGCGATGGCGGACGCGGCGCGGGCCGCGCACGGACACGAGGCGGTCCTGGTCAGCCATCAGCTGCCGATCTGGATCGCCCGCCGCGCGGCCGAAGGCACGCACCGGTGGCACAACCCGGCGCGCCGGGAGTGCGCGCTGGCCAGCGTGACCAGTTTCAGCTACACCGGGGACGAGATCACCGGGGTGAGTTAGCCGAGCCGGCCACGGCCGCCAGCCCACACCGGGTGCCTGAGCGCAAGCCCCGCTGTCAGCCGCGCCAGCCGTATCGGGCACAATGGGGCGCGGTACTACTCGCTGTAGGAGCTATCTCCGTGTCCCGTCCGCCCCACGCGACATCCCGCGTTACCCGGCGGGCCGGGCAGTTTGGCTCGGCCTGCTGGCCACCGCCTCGGCGCTGGCCGTATCGGGCTGCGCGGGCGGCGCGATCGTGGCCAGTACCCGGCCAGCAACGGCCAGAGCTTCGTGTCCGGCAGCCCGGGAACCACGCTGTATCAGCCGCCACGGCCAGCCGTCCCGGCGGTGAGCGGCCCGCTGGTCGGCGGCGGCCGGCGCAGCCTGGCCGCGGACCGCGGCCACGTGGTGGTGCTGAACCTGGGGATCGTGGTGCACGCCGTGCCGGGAAGAGGCGCCCAGCCTGGCCCAGCTGGCCCGCCAGTACGGCCGGTCCGGGGTCCGGTTCCTGGGCATCGACATCCGGGACAGCCCGGCCAGCGCCGAGGCGTTCATCAGCGACTTCCGGATCAGCTACCCGAGCCTGAACGATCCGAGCGATAACCTGGCGCTCGATTTCCGGGACACCGTGCCGCCCGCCGGGATCCCCACCACACTGGTGATATCGCGCAGCGGCCGGATCGCCGCGCGGGTGATCGGCAATGTGACCTATGACGGGCTGAAGAGCCTGATCCAGCGAGCGGTGGCAGAGCCCGGATGACCGAGACCTCCCGGATGACGGAGACCGGCGCGGCTGAGGCCGAGGCCGGGCAGCAGGCGGCCGCGCCGCCGGAGCCCAGCGCACTGGAGTCCACTGCACCGGAGTCCACCGCGCCAGCGCCAGCCCGGCCTACGGGGTGCTGGGCTGGCTGCGCTGGGGCTGGCGCCAGCTGACCTCGATGCTCACCGCGCTGATCCTGCTGTTCCTGCTGGCCGTGGCCAGCGTGCCGGGGTCGCTGCTGCCGCAGCAGGGCATCGACCCGGCGGCTGTCCAGCAGTACTACGCCTCGCATCCCGGGCTGGCCCCGTGGCTGGCCCGGCTGTCCTTGTTCAACGTGTTCGCGGCGCCCTGGTTCGCCGCCATCTACCTGCTGCTGTTCCTGTCCCTGGCCGGCTGCGTGGTGCCCCGGGCCTACCGGCTGGCCCGCTCGGCCCGGGCGCTGCCCCCGCCGCGCCGCGCAACGTGGCCCGGATGCCGCAGTCGGTGCGGCACCAGACCGGGCAGGACGCCGCGGCCGCGCTGGCCGCGGCGACCGCGGTGCTACGGCGGCGCAAGTTCCGGCTGCGTACCGGCGACGGCTGGGTGTCGGCGGAAAAGGGCTACCGGCGGGAACTCGGCAACCTGCTGTTCCACCTGGCCCTGCTCGGGCTGCTCGGCGCGGTCGCGCTGGGCGGGCTGTTCGGCTACAAGGCCAACCGGCTGCTGGTGTCCGGCACCTCATTCGCCAACACGGTGACCGCGCTGGACGAGTTCCACCCGGGCCGGCTGGTGTCCTCGGCCGACCTGCAGCCGTTCACCATCACGCTGAACCGGTTCGGGGCCAGCTACGTCCAGTCCGGCCAGCTGCGCGGCCAGCCGACCTCGTTCAACGCCTACCTGAACTACTCGGCGCAGCCCGGGGCGGCCAGCCAGCGGTACGACCTGCGGGTGAACCACCCGCTGAACGTGGACGGCGTGAAGGTGTACCTGATCGGGCACGGGTACGCGCCGGTGTTCAAGGTCACCGACGGGACCGGGAAGGTGGTCTACGACCAGCCGGTGCCGTTCATCGCGGTGAACACGTCCGGGCTCACCTCGGAGGGTGTCGTTAAGGTCCCGGACGCCAAGCCGGATCAGCTCGGCTTCGCCGGGGTGTTCCTGCCGACCGCGGTGGACACGGGCGGCACCCTGGAGTCCGTCTTCCCGGCGCCGCTCAACCCCCGGGTCAGCTTGATCTCCTACAAGGGCAACCTGGGCATGAACAGTGGCCCGTCGCAGTCGGTGTACTCGCTCAACACGGCCGGCCTGACCGAGCTGCCGGTCGCGCCCCGGCCGCTGGCCCCCGGCCAGTCGATCAAGCTGCCCGGCGGCGCCGGGACACTGACCTTCACCGGGTACCGGCAGTGGGCCAGCCTGGCCATCACCTATGACCCCGGGCAGCTGCCCGCGCTGATCGCGGGGCTGGCCGCGCTGGCCGGGCTGCTGCTGTCCTTCTTCATCCGGCGCCGCCGGATGTTCGTCCGGGCCTACCCCGGCCCCGGCGGCCGCACCGTGGTAGACGTGGGCGGCCTGGCCCGGTCCGACCCGGCGGGCGGGTTCGACGAGGAGTTCTCCCGGCTGGCCGAGGAGTTCCGGGTCGCGTACGTAGGCGAGACGAGCGAGGGGAAAACAGACTGATGGCCGTCAACCAGGGGCTGTCCCACCTCAGTGACCACTTCCTGATGATCACCCTCGTGCTCTACTTCCTGGCTGTACTGGCGTTCGCCGCCGACTTCGCGTTCGGCAAGCGCAGCTCGGCCGGCGGCCGAAGCCGCCGTGCCGGAACTGGTCACCGCCGGTGCGGCCGGTGCCGGGACGGCGGGCGCCACGGCCAGCCGGCGGCGCCCGGCGCAGGCCAGCGCGGCGGATCTGGCCAGCGTGACGGTGGACAGCGCGAAGGCCAGCGGCGGGACCGGCCGCCCGGCCGCGCCACCGCCGAGCCTGCGCGACGCCAGCTTCTGGGTCCAGGCCGGGCTCGGGCTGACCGTGCTGGGCGTCATTGCGCACATCGCCGGTGTGGTCATCCGCGGCCTGGCCGTGCACCGGGTGCCGTGGGGCGACATGTACGAGTTCGTCATCGCGGTGACCTGCGTGGCGGTGCTGTTCTTCCTCGGGCTGATGTTCCGGTACCGGCCGTACCGCCTCGGCCTGTTCTTCATGGCCCCGATCGTGATCATCATCGGGCTGGCCCAGACGGTGATCTACACCCGCCGGCCCGCTGGTGCCCGCGCTGAACTCGTACTGGCTGGCCATCCACGTGACCGCGATCACCCTGGCCACCGGGACCTACGTGGTGGCCGCCGTGCTCGCGGTGGTCTACCTGTTCGCCGACCGGCACACCAGGCGGGTCGCGGCCGGCCTGCCGGTGCGCAACGGCGAGGTGTTCCGGCTGCTGCCCAGCCCGGGACGGGTGGACCAGTTCGCCTACCGGACGGTGGTGTTCGCGTTCCCGCTGTGGACGTTCGGCATCATGGCCGGCGCGATCTGGGCGGAAAAAGCGTGGGGCCGGTACTGGGGCTGGGACCCCACCGAGACCTGGGCCTTCATCACCTGGGTGGTGTACGCCTGCTTCCTGCACGCGCGGGTCACCGCCGGGTGGCGTGGCCGCCGGGCCGCCTACATCCAGCTGGTCGGGTTCGGCTGCCTGCTGTTCAACCTGCTCGGCGTCAGCCTGTTCATCACCGGCCTGCACTCTTACGCCGGGCTGAGCTGAACAGCTAGCGCTCGTCCTCCGGGTAGCCGTCGCCGCGGATGACCCGGTCCAGTTCGGCCAGGAAGTCCGGGTCGTCGTCCGGGCCGCGGGACGGCATCCAGTCGGCTGGGGCTGCCTGGATGCCGGGCGGCACGTGGTCCTCGGCGGCGACACAGCGCGCGCGGCCAGCCGGATGCCGCCGGTAGGCGGCGTCCGCGGCCGAGCCCTCAGGGTGGGCCAGCCGCCGCGGGCGCCACGACCAGCACACCCAGAAGCCCAGCGCGAACAGCAGAACAAGCGCGCCGACCAGCCACATGCGCGGCAGCTTAGTACTGCTGCGGCCCAATCGTCGGGTAATGCGGCGAGTCAGCAGGTACGGGCCGTGGTTCCGTAACGGGTAACAGCGAGTGACAGCAGATGACGTTAGCCGTGATTCGGCATACCCTGGCAGCCTGGCACGCGATCGCTGGGAGTGCGGAATATGCGGCTGCGGCTAATCGATCGCGTCCGCCGGTACATCCGGCGCGGTCCGCGGGGGACGTCCCGTGGCCCGGCGCGGTCCGGAACGTCCGGGATGGGCAGTGCGCCCAGCCCGTCCGGGGCCGGGCGCCATCGCCGCGAGTACGGGCTCCGGGGGCCGGCCCGGTGGACACCGCACCGCCGAGCTCATTCGGTAAGCCAGCGGCGACCCGGCCAGCACTGAGCCACCCGCGGCCACGCCGCGGACGGGCGAGTTGCCCCGGCGGTTGCCGCGCCGCGCTGGGCCCCGTCGGCCAGGCCGACACCGGGCGGGGCAGCTCGCGGGCCGCTCCGGGCAAGCGGGCACCGGGGAAGCGGCGCGGGCCAGGCCCAGGCCAGGTGGGCGGGCGC
>CAVQPP010000016.1:0-5429 GCA_963714445.1 uncultured Actinomycetota bacterium
CACCTGGATGTCCAAGACCTACAAGGACACCTGGGACGCGTACTGCCACGCGGCCGGTCGCGCGACGCCGTGCGGCGTCACCTCCTTCTACCCGGTCGTTCCGGGCAAGGGCTTCATCGTCAAGTCGCTGTCGACCGGTGTGGCCGGATACGTCGCGCAGCCGACGAGTGAGGGCTCGATCACGTACGTCGAGTACTCGTACGCGCGCAACGCCAACTTCCCGATCGCCAAGATGCTCAACGCCGACGGCTACTACACCGCGCCGACCGCGTCGAACGTGGCCGTCGCGCTGCTCAAGGCCCAGATCAACGGCGACCTGACGCAGAACCTGACGAACGTTTACACGGACCCTGATCCGCGCACTTACCCGCTGTCCAGCTACAGCTACATGATCCTTCCGACGTCCGAAGAGGCGCCGTTCACCAAGGGAAAGGGCACCACGCTCGGCGCGTTCGCGTACTACTTCCTCTGTCAAGGCCAACAAGACGCCGACCGGCTCGGCTACTCGCCGCTGCCGATCAACCTGGTGCAAGCGGCGTTCAACCAGGTCAAACGCATTCCCGGCGTGGTCGCGCAGAACATCAACGTCGCGAACTGCAACAACCCGACGTTCTCAACGAACGGCACCAACACACTGGCCGTCAACGCACCGCAGCCACTTCCGTGCGACAAACAGGGGCAGACGCAGTGCCTACCGGGCCAAGGCCCGAATGCCGGTTCCGGGTCTGGCTCGGGTAGCGGTTCGGGTTCAGGATCGGGCTCGGCAGGAAACGGCTCGGGCAACGGAACGGGGACCGGCACGGGTACCGGTAACGGCACGGGCACCGGCACGGGTACCGGAACAGGGACTGGATCCGGTAACGGCACAGGCGCAGCCGGTGGCGCGAACGGTGCCGGCGCGAACGGGGGAGCGGCGGGTTCGGCCGGCGGCACCTCCGGGATCAACCCGGACACCGGCCTGCCCTACGGCGGTAGCGCCGGCGGCGCGGGCACCGGAGGAAACGGAACCGCCATCGCGCAGAGCATCGAGGTCGGCGACGGCATCGACAGCGACTTCGAACACGTACTGATGGGTCTCGCGGCGGCGCTGCTACTGATCGCCACGATCGGTCCGCCACTGCTCGCCCGCTTCCTGAATCGGCGGAAGCAGTCGTGACAACAGCGGCCCGGCTGCGCCTGTTCGCCGGACTCTTCGCCATCGTCGTCGCGCTCACCGGCCTGGCCGGACCGGCCGTCGCCGCCATCGCCTCCGGCGACGGGAGCGCGGGCCCGCGTGCCGGCGCGGGATCCGCGTCGTCCGGATCCGCGGTCACCGTCTCAGGCACCGGCAAGTTCGCCAGCCTGAAGGTGACGGTCAGTCAGACCAAGAACCTGATCGACCAGGTCATCAACATCACCTGGAAAGGCGGCACGCCCACCTTCCAGGGCGGCCAGGTCTTCGGCGTGCACTACTTGCAGATGATGGAGTGCTGGGGCGACAGCACGAGCGGGCCCGACCGCACCCAGTGCGAGTTCGGTGCCTTCGCCGGGGACGCGCGCGGCGGCGCGTACGTCGCCTCGCGGCAGGTCACCTACGGCGCGTCGCCGGTCGATCCGATCGAGCCGATCAAGCTGCCGCCGAACTCGCAGGGCAGCCTGAACGTGCCGTTCAAGTCCGTCACCGGCGAGACCTGGACCGACGGCCCGAACCCGTTCTACGACCAGAGCTCAAGCAACGAGATCCCGTTCGCGCTGACCACCTCGGACGGCACCGGCCAGACCTTCTTCGAGACCCCGACCGTCACCCAGGCCCCGGGCTCGGCTGCGGCGAGGCGGTCACCGACCCGAAGACCAATCAGACCACGCCGCGCCAGTGCTGGCTGGTGATCGTGCCGCGCGACAACCACGAGGTGGACGGCACCACCCGGATCGGCGTGACCACGCAGAACGGCCTGGTCTCCTCGCCGCTGAGCATGACCAACTGGAACAACCGGATCGTGGTGCCGCTCAGCTACCAGCCGGTCGGCAACGCCTGCGCGATCGGCAAGGCGGAGCGGCCGACCTCCGGCGACGAGCAGATCACCGAGGCGATGACGCAGTGGCAGCCCGCGCTGTGCCTGCACACCACTGCGGTCTACGGCTACTCGCAGCTGACCGACGACATCGTCCGGCAGGAGATGGCCGCGCCGGACCCCGGCATGGTGTTCCTCTCCCAGCCGCTGCCGGCCGGCAGCCTGCCGCCGGCGAAGAAACCGCTCTACGCCCCGGTCGCGCTATCAGGGCTCGCTATCGCGTTCAACATCGAGAGCCAGTCCTCGTTCAGCGCGCCGGACGGGGTCCGGCAGCGCAACGGCGTCCGGATCACCGAGCTCCATCTCAGTCCGCGAATAGTCGCCAAACTGCTGACGCAGTCGTACAAGGACGGCGTGGTGCCCGGCGCCACCGACGTGAACAACAACCCGACCGACCTGACCACGGACCCTGATTTCACCGCGCTGAACCCCAAATTCAAGCAGCTGACGTTCAGCTCGGGCATCGCCAGCATGCTGGTGCCGGAGGCCCCGTCGGACGCCACCGACGAGCTGTGGGCCTGGGTGAACGCCGACGCCGACGCGCACAAGTTCATCGACGGCGCGCCCGATCCCTGGGGCATGAAGGTCAACCCGAACTACGCGAAGCTGCCACTGCCCCGGCCGGAATTCCCCAAGGATGATCCGGCCTGCCAGAACTTCCCCGCGCCGCAGACCCCGCTGTGCACGCTCGACTGGTTCCCCTACGCCGCCACGATGCACGCCGGCGCCCGCGCGGCCGGCCGGGGCGACCTGCTGCTGCGCACCACCTGGAACTTCGGCGGCAACCCGGCCACCTGGGGCCCGACCCCGGCCCAGCCGGAGGGCTCGCGCGCCGTGCTCGCCCTCGCCGACGTGGCCACCGCCACCCGCGACGGCCTGCCGATGGCAAGCCTCTGCGACGACGACGGGAACAACTGCGTCACCCCGACCTCCGACAGCCTGCTCGGCGGCGCCGCGTCGATGGTGAACAGCGGCGTGGGCGGCGTCCTGGTCCCGGTGCCGAGCGACGTGCAACCGGGCGCCTATCCGCTCACCACGCTCACCTACGCGGCCACGGTGCCGAGCGAACTGTCGGCCGGCGAGGCCAAGGACTACGCGGCGCTGCTGAAGTACGCCGTCGGCCCCGGCCAGGCCACCGGCCAACAGCCTGGCCAGCTCCCGCTCGGCTACGTCCCGCTGCCGCAGGCGCTGCAACAGCAGACCGTCGCGGCGGCGGACACCATCCTCGCGGTGGCCAACCACGTCCCCTCGCCGTCCCCGAGCCCGATCGCCAGCGGTGGCGAGACGATCACGGTGACCGTCACCGGCACCCGCCCGACCACCGGGACCGGGAGGTACGCCCCCTTACGTCGGCGGCCTGACGCCGCCCGGCTCGGGCCCGAGCGCGCACGCCTCCGCCTCGCCCGCGCCCTCCGCGAAGATCTTCACCGCCTCGCCGCCGGCCACGGCCACCGCAGCCGGAAGCAGAGGCCGTACACCCGCGCAGGCGCTCGGCGCGATCCGCTACGTGCTGCTGTTCGCGTTGCTGTTCGGCGGGGTCGCGGTCGCCGCCGGACCCGGCCTGACCGTGCTCTCCCGTTCGCCCCGGCTCTCCAGGCTGCTGCGCCGGTGATACGCCGCGGCGCGCCCGCGGGTTCCCCACGACCCGCGGTCGGCAGGCGCCGCGGACCACATGCCCACGCCGGGCGGCCGCCCGGCGTGTAGCCCCGAGAAGGGAAGACACTGTGAAGAGTTGGAAGCGGGCGCTCGCCGCTGCGGCGGGCCTCGCGCTCGTCGGCGGCGTGACCGCGGCCGGCCCGGCGCAGGCGGACCCGAGTGGCTCGCCGCAGTTCCGCCAGCTGGCGGGCGTCGGCTCCGACACAACCCAGGGCGTGATGAACGCGCTGTCCAACGTCATCACCGACAGCAGCGGCACCAAGCTGATCGGCTCGTATGACGCGGTCGGCTCGTCAACCATCGCGACCAAGTCCACGACGGCGTGCTCGACGATCACCCGGCCCAACGGCTCGGGTGCCGGTCGCACCGCGCTGCTCACCTCGCTGCAGGCCAACGACGGCTGCCTCCAGTTCTCGCGCTCCTCGAGCCTGAACCTGGCCGCCGCCACCCCCGGCCTGACCTACATCCCGTTCGCCACCGACGCGGTGTCGTACGCGGTGACCGCCAACAGCAACATCCCCAAGTCCCTGAAGCTGACGGACGTGCAGGCGATCTACCACTGCGACCCGAACTTCGTGGGCACCGGTCCGAACTTCGCCATCACCGTCATCCTCCCCCAGGCCGGCTCGGGTACCCGGTCGTTCTGGGAGAGCACGATGGGCATCCTCGACTCCGACGTGGTCGCCGGGCACTACCCGTGCATCATCGACCACAAGAACGGCGTGCCGATCGAGGAGCACGACGGCCGCGTCCTGGACGACAACTCCATCGCCCCGTTCTCCATCTCGCAGTACATCGCGCAGAGCGAGAACACCATCCCCGACCTGCGCGGCAAGGCGGTCCTCGGGGTCATCGACGGCTTCACGCCGAACGTGATCAACGGCAACTTCGAGGTCACCCGCTCCGTGTACAACGTGATCCCGACCTCGCAGATCGGCACGGCGCCGTACAGCACGGTGTTCGTCGGCTCCGGCTCGGCAGTCTGCTCGCAGGCCGCGCTGATCAACCAGTACGGCTTCGCGACCAACCCCAACTGCGGCAGCACGTCGCAGCACACTCCGTGATCCGTCCAAGGACTCCTCAACTCTTTAAGGAGAGCAGCACTGTGTTCAAGCACAGGATCCTGCGCTCGGCCGCGGCCGGTATCGCGACTCTGGTCGCCGCCGGCACGGTCAGCGTCCTGGCGGCGGGCTCGGCGAACGCCGCGGTCGTCGGCAGCCTGACCACGTCCACGCCCAACGGCCTGGACACCCAGGCGTTCAGCATCAGCACCTCGGCGGCGTGCCCCGGCGGCACCAACCTGTCCGTGCTGCTGACCGGCACCGGTTTCCCGGCCGCGGGCGTCAACGCGGTCGGCAACACCGCTCAGTCGATCTACCAGACCAACGCCGCCGGCGGTCTGGTCGTGCCGCTGACCGAGACGATGCGCCAGTACGCCAGCGACAACGGCGTCAGCACCCTGTCGGGCCGGTACGACTTCGACCTGGAGTGCCGCAACGCGTTCGGCGCCACCGACCTGGGCGACTTCACCGGGTCGATCTGGTTCACCAGCAACACCGCCTGGCAGAACACCGACCCGAACGCGTCGACCCCGACCACCACCACGGTGACCGCCGCCCCGGCGAGCCCCGTGACGGCCGGCACGCCGGTCACGTTCACCGCGTCGGTTGCCCCGGCCAACGCCACGGGCACCAGCAATACGACGAACGAAGCGCAACAGAG
>CAVQPP010000017.1:0-3392 GCA_963714445.1 uncultured Actinomycetota bacterium
GGCCCACGCCGACCATCCTGATCGACGCGGGCGCGATCTCGGACCCGAAGCCGGAGATGCTGGTTCAGTTCGCCCAGCTCGGGGTGGCGTACGCGCAGCTCGCGCACGGCGTCGCCGAGCCCCGGGTGGGCCTGCTGACGATCGGGGCCGAGCCCGGCAAGGGCAACAAGCTGGCCCGCCGGGCAAATGGGCTGTTGTCCGAGGACCCGCCGCGTATGGGCTACTCAGTCGCGCTCGCGCAGGCGATTCGGCTCGCGGGACGTGTCTCGCACGTCGTGCTCGCCGCGCCTCCCGGCGCCGGCGAGGTCCGGCTGCCGGATGAACTCGACGTGTGGCATCAACGTGCTATCAAGGCCGGGATCGTCTCGGCCGATCGATTTTGACTAGGTGCTGCCTGATCGCAGCGGGAGCGCGGGACACTTAGCACGTGGGAATCTCCGAGATAGAGATCCTCGGCGAGGGCGACGAGGGTGACGACGGCGAGTTCGGCGACGAACCCGCCCACGGATCCGGTTCGGGCTCGAGCGACGGCGACGGCTACCCGAGCGCCTCGGACCGCTGGCGCCGCTGGCTCCAGCCGCCGAACGCGCCGGTCCTCGCGTCCCTGGCCGCAGTGCTGATCGTCGTCGCGGCCGCCGCGTTCGCCGCCGTGCAGCACGACCGCGTCCCCGGCGACGACTTCGGCCTGAAACTGATCTCGGCGCAGTACACGATCCGCGAGGACGCGTCCGGCATCCAACTCACCCTCGCGCTGGAGAACACCGGTTCAACCATGATCGAGCTGACCGGGGTCTCCGTGTACCAGCCCGGACTGATCCGGCAGACGCAGACCGGCGACGCCGCCGGAGTCACCGAGACCGAGGCCGGAGCCACGACGACGTCCGCGCTCGGGCCGGGGACCGCGATCGCCTCGATGGCGCTGACGCCGAAGGACGTCGAAGTGGTCACGGTGCCGTTCCGCTACAACTGCGAAATCACGAACTTTCCGCCGACCTCGCGTGCGCTGAGTCTGGCCGGATTCAGCGCGCGTGGCACGGCGCACACGGCGCAGCTGACTCTGCCGCCGAGCGTGAATCCGTGGCCGGCTGGAGACGTCGTCAGGTCAGCGCTCTGCAATCAGCCCGCCCCGCAGTCAGTCGTCGACCTCGTATACCTCGGGGAGGACGGCAGCACGCAGATACCGCAGGCTCCCCTTCAGTTCAGGTACCTCGCCGACCTGACCGCTTCCGGCGCCCACCCGGCGACCGTCACCAGTGTTTCGCAGGACAATCCGGGCATCGCGACCTCGGTCGAACCCCACCTGCCGATCACGTTGATCGGCGGGGGAACCGTGCAGCTCACCGTCACCTGGTGGGTGACGAACTGCGTCATCGCGACGTCCGCGCATACCGCCGATGGAGTAAAGATAACCGCCTCGACGCAGCAGACCGTGCAAACTTGGGACACCAAACTCGGTAACCGGTTCAACACGGACCTGGCATCCGGGATCCTCACCGCATGCTCAGGCGGATAATCGACCGTAGAACGTAGACCGCAGTCTCAGATCGTGCGGATTCGACCGTGATCGCTAAGGGCTAGCCCTGATTCCCTTTCGGCGCGCAGCGGGTACTGTGTTCGCGGATCCAGGGTATTAGCAGGCTGCTTGACGACGTGTCACCCCGCTCGGGCCACCATCGCAGGACGGAGAGCCGCGAAGTGACCAGAACGATGTACGACGGCGTGGACGCGACCAAACTGCCGGTCTCGGCCCAACTCGTCGCCGGATACGTGGACGGCCTATACCGATGGTCGGACGCGAACTGGGCCCGATTCCCCAACTCGGTCAAGGTGCGCGTGGCAGTGTTCTCCCAGACCAACGACGGGCAGGTGCTCGACGTCGAGCCGGGCGACGCGACGCCGGCGCAGAGCGTCGACTGGGTGCTGATGCGCCGGCGCGCCGGAATCGACCCATCGGTCTATATGAACGCTTCGACGTGGCCGACGGTGCGTAGCGCGTTCCAGGCGCGCGGCGTGCCCGAGCCGCACTATTGGGTCGCCCAGTACGACGGGGTCGCCACGATCCCCGGCGGCGCGGTGGCCAAGCAGTACTACAACAACAACGATCTCGGCTACGACCTGTCGATCGTGGCCGACCACTGGCCCGGCGTCGATCCGGTGCCCTTCTCACCCACGCCCGCGCCGCCTCGCAGGAGGAACGACATGCACGTCGATCTGAAGCTGAACACGCCGGTGGTCTTCACCAACCCGGCCGCGGTGCTCGGCGACACCTCCACGCTGCTGCTCGCCAGCGACTTCGGCGACGCGACCGTGCGCGTCGCGCTCTTCAGCCTGAAGGGCGGCAGCTGGGGGATCCAGAACTACAACGTCGGCCACTTCGCGGGCGCCATCAAGGTCTCGCTGCCGCCGGACACGAACAAGGTCAGCGTCGAGATGACCAGCGGCACCGGCACCGTCGGACTCGACGTTCTGGCGTAGTCGGGCTCCAACGCCGGCGCGCGATCACGCCGGCGGACGCGTCATCCCCAGGACGTTCAGCAACTGGTCCAAGTGCTCTTCGCTGACTGTCCCGGCGGCGACGTGTCCGCGGTCGATGACGGCCTGACGGATCGTCGTACCCTCGGCGAGCGACTGCTTAGCGATCTTCGCTGCCTCTTCGTAACCGACGACGCGGTTAAGCGACGTGACGATGGCTGGCGACGACTGCGCGTATTCACGCAGCCGGTCCTCGTTCGCCTCGATGCCTGACACGCAGCGCTCGGCGAGCAGCCGCGACGCGTTAGCCAGCAGCCGGATCGATTCGAGCAGGTTGCGCGCGAGCACCGGCAGCGTGACGTTGAGCTCGAACTCGCCGGAGGCGCAGCCGAAGGCCACCGCCGCGTCGTTGCCGACGACCTGGATGCAGACCATGCGCACCGCTTCGGGAATGACCGGGTTCACCTTTCCAGGCATGATCGACGATCCGGGTTGCAGGTCGGGCAGTGCGAGTTCGCCGAGCCCAGCGCGCGGCCCCGAGCCCATCCAGCGCAGGTCGCCGCAGATCTTGAACAGCGCCAGCGCCAGGACGCGCAGTTGGCCGGAGCATTCGGCGAGCGCATCGCGCGCGCCCTGGGCCTCGAAGTGGTTGCGCGCCTCGGTGAAGGGCAGACCGGTGGCCTGCGCCAGCCGCTCGATCGCGGCGGTGGCGAATCCGGGCGGGGCGTTGAGGCCGGTGCCGACGGCCGTCCCGCCGAGCGGCAGTTCGGCGAGCCGGGGCAGCGCGGACTCGAGCCGCTGCACCGAGCGGCGGACCTGCGCCGCGTAGCCGCCGAACTCCTGACCGAGCGTCACCGGCGTGGCGTCCATGAGGTGCGTGCGGCCGGCCTTGACCGTCTCCGCGAAACGCGCGGCATTGG
>CAVQPP010000018.1:0-10837 GCA_963714445.1 uncultured Actinomycetota bacterium
TCGAGCCACTGCACGACATGATCGTCGCCGACCTCGCGGACCTCGAGCCGGGCCAGCTCTCAGTGCCCTGGTATTCGACCGTACTGGCCGAGTGCGTTGGCCTCGCCGGCAGGCACGCTCCGGCGGACGCGGAGTATTGGTATCGGAACCTGCGCGAGCCGGTCCGCTACGCCGACACCGTCGACCGCATGGTCCGCGACGGCTTCCGGCACTTCGTCGAGCTCAGTCCGCACCCGTCGCTGATCGTTGCGACGCAGACCGTCGCCGAAGAAACGCAGCACGCCGTGGCCGTCGTCGGCTCGCTGCGGCGCGAAGAGGACGCGCGCGCGTGCCTAGCCCGATCGCTCGGTGAGCTACACGTCGCGGGTCTGGATGTGCAGTGGGACGTGCTCGCGCCGGACGACCGGCAGGCTGACCTTCCGACGTACGCCTTCGACGACGAGCGTTACTGGATCGAGCCGACAGCGTCGTCGAACGCTGGCTCGCTGGCTGCGCTAGGCCACGGCCTAGACGTGGACTTCGGCCCGACGGCCGCTCGGCACCCACTGCTCGGCGTCGAGATCGAATCGGCCGGGGCGAGCCGGTGGACGTTCCGCAAGGCGTGGACCGCGCACACCGCCGACTGGCTGCGTGACCATTCGGTCTTCGGCCGGATCACGCTGTCCGGCACAACCGTGATGGAGTTGTGCCGAGCCGCGCTCGACACAGCTTTCCCAAGCCGGCATGCGGACCTCGCCGACCTGCTCCTCATCGCCCCGCTCGTGCTGCCGGAGACGGAAACGATCGAAGTCCAGATCGAAGTCGTCGCCACTGAATCAGCGCTCGACACGGAAACTCTCGCCGAGATTTCCGTGTACAGCCGAGTCCGTGGCGCCGGGCCATCCGCATGGACTTCGCACGCCACGGCTGCAGGCGTCGCGTCGCGCACGCTCCCGTCCGCCCCCGTCCCGGATCTGCCCGACGAGGCCACGCACGTCTGGGACTGCTCAAGCTACGCGCAACTCGCCGAAGTCGGACTCGGCTACGGACCGGCGTTCCAGGGCGTCCGGTTCGCGGTCGCGGTCGACGAATCGACCGTTCTCGCTCGGCTCTCGCTGCCGCAGCCGGCGGCAGAGACGGACGTCACCAGCCGCGTTCATCCCGCGCTGCTTGACGCGGCGCTGCAGGTGGCAGCGACGTTCGCCACTTCGGGCCGCACGCTGCTGCCGGTCGCCGTCGGCCGGTCCACCTTGCCGCCAACCGCTGCCACGGAGCTGACCGCGCTCGTCACCCGCACCGACAGCGCCGATGCCAACGACATCACGGTCGACGTGACGCTGTGGGACGCCGACGACTTCCCCGCCGGCAAGCTCACTGGCGTGCGCCTGCGCGCGGCGACCAGCGCGGATCTCGCACGCGGATCCCGCGCGGGTCGCGACCTGTACGAGGTCTCTTGGACGCCGATCGCTCGACCGGCCGCCGAGCCGCGCGGCGTGTGGGTCCTGATAGCCGAGGACGCGGACCCGCTCGTCGACACCACGATCCAGGCGTTGAAGGTCGTCGACGTGCGAGCAATCGCCATCGACACCGACGACGAACTGCCTGCGGATACTGACACAATCATTCGATTCTGGCCGACCGCACAGACCGGCGACGCGGACATCGCACATCGCGCGCACGGTCTGGTCGCCGCCGGCCTTGCCGAGTTGCGAACGCTGCTCGCCGGCGTTCGACCGCATGCACGGGTCGTGTGGGTGACGCGAGGAGCGGTCGCTGCCAGTGACGACGACGCGGTGAGCGGACTCGACCAATCAGCGCTGTGGGGATTGGCACGCAGCGCCCGAACGGAACACCCTGATCTCGGACTTTCGCTGATCGATCTCGATCCGACGGCGTCTGATTCCGCGACGCCCCTGATCGCAGCTCTATGCGAAGCCGACGAGCCGGAGCTCGCAGTCCGTGGCAATACCCTGCTTGCGCCACGCCTGATCCGCGCTCCTGCCGAATCGTCCAGCCAAGCGCCGACGACGACCGATGGCGTGGTCCTCATCACCGGTGGTCTCGGCGCGATCGGCGTGCAGATCGCACGTCGACTCGCCGCGCACGGCACCCGCCGCTTCGTCCTGACTTCCCGCCAAGGCATGCGGGATCCACGCTCCGAACCCGTGATCGAACACCTAGCCACGTTCGGCGCCGAGGTCGCAGTTGTGGCCTGCGATGTGGCCGACGCCGATGCGGTGCGTGCCCTTCTGAGCCGGATCGACGAACACGCGCCGCTGCGAGGCGTCGTACACGCGGCAGGCGTCCTCGCCGACGCGACCATCACCGAGCAAACCCCTGACACGTTGTCGCAGGTGCTGCGGCCCAAGATCGCAGGAGCCTGGAACCTGCACCGGCTGACGCTCGGCCGACCGCTCGACTTCTTCGCGCTGCTCTCATCCGCCGCAGGCATAGTCGGCACCGCTGGCCAGAGCAACTACGCCGCAGCGAACACGTTCCTAGATCAGCTCGCGCACCACCGCCGCGCGCTCGGCTTGCCCGCCACGTCCATCTCGTACGGAGCTTGGTCCGGGGGCGGTCTCGCTACTCGGCACGCCGACCCCAGTCGAATGGCAGCCCTCGGATTCCGCGCCCTCGAACCCGAACACGCGCTCGACCTATTCGAACTCTCCCTCCGCCGATCGGCGCCGCACCTCGTCGCCTGGAGCGTGGACCTCGAACGTGCCCGCGCGACGTTTGCGCGCGGCGGCGCGACGCCCGCACTCTGGCGCGGCCTGCTGCCGCCGATATCAGCGGCTTGCCGCCGGTAACGGCGCTGAACTCGTCGACCGCCTCGCCCGACTGACCGACACGGAACGGTCCGAGCGCGTGCTCGCGCTGGTCAGCGACGTGGTCGCGCGTTCACTCGGCCTGCGCTCCGCTGCCGACATGCGGCCGGACCAGCCACTTCGAGAAGTCGGCATGGACTCGGTCGGTGCGCTCGAAGTGCGCAATCGCATCGCCGCTCGCATCGGCGCCCGATTGCCGGCCACGCTGCTCTTCGACTACCCGACGACCGGCCAACTCGCTGACCATCTCCTCGCCACGGTCCTGCGACGCCCCGGCAGCGACACACGGGCACGAACCATCGAGCCGGCCCGACGAACCTCGCCGGCCACCGACGAACCGGTCGCAATCGTCTCCATGGCCTGCCGCTTCCCTGGTGGCGTCGCAGACCCCGAACAACTCTGGCGCCTGCTCGCCGATGGCCGCGACGCGATCGGACCATTCCCGGCGGACCGCTGGGACGTGGCGGCCATCTACGACCCCGATCCCGAAGCGCCCGGTAAGAGCTATGCCCGCGAGGGCGGATTCCTGCAGGGCATCGACGCGTTCGACGCGCGCTTCTTCGGGATCACCTCACGTGAAGCCGCGGCAATGGACCCGCAGCAACGGATGCTGCTGGAGACCGCGTGGGAGGCGTTGGAGCGCGCCGGGATCGTGCCGGCTCGGCTCGCCGGCAGCATGACGGGCGTTTACATCGGCATGTTCGGAAGCGAATACGCGTCCGGATCAGGCCTCGAACAGCTCGACGGCTACTACGGCACCGGCTCCGCGCCGAGCGTCGCCTCCGGCCGCCTCGCGTACACGCTCGGCCTGGTCGGGCCGGCGGTGACTGTCGACACCGCGTGCTCGTCCTCGCTGCTCGCGCTGCACCTGGCCGCGACGGCGCTGCGGTCGGGGGAGTGCGACACCGCGCTGGTCGGCGGCGCGACGCTGATGGTCACGCCGCAGACATTCGTCGAGTTCAGCCGCCTGCGCGGCCTGTCGCCGAGCGGTCGGTGCCGGTCCTTCTCCGACGACGCGGACGGCACCGGCTTCTCGGAGGGCGTCGGCATGGTCGTGCTCAAGCGGCTGAGCGACGCGCGGCGCGACGGCGACGAGGTGCTGGCCGTGCTGCGCGGCACCGCCGTCAACCAGGACGGACGCAGCCAGGGCCTGTCCGTTCCGAACGGACCGTCGCAGGAGCGCGTCATTCGCCTGGCGCTGGAGCGTTCGGCACTGGCGCCCGCAGACATCGACTACGTCGAGGCGCACGGCACCGGCACCACGCTCGGCGACCCGATCGAGGCCAACGCGCTCGCGCGCGTCTTCGGACCCGAGCGTCCGGCGGACCGGCCGCTCTACCTCGGATCGCTCAAGTCGAACCTCGGTCACCTTCAGGCGGCCGCAGGTCTCGCAGGCCTGATGAAGGTCATACTCTCGCTCCGGCACCGGCAACTGCCCCCGACTCTGCACGCTGACACTCCGAGCCGCCACGTGGTCTGGGATGAAAGCGGCCTGCAACTCGTCCAGCAATCAGTGCCCTGGCAGCCGGCGATTGAGCGGCCGCGACGCGCTGGAGTGAGCGCATTCGGCATCAGCGGCACGAACGTGCACGTGATCGTCGAAGAGGCGCAGGATCAGCAGCGGCAGCGGTCCGAAACACCGTCGCCCGAGACGCAGTCGTCTGAGATGCAGGTGCCGGCCAAGCGGCTATTCGCGCTCTCCGCTCGAACCGATGCCGCGTTCCGTGAACAGGCCGCACGTCTGGCCGCGTACGTCGCCGAACGTCCGGACGAACCGCTCGCGGATATCGCCTACACACTCACTCGCCGCCGGAGCCATTTCGCTCGCCGCGCCGCGGTGATCGCCGCTGAGCGCAGCACGCTGCTATCAAGCCTCGAAGCCCTCTCGCGCCTAGACGGCCACCCCGCGCTCGTCGGCCCGCGATCACCAGCGCACCAACCGCTCAACGGCAAAGTCGCGTTCGTCTTCCCCGGCCACAGCCCCCGCTGGCCCGGCATGGCGCTCGACCTGCTCGCCACTGATTCGGTCTTCGCCGAGGCGCTGACCCACTGCGACGAGGCCATCGCCAGGCACGCGGGCTGGTCAGTTCTCGCGGTGCTGCGCGGCGACGATGGCGCGCCGGACCCCGAGCGCGTCGATGTCACGCAGCCGCTCCTCTTCGCCATCGGCTACGCGCTCGCCGCGATGTGGCGCTCACTGGGCGTCGAGCCGCATGCCGTCGTCGGCCACAGCCTCGGCGAGATCGCCGCGGCGCACGTCGCCGGAATGCTGACCCTCGACCAGGCCGCGGCGCTCGTCGTCAAACGCGGCCAAGCCGTCCGCGACGTGGCCGGACTCGGCGGCTCGCTCGCGGTCGAGCTGTCGCCGCAGGAGGCCGCTGACCGCATCGCGGCATTCGGCGACCGGCTCTCGATCGCGGCGATCAACAGCAACCGAGCCACGACGGTATCCGGCGACCTCGACGCGCTAGCTGAATTCCAGGCGCAACTCGAAGCCGATCGGATCTCGGTGCGACGCGTGCCGGTCGGCTTCGCCACACACAGCCCGCACATGGACCGGCTTCGCGAGGGCTTCAACAGCCAGATATCTGACATAGCCGGCGTGCCCGGGGCGCTTGCGCTCTACTCGACAGTGCTGACCGAACCAGTACCCGGCGACGCGCTCGATGCCGAGTACTGGTACCGCAACCTGCGCGAACCAGTCCGCTTCGCCGCCGCCGTACGCAGGATGCTCGATGACGGCTACCGCTACTTCGTCGAGCTCGGTCCGCACCCCGCGCTCGTCTCCTCGATCAAGGCCGTCGCAGCCGAGGCTGGCGTGTCGATCGTGGCCGTCGGCTCGGTCCGTCGCGACGAGGACGGGAACGACAATATGCGGCGACACCTGGCGCAGCTGTACACCGCGGGCCACGATCCCGATTGGTCGAGACAGTTCCCTGACGGCACGCTCGTCGACCTGCCGACGTACGCGTTCGAACGCGATCGGCACTGGTCGACTCCCGCGAAGTGGAGCGTGTCGGCTGGATCCAGCGGCGGCCGGCCGTTCGCGCAGGTGCACATCGAAGCCAGCGACGAACCGGGTCGGCACGTCGTGCAGTCCGAGATCGACCTGCGCGACCCACGGTTCGCGTACCTAGCCGACCATCGGATCGCCGGTGCCATCTGGCTACCGGCTGCGGCGTTCGTCGAGATGGCGCTCGAGTCGTCCGCGCTGCTGCACCAGCATCACGCGGAAGCTGGAGCCGACCAAGTCCAGCTGACCGGACTTCGATTCGAGCGCGCGCTGCAACTGCGCGCCACTGAGCCGGTGCGCCTGCAGCTCGTTGCGCAGTCGCTCGCCGAGGACGGGACGCGCGCGTTCACGATCGCGTCGCGGCCCTCTGCCGACCCGCGTGCACCGTGGATCCAGCACGTCAAAGGCCTGATCGCGCCCCGCGCGTCGGAAAGCACAAGCTCGCTCGAACCGCTCAGTGCGCTACGAGAGCGCTGCGCAGACTCGATCGATCTGCCCGACCTTTACAGCGCACTCGCGTCGGCAGGAATCGAATACCGCGACGCATTCCAGGGCCTTGAGCACGGATGGCGCGGTAAACGTGAAGCCCTCGGCCGGCTCGCCGAGCCACCGCGCTCCACTCACGTCCTGCACCCGGCGGTGCTCGACGCGGCGTTCCAGACCGTCGCGCTGGTCGCTGATGCGCCTTCCGGCAAGGCGTTCGTGCCCGTCGGAGCCGGCCGGATCCGGTTCACCGGACTTCGGACGCGCCCGGTTTGGACCACCGCGCGCCTGCGCTCGCTCGACGCCGAAACGGCAGTGCTCGACCTGCAACTGCTCGACGAGCAGGAGAACGTCGTCCTTGACGTCGAAGGCTTCGAGCTGACAGCGCTCTCCCAAGCGGACAGTTCGCTCTACGAGATCCGCTGGCACAACCGACCCGCCTCGGCCGTCCCCACCGAGGTCGCGGGCCGCTGGCTGATCCTCGCCGACGACTCGGGCGTGAGCGCCGAGATCGCCGATCGGCTCGATCGCCTAGGTGCCGCCGACTACGTGATCGCCCACTGCGGTAGTAGATTCGCCGTAGAAGCGCCCGGCCGCTACCGCATCGATCCGCAGAACCCTGACGATTACGTGCGTCTGTTCGACGCAGCCTTCGCGGACGGACCGCCGGAGCGGATCGTCCAGTTCTTCAGCCTCGATGCGCCCGCGCCTGTGTCCAGCGAGACCGCTGCTCGTGCCGCGCTGATGTGCTGCACCCCAACGCTGCGGCTCGTCGCAGCGCTGAGTGGCCGATCTTGGCAGCCGACGCCCCGGCTCTTCCTGGTTACCCGGGCCAGCCAGGCAGCTGGCGGTAGCGCACAGGTGGCGAACCCCCAGCAGGCGCTAGCGTGGGGCTTCGGCAACGCAGTCGCGCAGGAGCATCCCGAACTGCGCACCACGCTGATCGACCTGCCAGCCGTCGGCGGCATCGACGCGCTGTTCACCGAGCTGGCGCAGACGGACCAACTCCATGCCGACGGCGATCGACAGGTCGCACTGCGCGAATCCGGCCGCTTCGTACCTCGACTGACCCCGACGCGTTCCGATGAAACTGTCACGCGGATTCGCGCCGATCGCACGTACCTGGTCACCGGCGGCCTTGGCGGTCTCGGACGCATCGTCGTCGAGCGGTTGGCCGCACTGGGGGCACGCCACGTGGCCGTGCTCGGCCGCAGTGAACCCAGCGCCGAGGCCGCACAGTGGATCAGCACCCTGGTTCAGCGCGGCGTCACCGTGCACGTGATGCGTGCCGACGTGGCCGACCGGACGAGCCTTCAGGCAGCGCTCGACGCGTTGCGACCCCAGGCTCCCGAGATCGCAGGGATCGTCCACGCGGCCGGCGTCCTCGACGACGCGACGGTGCTGAACTTGACGCCAGAGCGGATCGAGCGCGTGCTCGCGCCGAAGGTACTCGGCACAGCGCTGCTCACCGAACTCGTGCCCGACACCGACTTCCTCGTCCTTTTCTCGTCCGCGGCCGGACTGCTCGGCTCAGCGGGTCAGAGCTCTTACGCTGCGGCGAACGCCTTCCTGGACGCTTGGGCGCATCACCTCGAGCCTGCCGGCCGCTCGGCGCTGAGCCTCGACTGGGGAGCGTGGTCGGGCGTCGGCATGGTCACCGACTCGGCGGTCCGTGAGACGTCGATCGCACGCTCGGGCCTGGGCAGCTTCTCGCCGCAGGAGGGTGGCGAGCTGTTCGAACGCGTACTCGGCTCGACGCGCCGCCAACTGGCTCCTGTCGCATTGGACCGCGCGACGCTGCGCCAACGTCCGCAACTGGCCGCTGGTCGCTCGCTACTGGCTGATCTCGTCGGCGGACCGTCGCAACAGGAAGCGAACGTATCGAACGCTGGCACCAGCCCCCGCGAGCTCGTCGCTCGAATACGTACTGCTGCGGCGGGGGAGCGGCGCGAGCTACTGGAGACCTACCTGCGAAGCGTGCTCAGCAAAGTCACCGGCGACGACATGGCGCACGTCTCAGCGACGACGCCGCTGAAGGAACTCGATCTCGACTCGCTGCTTCTGGTCACGCTGTACAGCACGATTGCGCGTGAGCTCGGCGTCGAGCTTTCTGCCTCGGCGGCGACCTCGGCCGATGACATCCGCGGCCTCGCCGGCGTCATCCTCGAGAATCTCCCCGACGCGCCGACGCGGACCCCAGCCGAAACGCTGGCCGTCGACATGCCGAACGCACCTCACGCCGACATTCCAGAGATCGAACTGCTGCCCGCGACGCGCGACGTGATTCGGCTACTGCGCACTGAGCAGCAGGGCACCCCGAGCACCGCGCACAACATCGGCTTCGCCGCCCGGCTGCTCGCCCCGACCACGCGCGAGCGGCTGACCCGGATCCTCGCTGAACTCTCAGACCGACACGCCGCCTTGCGCACCGGGATCATCGCCGACGCCGAGAACGGCCAGCGACTCCGAGTCCTGCGACGCGCGCCTGGCGAATTGCCGCGCTGGTCCGCTGTCAGCGACGACGTCGACGCGAACGAGCGTCTGCGAGAGCTGATGGAGCCGCCGTTCGACCTGGCCGCGCCGCCGCTGTGGCGTTTCGAAATGCTCGAATACCCATCCGGGCGGCAGATACTGCTCTTCGGCGCGCATCACGCGGTGAGCGACGCGCAGTCGCTCGTCCTGGTCATGGCCGAAATCGGCGCCGAACTGTCCGGGGCGCACCTCGACGCGACCGCGACCAACCGGGACGTTGAACGCCTCCTCGCAGCCCAGCAGGCTCAACCGGCGGAACCAGCCGGAGCCGCCGACTCGGCCGAGCCAGCCTGGCGCGAAGAGTTCGTCGGCGCCCGACGTCTCGACCTGACGTTGTCTCGGCCCCGCCCCGCGACGCGAACGTTCCGCGCCGGCATCCTCTTCGTCGACATGCCCGAAGGCCTGCTCGATCGCATCACGGAGCAGGCGAACCGGCTGGCTATCACTCCGGCAGCGTTCTGCCTCGGGACGCTGACCGTGCTTCTGGCCCGGCTGCGCGGTCGCCACCGTTTCGCGCTCGCCGTCCCGGTCGACACCCGGATGCACGTCGGCGCGCTCGACGCGGTCGGCTTCTTCGGCGTCCCGGTGCCGTTCGCGGCCGAGGCCGCGGCGCACGAGCCGGTCGCCGACGTGCTGCGACGCACCGATGCGCGGCTGGCGCGCGTGCTCGACAAGGGCGCCTCGTTCTTCGACGTCATGTCAGCCCTCGTCCAAGAAGGCCTGTACCGGCCGAACGCGCCGCTGGTCGAGGTCTACTTCAACTTCATCAGGCCGCAGGCACTCAAGGTGCGCGGCCTGGAACTGGTGCAGGCGGCCGCCGGATACTCAGACCTCGACCTCATGGTTTCAGTGGCCTGCGATCTCAATCACCTTCGCCTGGACTACAACCTCGACATCATTGACGCGCAGGACTGTGCACGCCTCGGACAGGACTACCTAGCGCTGCTCGCCGAGTTCGCCATCGGCGACGGAGCGCAGCCGGTCACGCGTAGTTCGTCGGTGGCACTCGCGGCCTCGTTCGCCCTCGGCGACCTGACCGCGATGCTGGAGACAGCTCTCGAAGACGACGCGACCGACGGCAGCAGGCTCACGGTCGCCGAAGCGCCCTATCACCAGGCGCTTGCCGCTCTGCGGGATCCAGCGGGCGTATTCGAGCAGCCCGCGGCCACCGTCGGCGTCGTACTGCTACGTGCCGCCGACCTCGCACGGTTCGGTCCGGTGAGCGACGACCTGCTGGCCGAGCTCGGAGACGAATACCCGGCCGCACTTCGCTCTCGCTACGAGCGCACCGGCCTGCCGGTCATCGTCGGCTTCTTGCCGACGCGATCGACCGATGAACGACTACTGCGATGGGAACGCGAACTCATCTCGCGGCTGCGCTCGCAACCCGGCATCGCCGTCCTATCGCCCGAGGACTGGACACGTGACACCGAGGGCTTCGGCATCACAGATCCCTTCGACGCTGAGACCGACGCCCTCGCGCATCTCCCGTTCAGCAGGCAATTCCAAGCCGCGGTGGCGCTCACGTTGGCCGACCTCGTCCGCGCGATCCGCCGCACTGCGCCGAAGGTCATCGCGGTGGACGGCGACGAAACGCTCTGGGGCGGTGTGGCCGCAGAGGCCGGGCCGGACGCCGTCGATCTGAGCGGCCCACGCCAAGCGCTCGCCCGACGACTCCTCGAATGGCGTGCGGCCGGCGTCCTTCTCGTGCTGGTCAGCAACAACGACGAGGACACCGTTCTCAGCGTTCTGGCACGTCCCGAAAGCGTTCTTCGCGCCGAGCACTTCACCGCGATCTCGGCGACGTGGGGACCGAAGGCGTCCCGGCTCGAAGCGATCGCGAACAGTCTCGGCCTCGGGCTCGACAGCTTCCTGTTCCTCGACGACAACCCGATCGAGGTCGCGGCCGTTCGTTCCAGCCTGCCCGAAGTGCTGAGCGTGACCTGCCCGCCGGCGAGCGAGCTCGACGCCTTCGTCACGAGGTTGTGGCCGGTGACGCCGG
>CAVQPP010000019.1:0-15940 GCA_963714445.1 uncultured Actinomycetota bacterium
GGCCATCTCCGTTCAAAACCATATGCTGACAAGACAGCCCACCGAATTGTCAGGTCGGCAGTCACGTTGGCGGCCATCTCACGTTCCAACGCGCCACTTTGTCGTACCTGATGACAAGGACAAGATCCGACGCATCAGGAGCCAACATGACCACGACGGCCCCAACGACCGTAGCTACCGCCGTAACCACCGCACCCTCACCCTTCACCGATCCCGCGCCCGCCGAACGCTTGGAGCAGGTCGCCGCCGCGCTGACCGCAAACGGCTTCACCGTCGAAGTCCTCGACGACGCCGCTGCCGCACGCCTCCGCGTCAAGGACCTGATCCCTGAGGGCGCCAGCGTCTTCACCTCGGCCAGCGAGACCCTGCGCCTTTCCGGCATCGAAGCGGAGCTCAACGCCGGCGACCATTACGACGCGGTCAGGCCGCGCGCGATCGCGATGGACCGAGCCACGCAGGCGGACGAGATCCGTCGGCTGCTGACCAGCCCCGATGTCGTCGTCGGCAGCGTGGCGGCGGTCACCGAGACCGGTTCTCTCGTCGTCGCCTCGGCGAGTGGAAGCCAACTGCCCGCCTACTGCGGCGGCGCCGGACTGGCAATCTTCATCGTCGGCGCGCAGAAGGTGGTCCCCGACCTGAGCACCGCACTGCGCCGCATCGACGAGCACGCGCTCCCGCTGGAAAACGTGCGAGCCCAAGCGGTCTATGGCGTCCCCAGCGCCGTCAACCGTCTCCTCGTCCTCAACGCCGAACACCGCTCCGGACGTAGCATCGTCCTGCTGCTACGCGAAGCCATCGGCTTCTGACTCTCCTTTTATGTCGCACCCTAGTGTCGGTGCACGGTGCAAGTATGGCCGCGTGACGACGTGGCAGGAGTTCGAGCAGGCGGAACCGGAGTTCGCGCAGCGCGTGCGTGCGCTCTTCGACGCCCACAGGCACAAAACGATCGCCACCGTGCGAGCCGATGGCGCGCCACGGATCAGTGGGATCGAGACGACATTCGAGAAGGGTCACCTGGTCTTCGGCTCGATGCCGAACGCGCGAAAGGGCGCTGATCTGCATCGGGATCCACGTTTCGCCCTGCACAGCGCGACGGTCGACCCGGTCGAGGGCGCCGAAGCGCAGTGGCCGGGCGAAGCGAAGATCGCCGGCCGCGCGATTGCCGTCGGAGCGATCGAGGACGGCCCGGAAGGCGAGTTGTTCCGCGCTGACATCACCGAGGTCGTACACACGCACCTCAACGAACAAGCAACGCTGCTCGTCGTCGAGTGGTGGACGCCGGCAAAGGGCCTGCGGCAGGTAGAGCGCGAGTGACCAGCGCGAGTTGGCAGGCTAGTGGCCGTGTCCACTACTTGACGTCGGCGACGCGCTGGTCGTCGGCGTCGGGTTCTGCGGCGAGATCTGGACCTGCGCGTAGCTCGTCATGAACGTGGTCACGGCTGCCGTGACGGCGGCCACGAGCACTGCCGAGACCGGCCCGGAGAGCGTGTTCAAGCCACGGAATCGCCGAAGCACACTCCACGGCAGTCCAGCCGACCGCATAGCCCGGAACTCCGAGACGGCGCCGAGCACCATCAGGATCGTGACCTGCTGCGCCGCTTCGACGATCAGAGCCTTCGCGACGCTGTCCCCAGTCGACTGCGACAGCGACGCGCAGACCAAATCCGCCGGCTCGTGTACGCGAAACGCAAAATCCCGCCGCTAAACACAATGCGCGTTATCGAATTCATAACAGGCGAACGGTGTTGGCGGGAGTCCCATGACTCGAATGGGTGATGTTGGGTGATGTTGCGCGGGAGCGGCGAGAGGTGCCGCGGTGGTCCCGCCGGTTTTGCGGGACCACCGCGTGCGGCGTACCGAGTCGGCTTCCGCGACTCAGCCGTTCGACGCCTCGACCTGCTGCGAGACGTTGGAGTGCGCGATCTGCGACGCCTCGCGCAGCGCGTTGGCCACCGACTGAAGCTGCGGGCGGTGCGAGCCGTCCCAGTCGCCGTGGAAGCGCGTCGCGTCGGGGCCGAGCCACTGCACGCCGGACAGCTGCCCGGTGAGGGTGTTGATGATGTGCTCGATCTCGTCTGCCTTCGATGACAGCTGGTTGGCGAAGTTGAGGACTTCATCGGTGTTCATACCGAGTTGCGGCATGCTGACCTGCTTTCGGATTGTCGTCGGAATCAGGGTTCGTCCGTCCATGCGATCTGCACGGCGGTCGTCTTGCCGCCCGCGACGAACAGCGCTCGTCCGGGCGGGAAGTCGGCGGGGTTGATCCGCGAGCTGAACGTGGTGCGGAACAGGTTGAAACCGTCGGTCGGCAGCGGGGCGAGCGCGAGGCCGGTGCGCGCAGACTTCGCGAGCTGGCTGAGCGCCGAGTTGCTGGACACGGAGCTCTCCGTCTCGGCGACCACGAGCCCACGCTCTGCGACGCAAGCTCGCGCCAGCTCGGTCAGCGGGTCCGCCGGCATGCCGGGGAACTCGGTGAAGGACTCGATGAAGAGCGCGACCGGGCCGAACGCCTGCTGGTCTTGGACTGCTTGCTGCGCGGTGAGCTTGCGGGCCAGTTCGGCCGCGTCGTCGGCGGTCGTCGCCTTCTCGGTCCACAGCGCGAGGTCGGCAAGGTCCGACCTGCGCGCGGCGAACAGGTACAGACGCGAGCGCGGATCCCAGCGGTGCAACGCGGTCGCGAGCGCGCGCAGCGTCGACGTGCGGCCCGAGGCGGGTGCGCCGGACACCAGGAACGGGCCGGTCGGCTTGAACGACAGAGGGCTGAGGTCTTCGACGCGCAGGCCGATCACCGGCTGCTCGGCAAGCTGGTTCGGTAGCTGCGCGAACGCGACGTGCTCTGGCGTGCGTTCGATGCTGACGACCGGCGCGACGCCTGCCTTGGCCATCGAGCGCGCCAGCCCACGCGCATACATCGCCTGCACGCCTATCTCAGGGCTGTCACCGAGCAGTGCGACCTGGATCTCTGTGCGCTCCATCAGGCCTCTGCCCGGCGGGAGCGGACGGTCGAAGTACGTCCATTGGTACGCCGAGGATCGAGTAGTCGTTCGCGTCAGCCAGTCGCAGTACGACGCGGCGTTGCATCGACGATGCGAGCGCCGAGGGGACCGAACCAGGCCGGTCCGCCGTCACAAGCACATGCACGCCGACCGGGCGTCCTTCGGACGCGATCGCGCAGAACTGGTCGAACTGCTTGCTTCGTTCGCTCGTCTCGTACGCCTGCTTGAACGCGGCCATGCCGTCTACCAGCAGCAGAATCCGGGGCTCCGGCTCGGTGTCGCCGCAGTGCGCGCGCTCCCGATACGAGGTGATCGTGTTCACCTCAGCCATGGCGTACTTGGCGGCGCGCTTGGCGACCAGATCGCGCAGCCAAGCGAGGACACGCGCGATGAGTTCGTGGTCTGAGCCGGAGACCACATTGCCGACGTGTGGCAGCTCGCCGAGCATCGCCAGGCCGCGCGCACCGAAGTCGAGTGCGTATACGTGGCACGGATCGACGGATGCGTTCATGCCGGCGGCGATCGCGATCGTGCGCAGCAGCGTGCTCTTGCCGGAGCCGCCGGTTCCGTAGACCGCCAGGTTGCCGTCGCGGTCGGGGACGAAGGCGACGGCGCTCTGCGCTTGCTTCGATGGCAGGTCACTGACACCGAACACCAGCCGGTTCGGCTCGCCGGTGTACGGGAATCGCTCACGGTCGGCAAGGTTGTAAAGCGTGCTGAGCGGGTCGAGCCAGGGCCTGCGCGGCGGCGGGAGTCGCGCGTGCCAGGTCGCGGTGCGCACGGCGCCGACCATCCGGATCAGGTCGTTGTCGCCTTGATCCGCGACGACGTCCGGCGTGTCAGGCTTCCATCGCGTCCCAGCGCCGAAACCCAGCTCCTGGATGAGGATTTCGGGAGCTGACGGTTCGTCGGCGGTCCAGCCGCCCACGTATCCGACCTGGAAGGGCACGAGCCGACCGGGTCCGGTCTTCGACACCGCGCGTCCGGGGAGGCCGGGATCGAAGTACGCTGCTTCCTTCGTGCCGAGCACGTCCGTGCTGTCGGACTCGTCGGCCATTCGTAGCGCGAGGCGCAGGTTCGTGTTCGCGCGCAGGTTGTCGTTGATCACGCCGTTGGGCCGCTGTGTGGCCAGAATCAAGTGCACGCCAAGCGATCGGCCGCGTTGCGCGACGTTGACGACGCCGTTGACGAAGTCCGGCAGCTCCTTGACGAGCGCGGCAAATTCGTCCACGACGATGACCAGGCTCGGCGGGGCCTGCGCGCCGCCGCGTTGCTCGAACTCGACGAGATCCTTGACGCGGTGCTGCGCGAACAGCTCCTCGCGGGAGTGCAGTTCGGCGGCCAGCGAGTCGAGGCAGCGGCGCACGAGGTGCTGATCAAGGTCGGTGACCAGGCCCACGGTGTGTGGCAGATCCTTGAGACCGCCGAACGCCGAGCCGCCCTTGTAGTCGACCAGCAGGAAGTTGAGACGCTGCGGACTGTGCGTGGCCGCGAGGGCGAGGATCCAGGCCTGCAGCAGTTCGCTCTTCCCGGAACCGGTGGTGCCGCCGACCAGCGCGTGCGGGCCATCGGTGCGCAGGTCGAGGGCGTGCGGCCCGGCAGCACTCTCGCCGATGACCGCACGCAACGTCGCGCGATGCTTTCGGCGATCCTGCGGGCCGGGCGCGAAGGGGCCGGTGAGGATGGAGCGGTTCTGCACCCACCGTTCGAGGATCGCCTCCGGCACGGCGGCCAACTGCCGGTCGCCGACTTCGAGCAGACCGATCGTGCGCGGCAGGTCGCTCGCGTCGCTGGTCCGGGCACCACTGTCCACGCGCGGCGCGAGTGCGAGTGCGAGTTCGAGAGCTGTCGCGGCGTCCAAGCCCTCGAATACGGCGTTCGGCACGGCATCGCCGGCGTCGCGAACCCGACGAAGGCGGCCGCCGGCTCAACGGTCGCGAATACCCGGCAGGCGGAGGGCAGCCGGGAGGCGCGATCGGCAAGCCAGAGGACGAACACGCCGTGCCGGCGCCCGCTCTCGGCGAGCGCGACCAGGCGGCTGCGGTCGACGGGAGTGTCGTCCTCCACGATGGTGAGGACGAGCGGCAAGGCGGCAGCTGCGTCCGATTCGCTGCGCGACGACGACGCAGCACGACTAGCGACGAGTTCTTCGAGGTCCGAGATGAGCGTCGTCGCGTCCGAGGCAGTCGCGCCCAGGCGTACGTTCGCGAGTGGTTCGGCACCGGGCGTGGTATGTGGCAGCCACTTGAACCAGTCCCAGTCGGCGGCGGTTTGCGCCGAGGCGAACGCGGCGAGTACGAGCTCTGCTGGCGAGTGCAGCGCGACGGCTTGAATGACCAGGCCACGAGCGGTCCACAGCAAGCTGTCGCGGCGTCCAGCGAGACCGATCGCGCCGTGCTCGCCGGGAGAGGCGACTACCGGAACCGCGTCGACGTGCGCGAACGGCGCGACGGCGGCAGTCAGCTCCGCTGCGAGTGCCGGTTCGCCGTCGCGAGCGTCAGACAGGTCGACGGTCGTTCGGGCCGGCAGCGTCGCGGTGGCCAGTCGCAGTTCGCCGAAGCCGGGGGCGTCGGGACGTCGGGTCCACAGCAGCGGTCCGCCCGAGCGGATCGCGTCGGCACAGTCGAGCAGGCCTGGGTGTTCACGGCGGCGGCCGGTGGCCTCGCGATCGATGGCGGCGCTCGTCGCGGCGACGAGCTCGGCGAGGGCGGCGCGGAAACGGGCGGTCTCGGCCTTGTGGTCCTTGCGTGCGGTGACCCGGTTCTCGAGGGCGTATCCGATGCCCATCAGTGGGCTGAGAGCGACGAACACGAGCGAGGCGGCGCTGTGCGTCGTGAGGTAGAGCACGCCGCCGAGCAGGAGCGGCGTGAAGAGCGGGATGACGGGGATCCGCGCGGTCTTCGGGGGCGTTGGCGGCTTTGGCGCCTGAAGCTGTTCGCCCTCGTGGACTGGGCTCAGGCGGGGTGGACGGTTGAACCCGTCCGCGTCGCCGAGCACTGATCCGGCGGCAGGGTTGACCGACAGGACCCTGATGTCCGTGTCGCCGATGCGTACGGTGTCGCCGACGCGGAGCAGGGCGCGGGATACCGCTCCCCGCCGATTTCCAGTCCGTTGGCGGATCCGAGGTCGGTGATCTCGAGTTGGGCGCCGACGGTGAGCTGCGCATGGCGGCGGGAGACGAGCGGGTCGGTGAGGCGTATGGCGCAGCCCGCGTCACGGCCGATGAGCGAGGTGCCGCGAGGGAGACGGATCTCGGTGCCGCGGTCTGGTCCCGCGATGATCTCGAGGACGACTGCGGCGCCGGACGGTGTGCTGGCCGCTGACGTGCCGAACGTTGCCGGGGTAAGGCCGACTGTCATGCCGGATCTCAGGCCGCTGTCGGCGACGAGGGCTTCGGGGTCAAGTTCCGTGGCCACTGGAGTTAGGACACGGACGGTCATTGGTGCGGAACTCGCGACTGCGGCGGCTGCGTGCGCGGTGCCAGACGAGGCGACGGCAGCAGCGGCGTGCGTGGCGGGAGCCCCGGAAGTGCGGCTGCGCGGGTCGGCGGCGGTTAGGTATTCGGCTAGGTCGCGGACGCGGGCCGTCGCCGCCAGGGTCGCGATCAGGTCGACGTCGGCGCGTCCGGCCGCCCGCAGCGTGATCTTGAGTTTCACCGCGAGCCTCCTCGGCCGGGGACGGTCGGCATCGAGACAGTCGGCATCGAGACAGTCGGGATGGAGACAGTCGGCATCGAGACAGTCGGGATGGGGATGAACGTGCGGACGTTGAACGCGGCACGCAGGCGGCGGCCTCGACTGGCCTGCGCGGTGAGCTTGCGGCGTCCGGCGTCGACTTCGCGCCAGTACGTGCTCACGAGTTCCGCTGTCGGGTCGCCGGGGCCGAAGACTGCCGCGTCGGCGGCGCGTGCGAGGCGTCGCAGGTCGCGGTCTTCTAGGCTGCGGGCCTGCTGTAGGCGGGTGATTCCGGCAGGGACGGTGATGCCCAGGTCCCGGGCGTGGTCGATTAGGTCGGTCCAGCCGGCGGCGAAACGTGCGGACGGAGTGCCTCGGGTGCGGCGGCGGTGGCGACGTTGGAGTTTGCCGACGTGGATTAGGCCTGCGATGGAGCCGATCGCGAGTAGGGGGATGCCGAGCCAGGCGAGTATGGCTAGCAGCGGGCCCAGCCAGGCTGGGGGCGGGGGTGGCGGCGGGTCGCCGATCGGGCCGTGGCCGGTGCTGGTGTTGCCGCCGAGGAGGTCGAAGCCTGTCGGCGGGTGCATGGGGTCCGGCGGCGGGACGATGGAGGCGGGCTGGTCCTGCGCCGTCTGCGGCGGGATCGGCGCCGGCGCCTTGGAGATCGGGGGCATGAAGCGGTCGTCGGGGATGGTGACCCAGCCTCCTGATTCGACGCGGACTTCAACCCATGCGTGTACGTCGGCGCCTTTGACTACGCCGTCGGCCTCGGGGATCGCGCCGAACACGACGCGCGCGGGGATGCCGAGACTGGTCGCGAGCAGCGCGTACGCGGTGGCGTACTGCTCGTCGTCGCCTACTGGTTGCGTGCCGTTGAGGAAAGCGGTCAGCCGACCGATGGAGTGGCCGGGGAGATACTGGCTTTCGCCGGGACCGCCGTCGCTGTAGGCGCCGTTTTGCTTGAGGTAGCCGGCGATCGCGGTTAGTTGGGCAGTGAGGCCTACGGCGCCTTTGTCCCAGGCGGCGGCGCGAGCGGCGAACAACGGCTGGTAGCCGTTGGTGACGGAGGGCGGGGCGTAGGGCTGGGCGTCGGCGGGCAACGTGGGCTGGCCGAGGGTGGTGCGGAGGGTCACCGTATCGCCGGCTTGGAGACGGTTGGTGACGATCGCGGATGCGGTGGCGGAGTTGTACCAGAGGCCGGCGGACAGGCTCGTCGCGTCGTTGCCGCCGGATGTGCTTGGTGCGCTCAGCGTGATGTTGGTGACGGTGCCTGCGCTGGGAAGCCAGTCGTCGAGGTCTGCGGCGTCGGCGTATGCGGGGTCGATGGTGATGCGGACGGTGGCGGACGGTCCGGTGGCGGCGGATCTGGCGGGTTGGAGCGTGGTGCCGATGCGTTCGAATGAGTCTTCGAGTGCCGGGTTCACGGCGCCCCACACGGAACCGTCGTAGTCATCGAGGACTGCGATATCGATCGGGGTGCCGGCCGGCAGGCCACTGACGGTCATCAGCCGCTGGTCGTAGAGCTGGTGGGCGTCCTTGGTGTACTTGTGGAAGCCGACCAGCGGGCTCGGGTATTGGGCGAGGTTGAGCGGCGGGGCGACCTTGTCGCGTAGGACGGATCGGCCCGCGCCGCCCGCGCCGGGCAGCCACGGTGCGACTGCTGCGGCGATTGTGGCGGCGATGACGAGCGACCCGATGCCGATTGCCAGACGCGGGAGGCGTGCGGAGCGCGTGGAGACTGTGGTGCGGGTGCGGCGGGCGCGCAGGGCCGTCCACAGCATGAGGACGATGGAGAAGAGGACTGCGGTGATCGGCCAGGTAGTTGGCTGATCGGTGCCTAGCGCTAGTACTAGGACGAGCGCGGCGAGTGGGGCCGGGAGCGGTCCGGCGGGGGCGCGTCGGCGCGACGCGAGGGTGTGGCCTGCGGCGGCTGCGGCTAGGCCTAGCAGGAAGGGGATTGCGAGGAGCGCTGGGTCGTCGCCGACCGGTGGGCGGGTTGTGAGCAGGTGCTTCCAGCCGTGGACGGCGGCGCCGGCGAGGGTGTGCAGGGTGGCGGGAGCTGGTAATGGTGTTGAGCCCTGCGACAGGACTACGGGTCCGAAGATGAAATAGCCGAGGGTCGCGAGGAGAGCGACGGCTAGTGGGTTCGAGGTTATTCGGCTGGCGACGTGGGCGGCGGCGAGGCCGGCGACCAGGCCGACTAGTCCGGCGGCCAGGGACGCCGGGTCGGCGAAGGTGGTGCTCAGGCCGGACAGCGCGAGGAGGAGTGCGGCGGCGAGGATGGCGGCGTCGGTGGCTTCGGCGGCCGGGGTGGGACGTGCGGGCTTTCGCGGCGTGCGCAGGGTGGTGCCGGGTTCGGCGGTGGCGGCGTTGCGGCGGCGGGCGCTGGCGTCTGGGATGGGGATCGTGGCCGTGTCCTCGGGGTCGTACCCGGGGAATGGCGGCCGGGAGGTGGCGCTCGTCGCGGTCACGCGGCGGCTCCCTCGCGCATCAGGACCCGCAGTTCGCCGAGTTGCTTCAGGTGCAGGAGGGTGGGGTGGCCGACGGCGGCTACGCCGGTCTCTCGTGTCGGATCGACGGCGATCACGACTGTGCGCACGCCTCGGGGGACTCGGCGAGCCAGGCGTCGTAGATCCTCGTATGCGCGCCGGTCGCCGGTGACGAGTACGACAGAGGTCGTACGTGGTGCGACGCGTAGGCCGCGCGCGATCAGTGCCGCCGGACCGGCCGCGGTGTCGGCTTGGGCACGTGAGCAGGCGTCGAGCGCTTGCGGGATGGAGGGCTCGTGCGCGAGGCGGTCAGCGACTAGGAAGGTGAGCTGGAGCTTGTCTTTCAGGGCGCGTTCGGCGAGTGATGCTCCGGCGCTGATGGCGGTCTCGAAGTCGGCGGCTGGATCGCCGTACGCGGCGCGGTCACCGTCGACTAGGACGAGTAGATGAGTGAGGCGCGTCTCAAGGAACTGACGGACTAGGAAGCCGGCGTCGGGGCGGGCGGAGACCAGCTTGGCGCTGGAGCGCCAGTGGATGTGGCGTGCGTCGTCGCCTGCGGTGTATTCGCGCAGGGTGTGGAACTCGAGGTCGCTCGCGGAGATGTGCTCGGTGGTGCGGCCTTCGAGGTCGTGCAGGAGGCCGGAGCCGGACGAGGGCAGCGGCACGCGTCTCGGGTGTACGAGCACTTCGGTGCCGCCGGGGAGGACGACGCTTCGCCGGACCAGGCCGAAGAGGTCGGCGCGTACGGCGGTCGCCGGGCCCAGGCGGACGACGCCTCGGCGTGCGCCGTGCACGTCGAAGTGGTCGATGACGCGTGCGGCGCCGGGGGCGAGGGGCGAGAGTTCGAAGACGCGGCCGTGTTCGGTGCCGTCGGGTAGCTCGATCTCGGCAGGGATCGGGACCAGGCCGCGGCGGGCGGCGGTGTTCTCGACTGTGACGGTGACGTTCGTGCGCGCGCCGATCTCGATGCGCAGGTCGTCGGGTACCAGCTCGACGCGCAGCGCCATGCCGCCGAGCGTCGTGGCGACACAGAGCACGAACAGGACGAGCCCGAGCACTGAGATGACGCCGAGTTCGACCCAGTGAAGGTCTGTTGCGGCGATCCAGGCGAGCAGTGTGCTGATAAGGATTGCGTAGCCGGTGCCGGTGACCACGTTGAGCGGGGCTAGGCGGGGGCGAAGGAGGGCGGCGAAGTCGGTGGCGGCGCGCTGGACGGTGGCGAACTGGTCCTGCCATCCGCCCCGCGTCGCCAAGCGCCCCGGCAGGCGCTCGGTGATTTCGGGATCGGTCATCGCGTTCCCTGTCCGTCGCCTGCGTTGCCGGACGGACGGCGCCGGGTCTGGTCGTCGTACGCGGGGTCCTCGCGCTGCGTCGGCGGACGGATGCCGTCGAAGATCTCGTCGATGATCTGCTCGGCGGTCACGTCGTGATACGGCGCCTCGTCGGTGAGCAGCAGGCGATGGCTGATCAGCGGCATTCGCAGGCTCCTGATGTCGTCGGGGACGACGTGGTTGCGGCCCTGCGCGATGGCCCACGTCTTGGCCGCGCGCACGTACGCGAGACAGCCACGCGGCGACAAGCCGAGTTCGACGTACTTGTGTCGGCGCGTGGCCTCGGCGATGTGGCTGATATAGCCGAGGATTTCCGGGCGCACGGTCACGCCTGACGCGAAGGCGCCCAACTGCGCGAACGCTCCGCTAGAGATCACCGGGCGGACGAGTCCGGCGCGGTCGCGCACTGCGGACTGGGACATGAGCGAGACGAGTGCGTCGTGGTCCGGATAGCCGATCCCGGTCTTCATCAGGAAGCGGTCAAGCTGCGCCTCAGGGAGCGGATACGTGCCGACGTGCTCGACAGGGTTCTGCGTCGCGATGACCATGAACGGCTTGTCGACGTCGTACGGCGTGCCGTTGACGGTGACCCGGCCCTCCTCCATGACCTCCAGGAGCGCCGACTGGGTCTTCGGCGAGGCGCGGTTGATCTCGTCGGCCAGCACGATGGAGTGGAACACCGGGCCGGGCTTGAACTCGAAGTCCCGGCTCGCCTGGTTGTACACGACGCCACCGAGCACGTCGGAAGGCAGCAGGTCGGGCGTGAACTGGATGCGCGCGGTGGTGCCCTGGACGGCGCCGGCGATCGCGCGGGCCAGCATGGTCTTTCCGGTGCCTGGCACGTCCTCGAGCAACAGGTGGCCCTCGGACAGCAGGCAGGTCAGCGCGAGGCGCACGACCCGCTCCTTGCCGAGGATCGCGGCGTTGATCGCGGCGGCGAGCTGCGCGAAGGTCTCGGAGAAGCGCGCGGCCTGTTCTTCGGTGATCGTCATCGGTGTTCCCTGTTCCTGTTCGCGATCGGGGACGAGGCGCGGTGTGCGCGGCGGACGTGGTGGGCACGCGGCGGGATCAGGGCCATGTGAAGGTCCCGGTTGCTTGTTGGCCGTTGCCGCTGCAAGTGACTGAGACCCACTCGTTCGGATAGCCGTACCAGTTGGGCGAGTCCTTGCTCTGGTTCGGCCCGTAGGTCGCGTTGATGAAGCCGTTGGGTCCGTGCTGGCTGTTGAAGGTGCACGTCACGTTGCCACTGAAGTTGGCTGTCACCACGTGGATGTAGCCGCAAGAGCCATTGGTGCAAATGCCGCCCCGGCACAGGCTCCCGCCACCTCCACCGCAGGCCGCGCCGCGAGATACCGTCACGGACGGCGGCGGGGGTGGCGGCGGCGGTGTGGTCGCGGAGGCGGACTGGCTGACCGACGCGCGTCCAGGGTCTGAGACGGTCACGTTGATCGTGTCGGTCGCGCTGTATCCCATGACATCGCTGCTCGACCAGTTCCAGGCGCCCGCGGTCGTGGTGAACGTCTGGCTCTGCCTGCTGGTGTTGACCTGGACCGTTGCCGGCCGGCCGTTCGCGTTGACGGAGACGCTGAAGTTCACCGACTGGCCGCTGGCCGAGGCGTTGACCGTCAGGCCGTTGATTGGACCGTACGTGGTGACGTTCGTCGACACCGTGCTGTCGCAGGGATTGCCCGCGCCCTTGCCGCCGCCGCTTCCGTTGCAGTCCTGGAGGCTGATGGTCGAGTTCGTTCCGTTCGGCAGGCCGTTGACCAGCTCGGTTACGTTGTTCTGGCCGGAGGTCGGAAAAGTCCAGGTACCGCAGGGTCCTTGGTTGTCGGTGCAGGTGATCGTGGACGAAGCACCGTGCGAGGAGGGTGCGTTGAACGTGATCGAGGCCTGTTGATCATTGCCGGTCGGCGTCGCGGTCAGACCGGTGATCGAGTCCGGCGTCGCAGTGGCCTCCATCGTCGTGCCGGGGCTCGGCGCGGAGGTGTGGCCGGTCGGGTCGGTCGCGGCGTCGGCGTTCGCGGCGGTCACCGAGTACGTATATACGGTGCCGTCGTTCGGTAGACCATCGTCGTTGCAGCTGGTCGCGGTCACGTTCGAGCACACGACCTTGGTGCCGGAGCCGGCGCGCGTGAGCGTGTACGTCGTCGGGCCGGGGCCGTTCGGATCAACCGCGGGCCACGAGATGAGTACGTCGCGGCTGGACGGGTCGGTGGATCCGTTCGTGCTGAACGTCGGGGCGGCAGGCGCTCCGGGCGCGCCGGCCGACTCGCCGGGAACGGTGGCCGCCGGGCCGGGGCCGAGCGCGTTCACCGCCGTGACCGTGAACTGATACACGGTGTCGTTGACCAGTCCCGTCGCGGTCATTGTCGCGCCGGTGACGGTCTGGCTGCCGCCGCCGGTCCAGGTCACCGTGTAGTCCTCGACCGGAGAACCCTGATCTGGCGCGGAGCCCCAGGAGATCGTGAGTGCGCCATCGCGCGGGTTCGAAACCGCGAGCGCGGGCACGGCGCCAGGCACCGTGTTCGGCGTCGCGGACGCGGACTGTCCGCTCGGCTGGCTCCAGCCGACGACGTTGTGCGCCTTGACGGTGAACCGGTACGGATCGCCGTTGTGCAGGCCGGTGATGGTGCACGGCGAGGCGGGACACGTCTGCGAGCCGCCGCCGTAATCGACTTCGTACGACTCGATCGGCGCGCCGTTGTTCGGGGGCTCAGTCCAGGACAGCTGTACCGAGCCGCTGAGGACAGTTCCGCCGGCGACCGGTGTCCCTGGCGTGCCGGGCACGCCTAGGACGTTCAGCGTGATCTGGCCTACGGCCTGGCGATCGGTGCGCGAGCTCTGCGCGACGTCGCTGATGCGGACGGAGAACGTCATCGTGCCATGCGACGCGCCGCCAGGTGTGATGCGTACCGTCGCGCCGGAACTCGACGCCGACGCAGCCATGCCAGTGGTCTGCTGCACGGACAGCACGAACACGTCCGGCGTACGTAGCTGGGAGCTGACATAAGGCGCGATGTCGACGGTCGCCGTTTGCCCGGCTTCGACGCCGTTGACCGTCATCGGCGCGACGGACGGAGCCGCAGCGGCCGTGACGACGACCGGCAGTCGCGAGGGCGCAGCGCCGGTGCCCTCGACGCCGATCGACAGTGTGCTGACAGCGCCGGGGGCTGCGGACGAGTCGGCGGTGACCGTCAGCGTATGGGTTCCGGTTCCGCCCAACGTGACTCCGCCTGACCGGCCGCCCTGCCACTGAGCGCTGTAGCGCAGGCTCGGCACGGTCGTCGGGTCGGCGACCCACACGTGGCACAGCGAGGTCACGTCGAGGCTGACGGACGCGCCACCCTCGACCACTGATACCGGATCGGACGGACACCGCAGCACCGGCGTTGGCGGACCGACCTGCACTGGCACGGTGATGACCGCGTAGACGCCGTGCGGGTCGGTGAGCGTCGCGCCATCGGTGACCTGGAAGGTGACCGCGGCGGGGCCGACGTATCCGGCTTGCGCGGTGAGTACCAGGGTGCTGTCGCCGTTGCTCGTGGCGCGCACAGCGGACGTGGGCGCGGCCCAGATTTCGTTCAGTGTGGTCAGCCGCACCGGCTTTCCGGCCGGGTCGGCGACGTACTGGCTGATCGGGACGTTCACGGTTCCGTTGCGCGCGAGGGTGATCTGGCCGGGCTTGGCGTACGGCGCGCCGGAGCCGGGAGCGGCGACGTATATGAGGCCGACCGTGCTCGCACCGGCAGCGTCGCGCACCTCGTACGCGACGGTCTGCGGATGCGCGCCGACCGGGATCGTGATCGAGCTACCGGCGATTTGGGCAGCCGGATTGAAGACCTTTGAGATCGCCAGGCCGGAGTTGCCGCTGTCATTGCCGCTGTCCGCCGGGGCGCTGACGTACTTGAGGACGTTGATCGTGACGCTCGTCTGCCCGGGGCCCGGGTCGGCGTAGGCGGGGTGCGCGATCGGCGGGTCTTCGTACCCTGCTTGGCTGTTCACGCTCACGGTCGCGACGGACGTGCCGCCGATGCCGTCGGTGATGCCGTACGCGATGACCAGCGGCTTTCCGGTGGCCGGGGGCGCGGTGAGCGTGATCGGTCCCGTCGCGCTGACGAGCCGCACGTTCGCGCCCGCGGGTACGCCGGGATTCAGCGCAGCGAGCGGTTCGACGGTCACCGCGTCGTCGGGCGCGATCAGGGCATTGGCAAGCACATCCACGCTGACCTGCGAGCCCGGCGCGGCGGTGACCTGCTCGTCGACGGCAACTGGCGGCTGCGGCGTGGCCGGCGGCACGATCGCGACGCTGACCGTCGACTGGCCGACGAGGCCGTAGCGGTCCGCAACCTGATACGTGAACGAGTCGGTGCCGCTGCTGGTCGGGAAGGCCTGATACGTCAGCGAAGCAGCATTCATCGATAGCACGCGACCGAGCGCCGGCGCGGAGGCGATGCCGGTCAGCGTCACCGAATCGCCGTCAGGATCGACGCCGGTCGTCGCGATCGGGACGGTGACCGTGTCGCCCGCGATCGTGCGCTGCTGGATCGGCGGCGGCGCGGGCGCGTGGTTCGGGTCGGCGGCGGAGGGCGCGGGTTGGACGGTGATGTGCAGGTGGCCGACAGCTTGTCCGCCGGACGGGTTCTGTGCGACGTACTGGACCAGCTCGGTCAGCGCAGTCGTGGTCGCGGCCGGTGCGACGTAGGTGACCGTGTCGCCGGTTACGTACGCGGAGCCGTTGCGCGCCCCGGACGTCCCGGCGAGGGACACGACCTCGAGCTGCCCCGGCGCGGGGGCGCCCGGCACGTCGGCGGCGAGGGAGAGCGGCGCGCCGGCAAGGTCGACATCGTTGGTGAGTACTGCGACGCCGACGCGGTCCCCGGCGCGCACGGTCGCGTAGTCGTCGACCGGGATCGGGGTATCGACCGTCGGCGCGGCGACCTGCGTGATCGAAACCTGGCCGGTGACCGGCGCGGTGACGCCGTCGGTGACCGTGTAGTCAACGAGTTGCGGGTTCGGCTCGATCGCAGGGGACTGAGCGCTGATGCGCAGCCAACGTCCGCCGACGATGGCGACCTGCAGTCCCGAGCGAGCGGAGACCGGCGCCGCGTGCTGGACTTCCAGCAACGAGCCGGCCGGGTCGAAGTCGGCGGCGAGCACGTCGACGGTGACCGGCTGCTGGCCATGTACGACCGCTGAGACGGGGACGGTGACAGGCGGTTGCGGGCTGCCGCGGCGCGGCGGTGACGTCGACGCGGATCGTCCCGTTCGCGAACGGCGCGTCGCCGAACTTGACCGTGTAGCCGAGCAGGAAGGTGCCGGGCCGCGTGGCGTTGACGGTCACGCTTCCGTCGGTGAGGTCGGTGGTCACGGTTGCCCCGGCGGGGCTGTTGACCGGACCGGCGAGACCGAGCGAAGCGCCAGGGTCGCGCGGGTCGGCGCCGGGCAGG
>CAVQPP010000020.1:0-22380 GCA_963714445.1 uncultured Actinomycetota bacterium
TGTTGATGTTATGTCGCTGTTCTTCGACTGCATCGTATTGCTATATCCGGCAGCAGGAACGGTGTGACGACGTTGCTGTGGTGTCCGGCAAGCGGCCCCGAAAGCCGAAGTACCACGACTCCCCGGCGCCGGTGTCGCCGCCGACCCCAAGTTGGGCGTCCAGCCGTGCCTCGCTGGCGTCGGCTTCGCCGGTCGTCACCACGATCACCCGGCTGGGGTGTCATGGCTGGCCGCGTTGGCCGCGTCGATGGACGCCTCGAACAGCGCCTCGCTGTCGGGGACGATGACCAAGGTCAGTTGCCGGCCAAGGGTCACCGCGCCGGACTTCTCGCGCAATTCGTTGAGCTTCTTGTTGATCTCGGTGGTGCTTGTATCAGGCAAATCGACAATCACGGTCGCCGCCATTCACGGCCGGTGCGACGCAACATCTCGAGTGCTGATGCCGGACCCCAGGTACCTGCTGGTAGGGATCGGGTTTGCCGTGTTCGGCCCAGTAGTCGAGCGCCGGATCCAGTATCTCCCAAGCCAATTCGACTTCGGCGTTGACCGGAAACAGGGACGGCTCGCCGAGCAGCACGTCGAGGATCAGCCGCTCGTAGGCCTCGGGGGATTCCTCGGCGAACGCCGAACCATAGGAGAAGTCCATGTTGACGTCGCGAACTTCCATGCTGCCGGGCACCTTGGACCCGAATCGCAACGTGACACCCTCGTCGGGCTGCACCCGGATACCAGGGCGTTGGTGCCCAACTCTTCGGTCATGGTCGCGTCGAACGGAAGATGAGGCGCCTTCTTGAACACCAACGCGATCTCGGTGACCCTGCGGCCCAACCGTTTTCCGGTCCACAGATCGAACGGCACTCCGGCCCAGCGGCGGGTGACTGGATCTGCGAGTGCAGCGCCGAGTACTGCTGCTGCTGCTGCTCCGAGCTGGCCGGGGTCTCGCGGCCGATGGACGGCATGCTGGTGGCGCCGCGGACCGTGGACGTCGATGTCGGCCGGTAGCAGGCGGCGGCGGCGTCGTCGTCGTCGACGACGAACGGGAGGCTGAGCGCCGGGAGGGCTGGGGCGGTCAGCGTCAGGGAGTGGCTCTGCGTGGCGGACGACGACGGCGGGTACAGCGACCCGATGAAGGTGGGCGCCTCGCCGAACGACGTCTGCGAGTGGCTGTCGTCTTCGCGCGAGTGCTGCGAGCTGCTGTAGTGCGACGAGCCCTGGAGATCCCGGGAAATGGTCTGGTAGATGGCCGGGATCATCGGCAGCAGCGGCGGCACCGAGCTCGCGGCGTAGGCGGCCGGAATGCCCGAGGAGCCTGAGGCGATGCGGGTGGACGAGGCCGCTCAAGTCCGTGGCCTGCGAGCGGCGCGTCGTGGTCGTTGAAGCCGACGCCTGGCAGCGACCGACACAGCTGTTCAAGCAGGCGCTCCAGGGACAGCATGCGCGTCTCCAGACTGCCGATCCGCGACTCGATGCTGGCGGCCTGCGTGATCTTCATGCCGATCATCTCGTTGGTGATGGCGTTGAAGTTGAAAGGCTGCGGCGGCGTCTTCGGCGGCCGTTCGGCGGCCGGCGATTCCGGGAGGCTCACGTCGTGGACCCCGGTGTCCTCGTTGTCGCCGTCCATGTCCTCGTGGGCATTGGACGACAGCGGAGACGTGAGGCCCGGACCGTAGCTCTCGCGCCAGAAGCGGATCTCGTCGCTGCGACGCCGGCCCTGCGCCGCAGCCACGTTCGCGGCGTCTGGCAGTCCCGACCAACTCCGCGACCTCCGCCGACTCGCCGCTGGTACGGTGTCGCTGGTGATGGCCATGCCAATTCCTGTGCGCGTGGTGCACGAAACCATCGAATGTGAGAGGCTTTCAATCGTAGCCGATGACCCGGTCCCCTGGTGCAGGGCAAACTTTCAGTGGCTAAGACTCGGCTAAAAGCTTGTCTTTCGTAGCCGGGCTGCTGGGTGGGCTGCTGGGTTGCTTGTGGAAGAATGTATTGGCTGAGGAGATTTATTGCACCGGGGAGATGGGGATGACGCGTCGTTTAGGGGTTGGGATGAGGAAGGTGAAGGGAGAGTGGAGAGGGGGAAGATGCTTGCTGTGCGATGGACTTTATCCGAGCTTTGAGACGGCGGGTCTCCGGGTACATGCCGAGGGCGGACCACACGAACCAGGCGCTCATCGCGCCAAGGTCGTCGTTGCCGTCGGCAAGGCCGTTCGGCGCGTCGGTCCAGATCTGGTCCTGGATCGCGCGCACAGTGCGCTGCGTCATCGACGGCTCGCCGGTGTAGTCGTATTCCCATGGTAGCTCGATGCTGGGTTCGTTCCCGACCCACGCGTAGCCGTTGGCGCCGGTGAAGCTGCGCAGCGTCGTGTCGAGGTAGTGGTTCATGGCCGTGTTGCCGCCCTTCGCGGCGGTGAGGCCGGCGATGTCGAAGGGCACCATGCCGGTGTAAATCCACGAATCGGCCTCGACGAAATCGTTGCCGCTGCTGGGATCGAAGGCTGTCAACCAGCTGCCATTGGCGTCGCGCGGCTCGTCAAAGCCGCTGCTCGGGTTGAGCACGTTGCGCCAGTCCTGCGCGCGGTTGGCGAACGTGGCCTGCGCGCCGCCGTTGCCGAGCGCTCCGGCGAACGCGGAGAGGGCGAAGTCGGCCGTGTTGTATTCGAGTGTGGTCGAGTCCGGGCCGTAGAAGTTGCAGCAGCCGTACGAGCCGTCGTGCGGCATGAAGCCCGGCGCGGCCAGGTAGTTCAGTCCGGGGCGGACGTTGTTGGCGTTGCTGGCCTCCGCGATCATGTCGTTCAGCGCGGTGCCGGTGTCGAAGTTGCGTGCGCCGAACGCGTAGTAGTCGGCGATGATCGCGTCCGCCGGGTCGCCGACCATGACATACGTCTCGCCGTTGTTCTCCGACCACTTGGGGAACATGCCGGTCTGCGCGTAGTCGTCGATCATCGATTGCGCGGTGTCCGATGCGGCGGACGGGTCGATCAGGGCTTCAAGCTGCGCCTGCGAACGGTAGATGTCCCAGCCGGAGTAGTTGCCGTATACGGCGCCGTGTCCCGAGTCCACGGTATGTACGTTCCCGTTGAAGCCGGGGTACTGACCGTTGCTGTCGCTGATCACGTTCGGGTGCAGCAGCGAGTGGTAGAGGGCTGTGTAGTACTCCTGCTGCTGGGCGGTGGTGCCGCCGCCGATCTGTGCACGCCCGAGCAGCGTGTTCCACGCCGAGTGCGCGGCGGACTGGACGGCGCCGAAGTCCCAGTTCGGGTTCTCAGTGGTCAGATTCGTCTTGGCGTTGCCGATCGACACGTACGAGACGCCGACCTTGGCCAGGACGGTCTGGTTGCCGCTGGTGTTGAAGGTGACGTAGCCGTTGTTCGCCGAGGCGTTCGGCGTGACGGTCGCAGCCTTCTGTTTTGGCATCGTGCCGTGCAGTGTCGGCTTGTTGGGTATCTCGGCGGCGTTCTTCGACGCACCGGACGTCGTCGCAGGCTTCGAGGTCAGCGGGACCGCTGCCGTGCCGTTGGTGGCGAACGGCTGGTTGAACTGCATGTCGAAGTACACGGTGTAGCTGTTGCCGCCCCCGCAGAAGTTGCCGCTGGTGGCCTGGCCGGTGACTTCGGCGCTGCTGACGACGTTGAACTGCGTGTTCGAGTCGCCGTTCTGGCTGGCGTTCAGCTTGAAGATCAGGTTCGCCTGGCTGGTGGCCGGGAACGTGAAGCGGGCCATGCCGGTGCGCGTCGTGGTGGTCAGTTCGGTCTTGACGCCGTTGGCGAGCGACACCGAGTAGTACCCGGCCGAGGCGGACTCGTTGGCGTGGGAGAACGAGTCGGTGGCGGACGTGTTCACCGAGCCGACAGTCGGCAGGATCGGGATGTCGCCGGCCGCGCCGCAGCCGGGTCCGGCTATGTGCGTGAGGCTGAAGCCGGTGATCGACGAGTCGTTGTACTCGTAGCCGCCGCCGTCGGGGCGCGAGGGCGTATCAGGGCTCCACTGGACCATGCCGAACGGCGAATCCGCGCCGGGGAAGTCGTCCGCGTTGTTGGTCGTGCCGATGAACGGATTGACCAGCGACGCGGGATCGGTCACCAGCGCGGCCGCCGCGTGATGCGTGGCAGTTGACGTGGACGTAGTCGTGGCGGCTTGGGCCGGGGCGGCGAAGGAACAGGTCAGCGCGGCAGCGGTTGCGCCGACCGTGAGGATCGCGGACAGGCGCAAGCCCGCTGATCCGCTGCGTTCCGGTGGACTGAGCGTCATGCGGTCGCCTCCTGAGGCTGCGCGGACACGTTGGTGGGAGACAACGTTGTCATGCGGTTTCGAAGAGAATTGATGCACTGCGAAAACGAGCCGTCAAGATGGGATGGGCGAAAACGCTCAGCAAAGACGCATGCTGAGCTATCTTGCGCGCCGACTTCTACATTTCTCGTCGATTTCTGACCTATCGTTTTTCAAGCGAGAAGGTAGGCGGCGAGACTGTACAACGGCGACAGTGCGCTGAGTCGCCATGCAGTATTCGTATCTGCCAAGCTGGATCTCGTTCCTCACGGAAGGCCACGCGGGCGACACGGGTATCGTGCTGTTCGACGCCGTATACGCGCACTGGTCCGCGTTACCTGTTAACGCACGGCCGAGACTCATGGTCTCCGGCGAGAGCCTGGGCTCGTACGCGAGCGAGGAGGGCTTTGGCGGCCAACTGTCCGAGGTCCTGTCCCGCAGCAACGGCGCGGTACTGATCGGCCCGACGCCGCAGAACCCGGTGCTTGACGGCCAGCTCTGACCCGCATTCCGTCATGCCGGTCGTATCTTCCGAATTCGGCAGATGCAGAATGGAACGGGCTACGTTCACGGGAGCTGGGATTGCGATGGCGCTAAAGCGAGTCGACTACGACACGGACGAGTACCAGGCCTACGCGCGTGGCCGCGCGCTCTCCGAGCAGCAGATGCATACGTGGATCAGCGCCTTCGCAGCGGCGCTGCCTGAGCAGCGTCCCCTGACCGGGTTAGACGTCGGCTCCGGAACCGGCCGTTTCACCCCCGCGCTAGCTGACGCGTTCGGGCCAGTGACCGGCGTCGAACCATCCGTCCGCATGCGCGAGATCGCTCAAGCACACTCGCAGCATCCCGGCGCGCAGTACCTGGCAGGATCCGCCGAGGACATACCGGTGCCGTCCGACAGTGCCGACTATGCGCTGATGTTCCTGTCGTGGGCTCACGTCCAGGACAAGCCGCGAGCCGTCCACGAGCTGGCCAGGGTCCTCAAGCCTGGCGGTCGCCTGCTGCTCCGCTCGCAGTTCAGCGACCACATGCCCGATTTATGGTGGCTCGAGCACTTTCCCCGAAACGCCGAGGTGCACGCCAAGCCGTTCGAGCCGTTGCACCAGGCCATCGCGACATTCACGTCGGTCGGCGGCTGGCGGGTCGTCAGCTACGGCTCGATCATGGAGCCATCGCCCGGCACGCGAGGCGAGATGCTCGAACGATTGCGAATGCGCACCTTTTCTGTCTTCACTGAATTCACCGCCGACGAGCAGGAAATCGGCTTCCGCGGCCTGGAGCAGGCCGTCGCCGCAGATCCCGACGCGCCGTCACCCGCGGAACCTTGCGCCCTACTCACGCTCGAACGGAGCCGCGGCTAACGTGACGGAATCCAGTGTGGGCCTCGAACCAGGCAGTGCCGACGACCTCGAGCAGGCCGTGGCGGTCTTCACGAGCGTGCGACCGACCTCGGCCACGGCTGCCGCGACGTCCGCTGCGGCCATGGGCTGCACCAACGTGGAGGGCACGTGGACGGTGGCGCCGTCGGAGACCCAGAAGACCGCCGCCGCCATGAACTCGAAGAACTGCGTGGCGCGCACGATCGAGTAGGGCACCGGGCCGGCCTTGAGCATGTCCTCCTGCAGCACGGATAGCCACGCGGGTTGTGACATCGGTGAGATCGATGTGTCACAACCCACGCGGATGATCAGGTGATAGCGCTAATTAGTCAGCCGATTCAGCCGAGTCAGCCGGTGACGCTGTTGGCGCCGTCTTCCAGGTGGCCGACGTAGCGGCGTGACCAGGAGGCGTCGCTGCTGAGGGTGACGGACAGGTCGTACCAGCCGTGGCTGGTGGAGAGCGGGTTCACCGCGTGGGTGGCGCGGCTGTGCGGGCCTACGTGGTAGGTCTTTGGCGAGGCGGAGGAGTACTGGTTCGGGGTCACGGTGAACGTCACGGCGTGGGAGCCGTTGTTGATCAGCGTCAGGATGAGGCGGGGGCGGGCGCTGAAGACGCTCTCGTAGTAGTCGGCGCGGACCTGCACGGTCTGGCCGGCGGCGGCCAGGTCGCCGGTGAAGTGGCGCAGGAAGCGGTTCGGGCCGACGACGGTTAGGTCGTAGGTCTCGGGGGTGCTGCCGGTGCTGTTTGCGGCGAGCGGGATGGCGGCCGCGGTTGTCTTGTCGCAGTCCGTTGACGAGGGCGCGACGGTGAACTGCGCGGGCGCGTTGGCTGGGTAGGCGAGCAGCGTCTCGGCGGGGGCTGCGTTGTCGTAGACCGCGAAGTGGCTGGCCTTGCGTGCGTGCGGGCCGTTGTTGCTTAGTGAGAGTTTTGCCGTGACGGAGCCGTTGGCGGCGACGGCGAAGCCGTCCAGGTTCGCGTTGGGCTGATATGGGAGCGCGATGGCCGGTCGGGTGCCGGTTTCCTGCGTCGGCATCTGGTTGTTCGGGACCGGCGGGTGATACGCGCCGCCGTTCGGGTCGCCGATCACCGTGGTCGCTGGCAGGTCGGGCAGGCCGTAGACCGGGGAGTCGAAGTCGAGCGCGCGGGTCAGGTCGCCGCAGACGGCGCGGCGCCAGGCGCTGATGTTCGGGCTGCGCGCGAGCTTGCCCAGCGCCTCGTCGGTCCAGCGCTCGAGGAACTGGATGATCGAGGTGTGGTCGCTGACCTCGGAGAAGACCTTGCCGCCGCGGGTCCACGGCGAGATCAGGATCAGCGGGACGCGAAAGCCCAGGCCGACCGGCAGTGGCTGCGTCACGCCCGCGCTCGCCAGCGGGCCGCTCGTCTCGGCGTAGTACTCGTCGGTGGTCCCGGCAGCCGGGACCGGCGGCGGCACGTGGTCGAACTGGCCGTCGTTCTCGTCGTAGTTGATGATCACCAGGGTCGAGTTCAGCACGTGCGGGTCGGCGGCCAGCGCCTGCAGCACGCCGTTGACGTAGTACGCGCCGTCGTTCGGGGCGCCGTCGGGGTGCTCGGAGAACGCCTGGTTGGTGACGACCCAGGACACCTTCGGCAGGTTGCCGGCCACGACGTCCGCGCGGATCGCGTTGGCGAGGTTGTCCGCGTTGGCGCGCAGGCCGGTCAGCGGCTCGGGCACGTTGGCCACGCCGTTGTCGTAGAGCGGATTGCCCGGCGCGGCGGTGCCGCCCTGGCTCGGGTCGTACTGCGCGAACTTCTTGAAGTACTGCAGACCGTTGTCGCCGTAGTTGTCAGCGCACTGGTAGACCTTCCAGCTGACGCCGGCATCCTGCAGCGTCTCGGCGTAGGTGGGCCACAGCAGGCCGCTCTCGTCGCCGCCGGTGTAGGCCACGTAGTTGCTGTACTTGCGCTGTGCGTCGATCGTGCCGCTCCACAGGTACGTGCGGTTCGGACCGGTCGCGCTGATCACGGAGCAGTGGTACGCATCGCCGACGGTGTACGCGTCCGCGAGTGCGTAATGGAACGGGATGTCGGCGCGGGTGAGGTAGCCGAGCGTCGTCGGGCCGCCCTTGGCGAAGAACCAGCCGTTCATCGCGCCGCCGTTCCACGCGGCGTGCTGGTCGTCCCAGCTGTGCGCGGTGCCGCCGTAGCCCTGCGCGCCGACCTCGGAGGTCGGCGGCTGGTGCGTGGCCGGGTACGCCGACGTCGGCGCGCCGGACAGCGGCCACGGGTACTGCGTCCCGGTGACCGGAGCGCCGGGCTGCGTGGTCGGCTGCTGGAACACCGACATGCCGCCGGGCAGCGTGATGGTGGACTTGTCGCCGAAGCCGCGCACGCCGCTCAGCGAGCCGAAGTAGTGGTCGAAGCTGCGGTTCTCCTGCATCAGGATCACCACGTGCTTGATGTCCCGCAGGTCCCCGTGACGATGCGTCAGCTCCTGCGCGTCCTGTGCGTTCTGCGTTGAGTCCGCGTGCGCAGCGGTCGCGGGCACGACGGCCGCGCCGGTGACCGCCGCCGCGGTGACCGCACCGATGAAGTTCCGCCGAGAGAGTTCGGACATGTACCAACCGCCTTCCGGCAAGGGCTTGCGAGGCGTGGATCCTCTGGAAATCCTTTGGACGCTATGTGCGCCGTTCGCACGCCATGCCACGTCGAGTTGAACGCCGATCGACGCCCCGGAGAACCACTTGTCCGGACAAGTGATCGGGACACGTGATCCCGACAAGCGATCTGGCCCGCTCGCCGGAGACGCGAACGGCCGCCGCTCGCGGGAAGCGAGGCGGCGGCGTCGTAGCAGGTTGCAGACCCTGCTAGTCCTGCGTGCGCGTTACACGTGCTACACCTGCTACCACTGGAAGGCGGCCGACTCACCGGTGGTCGGGTCGAGGAACAGTGACCGGTTGTCGCCGCGCCGGTCGTCGAAATCGAACATGTGGTTCAGCGTTCCGGCGATCGCGTCATACGAGCCCGCGATGCGCGGCAGGCGCCAGTTGTCCTCGACGAACTTCAGGATGCTGCTCTGGTCGGTCAGCGTGTGGTCCACGTAGTTGTGCTTGGCGAACGGCGAGATCACCAGGAGCGGCAGGCGCGGGCCGTAGCCGCAGCGGCCGTTCTGGCCGGCCAGCGGGGTCTGCTTGGTGGTGTCGCCGCACAGGCCGGTGCCGTTCAGGAAGTCCTGCGGTCCGGGCGGGGTGGCGACGTTCGCGGTGTTCGACGGGTTGGTCACGCCGCTGAAGACGTGGTCGTACCAGCCGTCGGAGTCGTCATACGAGACGACGACAGCGGTGCTGGACCAGTCCGGGGTGTGCTCGAGCGCGTTGACCTCGTTGACGATGAACTGCTGCTCGTCCAGCGGGTCGGAGTAGCCGCCGTGGCCGTCCTGGTAGCCGGGGGCCTTCAGGAAGCTGACCGCGGGCAGGTGGTCCGGGGACAGGTAGCCGCGGTTGATCGCGCCGACCAGCGAGTCGAAGTCGCTCGTGTCGTACTGGTGGTTGGCGGTGTCGAACTGCGGCACGCCGGCGGTGGTCGTCTGCGTGTCGGTGCCGATCGCGGCGAGCGACGCCGGGGGCAGGTGGTGCGGGTTCGCGGTGGTGGCGTAGTACTGGAACGGCTCGTGGTGCGGGATGTAGTCGTCCTTGTTGCCGTAGTTGTTCGGGCCCGCGGTCACGCCGCCGACGCCGCCGACCGCCGGGCCGACCGGGTGCACCGCGTTGCACAGACCCTGGTCCGAAGCCGGCTTGACGGCGAACTTGCCCTTGAACTCGTCCGGCGTGAACACGTTGGTCGCCTGGGTGCCGCCGGTGGCCGTCGCGAACGTGGTGGTCGGCCGGAAGCCGCCCTGGAACCAGCCCCAGCTAAGGCCCTTGCTGTTGAGCAGGTCGCCGACGTTCTGCCCGGTCATGGTGACCGCGTCGCGAGTTGAGCAGTCGTCGTAGTACGGCTGGGCGTCGGAGACCAGCGAGTTGCCGCCGATCCCGTCGGGCACCGTGTCGCCGTCGGCGTTCGCGCCGTTGATCATCGTGCCGACGGTGCCGGTGTTCCCGGAGACCAGGTTGAGCGCGCCGGGCGAGGACGGACCGAAGGTGGTGCCGAACGAGTTGTCGCTCATCGAGTACTGCTGGGCGTAGTTCCACAGCGCGGTGGTGGTGTTGCCGTCGTAGTAGTTCATGACGTCGCTCGCGTTGCACGGCTGGCCGGTGCCGCTCTTGCCGTTGCCGTTGCCGACGGTGGTGATGAACTTGTCCATCGCCCCGCCGTCGAAGGCCTTCTGCTCGTCGGTGTAGTTGTGGTCCTGGTCACAGGTCAGGACGTCGTTGATGTTCGCCGGGTCGAGGCGGCGCGGGTTGACCTGCGCGCCCGAGGCGTCCTTGTTCGGGTTGTTCGTGAGCAGGTTCCCGGTGCCGCCCGCGCCCTTGGTGTCCGCGAGCGTGTTGGCCTTCGGCGTGCCGCCCTTGGCGTGGAAGTCCTGGCCGGAGGTGTTGGCGGCCTTCGGGTAGGTGCCGAAGTAGTGGTCGAAGGAGACGTTCTCCTGGAAGATGACGACCAGGTGCTTGATCGGTGTGCTCGTGTTGCCCCAGGACGGGGCACCGGCGGCGGCGGGGGCGGCGGCATTCGAGCCGGTCTGGCCGAAGGCCGAACTGCTCAGCGCGAATACCGAACCCAAGGCCGCGACGCCGACCACGGCGGTGCGCAATCTTGACACGTGTGTTCCCTCGGTTGAAGCCTGCTTGCCCGCTCAGCAGAAAAGCTGCGCATCGCGCAACCTAGCGACGGGACGTGAACGCACGTGGCCGTCGCGGCGAACTTCGGGACCACCACACACGCACCACAAGTAACGCATTGGAGATGAAGATCCAGGTCATGCGATGGATCAAGGAATCCGGCCGCCTGACGGTCGTAGGGTGGTGCCGTGGCCGATGAAGGCGATGAGAGTGGCACCGGCATTGACGGCAACACTGGCGGCACCACCGACACGTGGGCCGGCTTGGCTGATCAGTTCGCCGACGGCGCCTACGCCTCGGTAAAGGGCCGCGTGCGCACGTACGTGATGCACCAACAGTTGCTCGAACACTTGCCGCCGGCTCCCGCGCGAGTGCTAGACGTCGGTGGCGGCGCGGGCCATCAGTCCTTTCCGTTAGCCCAAGCCGGTTACGACGTGACGTTGCTGGATCCGTCGCCGGCGATGCTCGACAAGGCACGGCAGCGACTCGCGCACCTACCCGGCGAAGTCCAACGACGCGTCAGATTCATACAGTCCGACGGCGAAAACGCCGAGCAGGCGGTAGACGGCGAACGCTTCGACGCCGTGCTCTGTCACGGTGTGCTCGGCTACCAAGAGCACCCAGCACCCCTGATCGACCAGCTCTGTCGATGCGCCGCACCCGGCGGCATCGTGTCGATCATGGCAGGCAACGCGAATGCCGCGGCGGTACGTCCCGCGTTGGAACGCCGATGGGATGACGCCTTCGCAGCATTCGACGCCAAGAGCGAGATCGGCGTACTCGGCCTGCCGACGTGGGCCCACACCGTGGAAGAAATCAGCGATCTAGTCCGCGATCGGGGCGTTGAACCGCTGCGCTGGTACGGAGTTTGGCTATTCGTCGACTGGCTCGAATTCAGCGGAGCTGACTTGAATCCCGACGACACGGAACAGTTGGCCGCGGCCGCCGCGGTCGAACTCGAAGCCAGCCGACGTGATCCGTACCGCCAACTGAGCCGGATCTTTCATCTCGTCGGCCGCAAAAGCTGAAGTGTGCGGGTCGCCTGCTTTTGTGACAACTCTGTCACGACATTCCTGAAGTCCTGAGCCGATCCGCGCGCACCGAGGATTATGAAGTCCTCGGCGCCAGGATGTATTCGGGCACTGATCGCAATGTGCTGTTTGGTGGGCAGCGCACCTCGCTTCGCACAGCTCAGTGCACTTGCTTTGTATCGACTTGGTGAACTCATGGGCAGCACTTGACCTCTGTGTTACGGTTGCCCGGCACAGCTTGCGGAACCGCAGGCGTCCAGGGGGTGGACAGTTGGGTGGGTGGCTCGGTGCTGCACCGGAACAGCTCGAAGAGCTGGGCCGGAATATGCGCGACGCCGCGGCGCGGCTTGAAACGCTGCGCCGCGACGTCGACGGAATGATCAATCGTCTGATATGGGAAGGCGCCGACTCGGCCGCCTTCAACGAGCAGTGGTTGAGCAGTCTGAGCGCGTCCATCATCGCCGCGGAAACCATGCTCGACGGCGTGGCCAACGTCCTGATGGCGAACGCGCGGCAGCAGCGTGAAGCGAGTGGCGAAGCCTCAGGGTTCTACGACGGGCTTGAAACGGTTGGCGGCATCGTCGGTGGCACCGGGATGCTCTTCGACATCGCACATGTCGCGGGCGGCACGAAATACTTCTCGAAATACGTGGACGGCGTTGACGGCGTTCTGGGCAAGGTTCGCCTTCCATACGGTGATCTGTCAGTAGAGACGCTCGGCGCGTCGTTCGACGCTGTCAGCACCGTGATCAGCGGCTGGTCTTTCGTCCATGACCTCAGCACCAAACCCAGCGATCCGGCCACCTACCACGCAGGCGTGGAAACCGCGCTCGGCACCGCGGGACTCGTAGCGTTCGCCGCCGCTGACGCGGTCCCGGTGGTCGGCGAAGTCATCCTCGGCGCGGAAATCGTCAACGGCATCGGCAGCGCCATCGATCCCAAGTTCGACAAGCAGATCGTCGACGGTGTGGCCGACGCCGGGAAGGCCGTCGTCCGCTTCGACGAGGACGAAATCAAGGCCACCGAAGCAGCAGCCCGAGTGATGTCCTCGGGCGTTCACGGCGCACTGTCGCTCATTCACCGTCTGTAGTCCGCGCACGAGAAGGGAAACGAGAGTATGTCCGTGCCACAGCCGCTGACCCTCACGTTCGCGGAACTCGAATTCGTCCTGCTTGCCTGCCCGCAACAGGCTGCGACCTTGCGTTCCCGGCTCCGGCTTTCGCCTGCCAATACTAAAGCATTTGATACTGATGGCGGCGCAGACGCGAGTGGATCAGACACAGGCGATGTCGGCGCGGACGAGACAGCCGCCGCTGGCCTAGCCTCCCTGCTCGTGCGCGGCCTGTGCGAGGTGAGCTCCGCGCGGGGTGAGTCAGACGTCGTACCCGGCCCGGAGATCACCGCGCTCGCCGCTGCCTTCGCCTCCGCGCGCTCGTTCACGACTGCAGCTGGATGGCGTGGCCAGCAGACGGACGTGATGCACCTGTTCGACGCGTCGTCCGTGCGCGTCGCGCTGTTTCCGTTCCAGTACGGACGCTACGACGTGCGGTTCCTCGATCCCGCCGAACCGCTGTCCGGGCCGCTTGGCCGCTACCTCGACGCGCACCTGGCCCATGGCGAGGTCTGCGTCTTCGTCGCCGAGGCCACGGCCGGATCGACCAGCGTCGCCGCGACGGCGACCGTCGACGCATCAGGTGCCTGGTTCGCGTCCGACACACTCTTCCGCCCCGACGCGGTCGCGAGTGTGTCCCGCGAGGCGTTCCACGCGCGGCTCATCGACCTCTTCGATCGAGCATTGCAGACGGCTCACGAGAACACCGCCACAAACAACACCGCCACCGCTTCCGGCGCGGCAGCACACTGACACGAACGGGGCGGACTTTGTTCGACTTGCAGGCAGGCGTCGCCAGCGATGTCGGTGCGGTGCGCGAGGCCAACGAGGACAGCGTCTTCGCCGGCCGTCGCGTCTTCGTCGTCGCCGACGGCATGGGAGGGCACGCCGCGGGCGACGTCGCGAGCGCACTCGCCGTCGCACGCTTCGCGCACCTCGATGCGAACGATGACCTGCGCCCGGCGGACCTCGACCGGGAGCTGCAGCTCGCCAACGAGGACATCCTCACCGCCGCGCGCGAGAACCCCGAGCAGGCGGACATGGGCACGACCATTGCGATACTCGCCCTCGGCTGGTTCGCCGGCAGCCAGCACTGGATCGTGCAGCACGCGGGCGACTGCCGCGTGTACCGCTACGCGCAAGGCGAACTCACGCTCCTGACAGCCGATCACACCGAAGTCGCCGAACTCGTCGCGGCCGGCGCGATCGACGCGGCGGACGCACGGACGCATCCGCGCCGACACATAGTCACGCGCGCACTCGGCTCCGATCCGGCGCCCGACGCGGACGTGCTGATGCTCGCGCCGGTGCCTGGCGAACGATTCCTGCTCTGCTCGGATGGCCTCAATCTGGAGGTTTCCGACGCGCAGATCGCTCGGCTTCTCGGCGAGCACACTGCTGCGGAGCGTGCGGCTGCCGCGCTGGTCGGATGCGCGTTGCGGGCGGGCGGCCGGGACAACGTTTCGGCGGTAGTCGTCGACAATCCGGATGGCGAGCGCGAGGCTCCGAGCGACGAGCACACCGCGCCGAGGTCCGTGAGCGTGCGTGTCCAGGAGTCCGCATGATGGCGGGGGAGTGGGGCGTTGCGGGCATTGCGGGAGATGCAGGCAGCCCGCCGCAGTATGCGTCGGGCGGCGGCGTGGCGATCGTGCACGGCGGAACCTGGCTGTTCGCGCCGACACTTCCGGCTGCGCAGGTCGTCGAACGCTGCTGGCAGGCGGTGCGCGCAGGTGTGGACACGGATCAGGTTGTCTCCGCGATTCTGCACGACGGCTTCCGTGCGGTGCCCGATTTCGCGCTCGTAAATATCGGCACTGATGCTGCGCATGTTGTCGTGCGTGGAGCGGCGGCCGTCGACATTGGGTACGCGGACGGAACACGGTCGACGATCGATACCGGTAATACGGCCAGTCTGATCGAGCATGCGGTCACCGGGGTCGTCGCCGCGTTGCGGTTGCGCGGACGTGCGGCGGCGAGCGTGGATGTGGACGCGATCGTCGATGCGGCTCAACTGCTTCCGCTGGAATCAGGGGTCGTGCTCGCGTCGATGCTCGGCTTCGGCACGTTCGAGGCGCAGGCGCCGAGCGAGGAGCCAGTGAAGCAGGTTGCTGAGGCCGTGTCGAGGAGTCACGCCGCGCCGATGAGCGAGCCGGCGCTGACGAGCGAGCCGACGCCGAAAAGTGCGGCAGCGCCGGTAAGCACGGTTCAGAGCGATCAAGGTGAGCAGGTCCCTGACCTCGACTACATCTTCTCGACCACAAGCGTGCGCGCCGCGCCGACAGGGCTCCTCGACGACGCGATGGATTGGATGCCTGTCCAAGAGCGCGTTTCTCAGGTGGATGCACAGCCGGTCATCGACGCGTTCGAGCCCGCTCCCCCGCATCCGCATCCGCTCCCGCATCCGCAATTCTGGTAGGGGTAGTGACAGCGGAAAAGGCTGAGCCTGTGGCCGTCGTCGACTCGGAAGGCGCTGATGCCGAAGCGACGGTCTTCCGTCCCGCCGCACGCGTTGCCGCCGCGGATCAGCCGGTCGTCCAAGCCGTGCGGTGCCCGGCCGGCCACCTAAACGACCCGGCCGCCATCGCCTGCCGAGTCTGCCGGCAGCGGATCTCGGCGCAGCAGCCGATGCTCACGCCGCGTCCGTCGCTCGGCCGCCTGCGCCTGTCCAACGGCGAGCTGCTTTCGCTCGATCGCGGCGTGATCTTCGGGCGCAACCCAGAACTGCCCGAGGGATACGCCGGACCGCGCGTGAGCCTGATCCGGCTATCCACGGCCGACGACATCTCACGTAATCACGTTGAGATCCTGCTCGACGGCTGGCGCGTGCTCGTCGTCGACCTCGGCTCGCGCAACGGCACGGAGCTGACGCGCGCCCTCGATCAGCCCGGCCAGTCCCTGCAAGCGCTGCAGCAATACGAGCTCGAACCCGGGATGGTCGTCTCCCTCGCCCCTGACGTGTGGATTGCTTACGAGGTAACGCCGTGACCCATCCAGACCAGCCGTCCGCCGCGCAGGCGGCTTCGACTCCACCGAGCATCACCGGCTACCGGTACGCGGGGGAACTCGGCGTCGGCGGCTATGCGGTCGTGTACCTCTACGAGGACGAACAACTCGGCCGCAAGGTAGCCGTCAAAGCCCTGCGACACACCGACGCGGCGGCGCTTCGCCAGTTCGGCGAGGAGATGCGGATCGTCTCAGCGTTCGACAACGAGCCGCACATCGTCCCGATCCTCGCTCCTGGCGTGACCGGTGACGGCCGTCCGTACTTCATCATGCCGTTCCTGAACAACGGCAGCTTGTATGCGCGCGTTCTGAAACACGGTCCGCTGCCCGTGGAACAGGTCGTCGACGTCGGTCTGAGCGTCGGACGCGCGCTGGCCGCCGTGCACGAGAAGGGATTCGTGCACCGCGACGTGAAGCCGTCGAACATCCTGCTCGACGACACCGACCGTCCGCGCCTATCAGACTTCGGAATCGCGGCACGCCTTCGGCCTGGACCGCACGACGCGCCCGAGGACTTCGCGATCTCCATCGCCTGGTCGCCGGCCGAGATGATCGCGGGCCAGCACGGCAGCGTCGCCAGCGACGTCTACTCGCTCGGCGCGACGCTTTGGCACCTGCTCAACGGACGTTCGCCCTATGCGATGCCCGGCGGCAACACCGACGAGCAGCTTGAGCGGCGCATCCGGGCCGGGAAGCTCCCCAAGCTCGACCGTGCGGACGTGCCCAGCGCGCTCGTCGCGCTTTTGACGCAGGCACTGAGTAAGGACCCTGGCAGGCGGCCGTCCAGCGCTCAAGAAGTCGTCGACCGACTCGCCGCGTTGAGCGTGACCTCTGGCGTCGGCGCCGAGCCTGAGGCGACGGAGCGCAGGAGCACGCAGTCGGTGACGACGCCGACTGGTACCGCCACCGATGAGCATCCGGTTGGTTGGGTCGACGAGCCGCTTGCGAGATCGGGAACTGAGCTGCCGCAAGTGCGGCTTCGACGCTGGGCTGCGCGACGCACAGTCGCGTGGGCAGGCGGCTTCGGCGCTCTCGCCGCGGCGGTCATCGGCGTGGTCGTGCTGATGCAGGGTTCTGGGTCCGGGACCGGAAGTAGCGGATCGGCGACCGTATCGACGACGCCCACGTCAGGCCTCGGTGCTGCGCCGGTTGGCCAAAACGCCGGCGTCGTCGGCGAGGCCGAACCTCCGGGCACGCCTGCCGTCGTTGCCGTCAGGTCCGGCGGAAGTCTGCACTTCACCTGGACATACTCCGCGTCCCAGGAAACTGATACGTACGCGTGGCGCACCACTGACGGCTCCCGGCAGGGGACCGCCAAGTCCCCGTCGCTCGACCTGCCGGATCCGGCCGGACGCACGCTGTGCGTGCAGGTCCGCGTCGTGCGCGCCGACGGCAGCGACGCGAGCGCCGAATGGTCGCCGCAGGGCTGCGGGAGCTGACAGGTGACTTCGACTGTGAAATCGCGCCCAACCACGACCTCAACATCCGTCCCAAGGATCGCAGGAGGCGACTTCCAGTGATGCGCGCGCTCACTCGCCACGTACGCCCCGCCGCCGCCCGGCGGTCGAGAAAGCGCGCCGCCGCCTTCGCCTCCGGAGCCGCGCTCACGGCTGCCGTCGCCGCGCTCGTCCTGTCGGCGGTCGACTCGCAGGGCTTCCCGGTGCAGCACGCGTCGCTCAATGACGGCGGCATCTGGGTGACCAGCGACAGCTACGGCCTGTTCGGTCGTCTCAACAAGCCCGCCGGCGCGCTGGACGCGGCCATCAACCCGCCCGGCGGCGCGCAAGCGGCCTACGAACTCGACGTCCTCCAGCAGGACTCTGCGGTACTCGCCTGGGATCGCAGCGCCGGAAAGCTCTATCCCGTCGATCCGGACCAAGGCGTCACGCTCACCGATCAGGCCGTCCCGGTACCGCCGACCGATCAGGCCGTGGCCGCAGGCGGCAGTGTCGCAGTGCTCGACCCGACGACCGGTGAGGTGCGCGCCCAACGCGTCGATGCCGCAACCGGCGTCACCGCGCTCGCCGCGCTGGAGACTGCGAGTGCGCCGCTCGCGAAGATCGGAGCCGATCGCTCCGGCGACGAAGCGTTGGCCGTCGGGCAGGATGGCGCGGTCTATGCGGTCGCGGCGGACGGGACGATCGCGACTCTCACGCCGCTCGGCACTGGTGCGTCGGGCACCAGCGGCTTCGCGCCGGTGCGGTACTCAAAGCTCGGCCACGCGATCGGCAAGCCCGAAGCGACGGCTGTCGGCTCCCGCCTCGTCGTTCTCGACGCCGCCAACGGCAAGCTCTTGATTCCCGGCGGCTCGACGTCCACGGTGACCGTCCCAGGCGTGGACGCGCACACGATGCTCCAGCAGCCGGGACCCGCCGCCGACTCGGTCGTCCTGGCCACCTCGCACTCCCTCCGCACGGTCGATCTCGCGAGCGGCGGCATCAGCACGCTGTCGCAAGCCGGCGCCGGTGCGCCTGCCGCTCCAGTGCGTCTCGACAACTGCGTCTACGCCGCGTGGGCCGCGACGCAGAACGGCTACGTCAGCTCCTGCGACGGCCGGCCCGCGACCCACGGCGGCCTCACCGACCTGCAGGAACTCCAGCAGCCCGTCTTCCGGATCAACCACGGCGGGATTGTTCTCAACGACCTCGCGAACGGCGCCGTCTGGGACCTGTCAACCGGCCACCAAGACGGCGACTGGACCTCTGTCCTGCCGCCCGCGGCCGCGAAGTCAGGTAAGAACTCGCAGACGCAGCAGACCGCGCAGCAACTCGCCGCCCAACCTCCGAAGGCTGAGAACGACACCCTCGGCGCACGTCCCGGCCGCACCACGGTCCTGCACGTCCTCGACGTCGACTCCGACCCGGCCGGCGCGACGCTCGCCATCGCGTCCGTCACAGAGCCCGACTACGCCGGCGCGCACCTGCAGATCGCGCCCGACGGCCAGACCGTTGAGATAACCCTTCCCGAGGACACTCCGGCAGCCCCGATCCACTTCCGCTACACCGTGAACGACGGCAAGGGCCTCACCTCGACCGCGACCGTCACCGTGCAGGTAGCACCCCGGCCGAAATCAGCCCCCGAACCTGCGCCCTGGCTTTTCAGCGCGCACCTGGACTGTGCCCTCCGGCGGCCACCTGCAAATACCGGTGCTGACGGACTGGCGCGACTTCGACGGCGACCCGCTCGTGCTCGCCGGGGCCTCAACCGGTGGCGGTTCCTCCTCCACCGCCGGCTCCGGATCAGCCGCCGCAACCGCCGACGGCTCGGTCGACTTCACCGCTCCCGTAAAGCCCGGGTCGCAGACGATCAGCTATCAGGTCTCTGACGGCATCGCAGCCCCCGTCAACGGTACGTTGCCGATCACCGTGCAGAGCCCGTCCACCACGACAACCGTCGCGCCGCTCGCCGAACCCGACGTCGCGCGCGGTGAGGTCGGTCAGCCGATCGTGATCCATCCGCTCGGCAACGACCTGCACGTTTGTGGTCAGCCCCGAGAACGCGCGCAAACTGCTCACCGCGTTCATCGAAGGCGCGAAACACGAACTCCTGATCTACGATCTGAAGATTAGCGATCCGGCCATGATTCGCTTGTTAGAGCAGCGTGCCAAGGCAGGTGTAAACATCAGAGTGATCGGTCAAGTTTCGAGCAAAAAACTACCGGCCGCAGTTTGTCAAGTCTTCGCTTGCACGCGCGAGTCATCATCCGGGATGGCAAAACGGCCTTTATCGGCAGCCAGAGCCTTCGCCACATGGAGCTCGATCGACGCAGAGAAGCCGGCATGATCCTGGACGATCTCGCGATCATGAGGCAACTGACTGAGACGTTCGAACAAGACTGGAGCCTTTCCGGAGAAGCTGCGTTGGAGCAGGATGTGAATGAACCCGCGCCGCCACCTGCGTCCAAAGTGGCGAAAAAGGTTGCGAAGGCGCTGACCCACGAATTGCCTCCGGTGACGCCGGTTTTGGAAGTCGTGATTAAAGAAGTGGCGGGAGATGTGCCCGGCCTTGCCTTGGACCCCGAGCAAGTGGAAGAAACCGTGAAGGAGGCCGTAAAGGAAGCGGTCAAGGAAGCTGTCAAGGAGGTGGTCGAGGAAGCCGCGCAGAACGTGGGGCTCAAGGCGTGAACCGATGAAAAAGAGTTCCCGGCAATTCATTCTCGCGGCATCGATTCTGTTGACGGCCACTCCGGGCTCGTCCCAGACACCAGCAAATCAAGACATTCTTCAGATCCAGAATTTCGAAGAGCGCATCGACCGCTACATGCAGTTGCGAAAGACAGCCGAGGGCAAACTGCCTCATCTCACTCTCACGGAATCTCCGGCGGAAATCTCTCAACATGAGAAAGACCTCGCTCAAAGAATTCGAGAGGCGCGCCCGCAGGCCCAGCGGGGCGATATTTTTACGCCTGAGATCGTGGACCAGTTTCGACGGATGATCGGGCTGGCGGGACAAGGCAGGGGAGCAGATCACATCCAGAAAAGCCTCAAACATGCGGCGCCGGTCGCGATCAAGCTGCACGTTAACGATGCTTATCCACCCGGCGTTCCGTTGCAATCTACGCCCCCCACGCTCATCTTGCATCTCCCCACGCTTCCCAAGGAATTGGACTATCGGGTGGTCGGGCACGACCTGGTCCTGCGGGACGCGGAAGCGAATCTAGTGGTCGATTTCATCCCGGGAGCGATCCCCTAATGCGGCGCGGCGCGTTCATCTTCTTTACGGCTCTCGCGGTTACGGTTCTCGCGGTGACCCAGTTTGGGTCCCGCACGACGACTGTCCAAGCCCAGGCGCCAGCGGTTAACCTTACACTCCCGCTGAAGCCGAACTCGGTACGCTTTGCCGTGATTGGAGATAGTGGAACGGGCGAAAAGGCGCAGCGCGAGGTGGGGGCGCAGATGGAGCGTTACCATGGCAGCTTCCCCTTCGAATTTGTGATTATGCTTGGGGACAACATCTATGGGGCGCAAACAGAGGCGGGATTCAAACACAAATTCGAACTGCCTTACAAGGGTCTGCTCGATGCCGGGGTGAAATTCTATGCATCGCTCGGCAACCATGACGATCCGAACCAGCGCTTCTATAAGCCCTTCAATATGGGCGGGAACCGTTATTACAGCTTCAGGATGGGCGCTGTCCAGTTCTTCGCCTTGGACAGCAATTACATGGATCCGGAACAACTGAACTGGCTCCAGAGGCAACTCTCAGACTCGCGCGCGACGTGGAAGATCTGCTATTTTCACCATCCGCTGTATTCGGATGGGAGGTTTCATGGCCCCGACGTTGACCTGAGAACACGCCTCGAGCCGATCTTCGAGCAAACCGGAGTCAACGTTGTTTTCTCCGGACATGAACACGTGTACGAACGGATCAAACCTCAACGAGGCATCTACTATTTTGTTCTAGGGAACGCGGGAGAATTGCGGCTCCACGGCTTGAAGCCTTCTCCCGACATCGTCCGTGGCTTTGACACCGACCGTAGTTTTCATGCTGGTTGAAATCGCCGGCGACGGCTTTATTTTCAGGCGATATCGCGTACGGGAGAGACCATCGATTCGGGTGTCCTTCCGAAGCAAAAAAGGCGGACCTATGGCTGCTGGCGCCGGACGGTAATGTGAACGAAGAACCGGTCGCTTACGCTCGCCGCTCAGAAGGTTACTTCGGGTCTGGGACTGACGGCACGCTGTACGCTTTCATCAACGCCTGCTGATATTCGCCGAAGAGCGCCTTGATCCCGTCGAATTCCCGTTTCACGGAGGCCCGGTAATCGGGCTGGTCGCGAAATCGAAGAGCAACGCGGTCATCGATTCGGCGTCTACGACGAATCCTCGATGACCGATGGCGGTCAGGGCGTCTGCCTCCATTTCATAGGTGTGATTGGCCGCGGTCGAGGTTTGGGCGCTGAAGCCGAGGCCGGGAATGGTGCTCGAAACGCTTCCGGTCTCCTCGTAGCCTTGAGGCTTTCCCGGGTCGTCCTGAAGGTTCGTCGCGCCAAAGTGTTTCATGTATGCGAAACCAACCTCGCCTAGCGTCGCGATCGAAATTCCGTCTCGCAAATTGCCGTAATTATCGATTTTCACCTTGGTCGCCGTCGAAAGCGCAGCCGCGCGTGCCGCGTTGTCGACGAATTCGCGTACCTGCGCGAGGTACACCGCATCGGGATATCGAATGTAAAAATCCGCAACCGTGCGATCGGCACGACATTCGAGCGCAGCCCCGCCTTCGACGATCACACCCTGAATGCGCGCTTCGGGTCGAATGCTGGCGCGCACTCCATCGATATTCGTGAACAAGTGAATCACGGCTTCCAGGGCGTTTCGACCGGCCCAAGGTGTCAACTGGTGAGCGGGGGCGCCGGAAAATGTGTACTTCACTCCATCGATATTCATGCAACAGGTGCCGAATCCCGGCGCCGGACGGGTGGTGACACTGCTCGAATGGCTGCGCACGATCACGTCCATACCATCGAATATGCCGGCTTTGAACATATCGATCTTGGCCACCGGAGGCATCATTTCTTCGCCAGGAGCGCCGAACACCACCACAGTTCCCGGAGTATGGGTGCGCTCGAGATATTCCGCCATAGCGATCGCGGCGGCCATGCCTACTGGTCCTTGCGCGCTGTGCTGATCGCCGTGGAAGGGTCCTTTGGTCCCACGCAGGGCATCGTATTCTACGATGATCCCCAGATTCGGTGGTTCGTGTTTCCCTTTGTAGCGCGCGACAAACGCCGTCTCGAGGTTCGTCCCACCCGGAGTGATTTCAAAGCCGTGGCGCTTGAGGTAAGCCGTGAGAATGGGCACCGAGCGCTTTTCCTGGAACCCGATTTCAGGATGTTTGGTGATATTGGTGAGCGGTC
>CAVQPP010000021.1:0-22504 GCA_963714445.1 uncultured Actinomycetota bacterium
CTGAACCCGGCGGGGTCGAGCCGTCGGCCCGCGCGGCGGAATGGTTCGCCGCTCCGTTCCCGGCCGCGGCCACCGCGGCGCGGCGGCGGCGCTGCGGCAGCCCGTTGCCGTTGATCTCGGAATCCTCCTCCCGCGACTCGGGCGCCCGGACGGGCCGGGAGAGGGCGGGAGGCGGCGCCGCGACCACGCCGGCGCCGGGGATCGAAGTGACGGGCGCCGGCACCATGGTCACCAGCTCGCGCGGGATGATCAGCACCACCCGCACGCCGGCGTACGCCGACGGCCGCAGCGAGACCTGGAAGCCGTTGGCCTGCGCGAGGCGGCCGACCACGGAAAGGCCGAGCCGCGGCGTCTCGCCCAGGTCCGCCAGGTCCAGCCCGGCTGAGACCTGGGACAGCACCCGCTCGGCGCGGGTGCGGGCCTCCTCGCTCAGGCCGACGCCGCCGTCCTCGATCTCGACCGCGACGCCAGACTGGACCTCGATCGCGGTCAGGTGAACCCGCGTGTGCGGCGGCGAGTAGCGGGTCGCGTTGTCCAGCAGCTCGGCCAGCGCGTGGATCAGCGGCTCGACCGCGGTCCCGATGACGGCGACCTCGAGCACCGAGTGCAGCTCGACCCGCTGGTAGTCGGTGATCCGCGACATGGCGCCGCGCAGCACGTTGAACAGCGGCACGTTCTGCTGCCACTGGCGGCCCGGGCGGGAGCCCCCCAGCACCGCGATGCTGTCGGCGAGCCGTCCGATCAGGGCGGTGGCGTGGTCCAGGTGCAGCAGGTCGCCGAAGACCCGCGGGTCGCCGCCGTGCCGCTCCTCCATCTCGCGCAGGTCCTGGAACTGCTGGTGCACGATCGCCTGGACGCGGCGGGCGATGTTCACGAAGGCGCGCTGCGCGGAGTCGCGCAGATCCTCCTCGGCCTTCACCGCGTCGAGCACGGAGCGCAGCATCGCCTCGTGCGCGGCCCGGAACGCCGGGTTGATCCCAGCCCCGGCGCCGAGGGCATCGACGACCTCGTCGACCGAGTCACCCTGCTGGAGCTGGTTGATCGCAGCCGGCAGCACGGTCTCGGCCAGGCGCACGGTCAGCGCCTCCTGCTCGGCGAGCCGGGCGCGCAGCTCAGCGTCCTGCTGCGCGTACCGGGCACGCAGCTCGGCGACCTGGCGTCCGCGCCGGTCCATCTCCATGGCCAGCAGCGCGACGAGGACGACCGCCACGGCGCCGCACACCGCGACCGCCCCCCGAGCCGCCGAGGAGACGACGAACACTGCGATGACCACGCCCACCGCCATCACCACGGGGGGTATGAGCACGCCCGCCAGGGCGGGGGGCCGGGAAGCTCCGGGTGATGAGCGCGCACGTGCCATCGGCGTCCTCCATCGTCGTCAGGTCCAAGCCGACCAGGCCGCGGTCGCGCGTCGGGGTCCGTGGGCACCCTGGCAGGCCGGGGAGACACCGCGCCCGGACGCCGGGTGGGTGCTGTGCCGACGGCGTGACGCGCGCCGCCGCGAGCCGACCGCAGCATAGCCGGTTTCGACACCAACTTGGTCAGTGCTCGCATTCGCCTTAGCCCGCCACGCCGTCCTTAACTGACGCCCGGTCAGATCTTTACCTCGGCTATACACATACGGATGGCCGGTCGGGCAACGGCCCGGCCGGGCAGCAGCAGATGGCAATCCGGGTACTGACGATGGGGTAAGACCACGTTAGTCTGAGTTCTGATCACGAAGTCGGCTTTCTCCCCATCACACCGCGACCGGTTTCAGTGCTTTGACGAACAGCGCTATGACAAGCACCGTCGAGGAGACCCGCTGGCATGGACACCACAATCGCCGACGCCGAACCGACCTCCCCCACCCGCACCGCCGCGCTCGCCCCGGGCGGCCTCCCGCTCCTAGGGCACGCCCTCCAGTTGGTCAGGCGCCCGCTTGAATTCGTCGACGCGCTGCGCGCGCAAGGCGAGGTCGTGCGCATCCAGCTCGGCCCGTCGCCCGCCTATGTGGTCACCACCCCCGAGCTCACCCGCACCGTCCTGGTGACCGAGGCGAAGTCGTTCCCCAAAGGCGGGCCGATCATCGACGCGCTGCGGATCTTCTTCCGCGACGGCATCGGCACCTCCATCGACGAGGATCTGCACCGGCGACACCGCCGCCTGATGCAGCCGATGTTCAACCGGACGCACGTCGCCGCCCGCGGTGACGCGATGATCGGCCTGGTCGGCGACCTGACGCGGCGGTGGCGGGAGAACGATCCCTTCACGGTCTTCGACGAGATGAACAATCTGGTTTTCGCGGCCTTCCTGGTCGCGCTCTTCGGCACCGGGCTGCCCCCGGAGGTCGGGCGCGACTTCCCCCGGCTGATGCCCGTCATCATGCGCGGCACGATCCGCCACGCGGTGTTGCCCGGATGGCTCGCCGGCCTTCCGATGCCGTCCGAGCTCAGATTCCGGGCGAGCATGGCGCGGCTGCGGCAGTTGGTCGACGACACGATCGACCGGTATCAGCAGTCTGCGGGTGACGGGAGTGACGGGAGTGGCGGAGAAGGCGGGAGCGGCGGCCCGGAGCTATTCCGTACCCTGATGGACGCGTCAAACTCCGAAGCCACCGGAGGACTGGACCGCGACGAACTGCACGACGAAGTCATCACCCTGCTGGGCAGCAACATGGAGAACACCGGCACCACCCTCGCCTGGGCGCTGTACGAGATCTCCCGCAATCCCGACGTCGAACGCAAGCTTCACGAGGAGATCGACACCGTGTGCGGGGAACGTACTCTGCGCACCGAGGACCTGCCTTCGCTGGATTACACGCGTCGCATCATTCAGGAGACGATGCGCCTGTACGGGCCGGTGTGGCTGGTCACCCGCAGAACGGTGGAAGCGGTGACGCTCGGCGGCTACCACATCCCGCGGGACACAGACGTCGCATACAGCCCGTACCTCATGCAACACGACCCGGCCGCGTACCCCGACCCGGAGCGCTTCGACCCGGACCGCTGGGCGTCCGACCGGGTCTCCGCAGCCGCACGGAACAACTACATGGTGTTCGGCGCCGGAACCCGACAGTGCATCGGCGAGTCGTTCGCCTGGGTCGAGCTGGTGATCATCCTCGCGGTGATCACATCCCGGTGGCGGCTCACGGCGGCGTCGGATCGCCCCGTGAAGCCCGTCGCGCACGTGACTGTGAACCCGGGCAAACTCCTGATGACCCCGCAGCTGCGTGCGAGTCGGTAAGTTCTTCGGCTCTTCCATCACGGCTGCAGAGTTGAGGCTGGTGACGGCTATCCGTGGATATTTTCACAGTGCTCGTTGATGAGCTGATGGCCGCTACTGGTCGCCAGCCAGGTTCTGGCGCAGTACCAGCCACCAGGATAGGTCCTGTTGCCAGGCGCGTTGGCGAACGCGGTCGACCTTCCTGGCTCGATGTTCGCGAAGGCGGTGCAGGCGACGGTTCCGCTCGGGCCGTGAATGCAGGTCTGCAGGTCCAGGACGCTGCCTGACTTGTTGTCGGACGAGGCTCGCATCCAGTTGACGTAGAAGCCGGAGCCGTTGATCTCTATGCAGGTTCCGACGCCTCCGCCCACCGCGCACCCTCCGGCGGAAGCGTGGGCCGCGGCGGGGACCGCGACTACGGCTCCGAGAGCGAGCAGAGCTGCCGCACCGGAGAAAGTGATGCTGCGTACTTTCATCGATCCATCCAATTCGTGTGTTGAGACCGATTTCGTTCATTCTGAACATTGCTTGCCGCACTTTCCTGGGGTCAGGAGTGCTTGCGGCGATTCACCGTGACACCACGGTGTCCGGTGAGAACCCGGGCAGGTGACGGATCACCTCCACGGTGGAGCGCTGCCAGTTTTCTGACAGGCGAGCCTGGTTTCCCGGCTTGACGGTGAACACGTTGATGAAGTTCACGACTGGACAGTCGGCACGAATCGTCGAGTCGAACAGCGCGAAGCCCCTTCGCGGTTCTGGCCGATGACCGGGGCACGGGAACAGCAAAGCCGCCCGCCATGACGTTTCAGTGACGTTTCAGTGACGTGGCTCTGCCGTGCGCGTCATCACGGCTGGTCAACGCGTCATCGACACATCGACGAAGGCTGCCGTCGGTTTGGTGCGAGTCCTTCGGCACCGGCGAGAGGCCCGACCACCGGGCCAGGCGATCATCTGCCTGCGCGCTCGACTTAGACCGAAATGATCTCTTAGACGAGATCCGCAACTACCAGGGGCCCTGCACGCTAATAAGCTGTTGCGCGTAAGGTCGGCATTTCTGGAGGCAGTGGTAGAGCATGCCAAGGAGGCGGTTGAAGAGGTCGCGTTGTGCTGCGATGTGGCGTTCGTTGCGTTCCCGACGGCGGTCGTAGTGGGCCCGGGCTCCGGGTGACGCGGTGAGTGCGGCGAAGGACCAGACGTAGCCGACTGCAGCTAGGCGCCGGTTTTTGATCTTGCGGTGCATTACGTGGTGGCTCTTGCCGGAGGCCCGGGTGACCGGTGCGGCACCGGCATAGGCTTTGAGGGCTTTGGCGTCGGCGAACCGGGTCCGGTCGTCGCCTATCTCGGCCAGGGCGCGAGCGCCGGTGAGCAGACCGAGTCCGGGGAAGCTGGTGATGAGCGGTGCGTCGGGGTGCCGGGCGAAGGCCTCAGTGGCGGCTTGCTCAAGTTCGCCGGCGTTGATGCAGGTGGCGTTCAGAGTGCGCAGCAGCGCGAGGGCCTGTGCGCACGACCAGGTCCCCCGGGCCAGACCAGACCTTTGGCGGACCCGGGGCTGTGCTCTGCTGGGCTGGGCTGGATTCAGGAGCCGAGCGGGTAGTGGATACCGGCGAGAGAGATGTATCCAGCTGCGTTGGTACCCAATGCGTACACGTTCCCCTGAGGAGAGATGTTCAGGCTGCCTTCCGTGCCGTTGAGCGTGTAGGCGGGCAGGAACAGCCAGTGGCTGGGCCGGTACGCGGCGGGGAGCTGGGCGAGTATGGATTGGGAGCCTGACGAGCGCCGAGCCGAGCCGGAGAGGTAGACGACGCCGTTGCTGACGGCGACGGCGGGATCGCCGGTGTCGTAAACCGACTGCTCGGACTGCCATCCGTTAAGCAGTGTCAGACTCTGGGTTGTCAGCGTGAGCGGATAGGAGATGCCGGCCAGCGAGGAGAAGTTCCTGGTGCTGATGTTGCCGAAGACAGACAGCTGGCCCTGGGGGGAGATGGACAGGCTGGCTTCCAGCGCGGTGTTGCCGTCGGTGGTGTAGATGGGCAGGTATAGCCAGCGGCTGGGCCAGTACGCCGTGGGCAGCGTGGCGAACGTGTTGTTCGTCCCGGCCAGCTGGGAGAGCGAGCCGGACAGGTAGGCGACGCCGCCGCTAGCGCTTATGCCGGGGTCGCCGTTGGGGTAACCGCCCGAGGTCCAGCCGTTGATCAGCGTCAGTTTGGTGGTCGTCAGCGTGAGCGGGAAGGAGACGCCGGCCAGCGACGTGAAGCCGGTGACGTTGCCGCCGCTGAGGATCATGATGCCGTCCGGATGAATGATCAGGCTGCCCTCCGTGTCGTTGGCGGTGTAGACCGGCATGCTCAGCTCGCGGCCCGGCCAGTATGCGCTGGGCAGCGTGGCGAACAGGTTGTTGGTCCCTGACGCCTGGTACAGCGAGCCGGACAAGTAGACGACGCCGTTGCTGAAGCCGACACTGGGATCGCCGGTCGGCCTGAACGGGGCCTGGGCGGATGCCCAGCCGTTGACCAGGGTCAGTGGCTGGAACGTCACTCCAGCCGGGGCTTTGGGAGCGGTGGTCCCGGCTGCGTGACGGTCTGCGTTCGGGGAGGCAAGCGCAGTGCCGCCCCCGAGCCAGAGGGCCGACACCAAGGCCAAGGCCAAGGCCAACCCGAGCACGGCCGGTAACTTGACCACGAGCGAGCGCGGATGCGCCATTATCTGCCAACCTTCCGGTGTGTCCAGCGCACCGTGCGGGTTCCGTGGGAAGCGCAGGGCTGGACGAAATCAACTGGTAAACGCGTTGCCACTACTTCTCGGCACCGGGCGCCAAGGCTAAGAGCCCGAAGATTGCCAACGCGGTACTCGCGCGGCATCACAGCCGACTCGCCACCGGCTTGGCCATCTCGATCCCCACCCGGGTCCAGTCAGCCCCCTGCTGCCGCAGGATGTTCATATCATTGGTCACGCTGACGTTGACGACCGCCCTGGTGCGACGCGGGCGCGCACGCATTGCGCGGCACGCGAGAATGCAGCGTTCTCGTCGGAGGGAAGCCGGATACCACCCGCCGCGATCGAGGCGAGCAACTCGGCGTCGCTTACCGCGCTCACGCCCCCTACATCGGATCGGGCAGCCCCAATGGTTCACGCCGCGGCGCAGCGGGGGCGCGAATGTTGATTCAGCCGGTGTGTTGCACCAGGACCTCGTCGAGGTTGACGTAGTTCGAGCTGCCTAGCGAGCTGTTGTAGATCACCGAGATCGTGTTCGCTCCGGCGTTCAGCGTGACGCCCTGGATGGTCACGGTGTTCCAGGACGTCCACGAGCCGGTGCCGGGCAGGCTCAGGTTGTTCGCCACTCCGGCGCCGTTGACGTAGATGTACCGTGACGCGTTGCCGGCGGCGGCCGCGTATCGCAGGGTGATGGAATATGTCCCGGCCTGGCTCACGTTCGGGTGCAAATCCACCCACTGACCGTTCTTGTTCCAGCCCGCGACGTACCCGGTTCCGGTGTAGCCGCTGTAGATGGACTCGGTCGACAGATTGTGCAGCGTTCCGTTCTCCGCCTGGAGCGCGATGACCGGACTGCTGCCGCCGTGAACGGGGCTGAGCGTCACCGTGAGCAGGGTGGGGTTCGAGTCGACGACCGCGCCGGACTGGTCCACGCCGTTGGTGGGCGCCACGTCATCGTACGGGAAGGCGTAGCCGCGTCCGTCGATGCTGGTGGCGTGGACGATGCGCGCGTAGTGGTTGGTCTGCGGGTACTGGTAGTAGTTCGCGGGATTCTCGCCGTCCGGCTGGTCGGAGTCGATCAGCAGGGTGGTGCGGTTCATCGCGGCGCTGATCCGGGCGGTCAGCGCGCCCATCTCGGCTCCGTTGGTGTTGAAGGGCCCGGAGTTGCAGCTGAAGATGTCGGCGCTCGACGGCTTGGCGAACGAGCCGACGCCCGGGAAGTTGAGCACCCCACCGGAGACCTGCCCGGTCACGGTGCCCCACGAGGCCTGCGTGTCGATGGACAGGGTCTGCGAGCTGTACTTCGACCAGACCTGGTCGAGATAGCCGTTGAAGTAGCCGGAGAGCAGCGACGGGTTGCGCACGATGCCGTTGTTGGGGCTCAGGGCACGCAGGTTCGCCCCGCCGGAGGTGACGATGAGCTGGTTCCAGCCCTGGCCGTCGGCGGCGGACTGCGCCTGCAACCCGCTGCACACCGTGTCCAGGGCGCCGGACGGCAGGCCGGGTGCGCTCTGGGTGCCCACCGCGCCGGTCGAGGTCAGCGCGATCGGGATGGCCACGAAGTCGACCATGCTGATGTTCGCGTACAGCTCGGTGGCGTTGAAGGTGAACTCGCAGAAGTCCCACATGATGTTGATGTTCGGGTCGCTGGGGTTGCTGACCGAGGGGAAGACCAGCGCGGGCCCGGGGTTGACGTAGAATGTCAAGGGGCTGTCGATGGAGAACCAGATGCGGCCGCCGGCCAGGCGCGGGATGGTGACCCGGGTGGTCGACCCGTTCGGGCCGAGCGGGATGGCGCAGTTCGCGCCCAGCGGCGTCAGGGGCGAGGAGGGGGACGGCGGGTAGTAAGGGGTATGACCGTCCGCCTGCAGCAGGAACCAGGCGTTGCCGTTGTCGATGGCCAGACCGGTGATGTACGCGTAGACCGTGTTGGAGCCGGTGTTGTTTTTCAGGTCGATGCTCAGGGTGCTGCTGGTCGCCGAAGCGGGTGAGGCGACGGCGACGACGGAGGGCAGCGCCACGGCGGCAGCCGAGGCCAGGACGAAGTTACGGCGCGAAATCACGGGTTCAGATGCTCCTCACGGGGCTGCCGGCGCCGCGCCAGCCTCCTCGTATTGGATAGATCGTTGTTCGCGGATGTCGTGGTGCACGTGAGAGGTGTGTAGCCGTGGTCCGACGCGAGGTGGGTTGTGGCCCGGCCGCGCCTCGTGAGACGCGGGCCGGGCGCCGATGACGACGACAGCTACTGCTGTTACCTGGTGGCGAAGGCCTGGTTGCTGCCGGCGGCGCCGGACTTGCAGGGCCACTGCTCAAGCTGGACGCTCAGGCTGCTGGAGGCGCCGGTCACATCCAGGCACTGGCCGCTGTTCTCGTTCTGGAACTGCCACGAACCGTTGGACAGCGCGATGGGCCGCCACAGGCCGTTGCTGGTCCCGTTCTGCGTCCACTGGATCACCTTCGCGCCGGCGCTCGTGGACGCGTTGAGCACGACCAGGTCCTGGCCGCTGTTCTGGTTCTGCAACTCGCCATAGCCGCCGGAGACCGGGTTGAACTGCCACTCCTGGTTCGACGCGCCGCCCGACTTGCACGTCCACTGAATCACCGCCGCGCCGGTCGACGTGCTCGCTCCCGACACGTCGACACACAACCCGGAGTTGTCCGCCGCCAACTGGTGGTAGCCCGACGGGTAGCTGCCACCACCACTGCTGCCGCCGGTGAAGGCGCTGAGGATCGACGTGAACTGCCCGGTGCTCTGGCTCAGGCCGCTGCAGGTGGATGAGGCGGTGCTCTGCCCGACGCAGCCGCCGTTGTCACGGCCTTCCGACCAGAACGTCAGCAGCGGGATGCCCGCGGAGGCCGCGTACGACTCGACCGAGGACGCGTCGGACAGGCTGAAGTTCTCGCCGGGTGAGTCGTTCTGGCCGGGCATGACGGTCAGCCCCGTCATGGACAAGCCGTTCGTGCCGTAGGTGGAACCCACCTGGTTCGCGCTGTTGCTCAGGCCCTGCTCGGCCGCCTGACCCATCTCAGTGCCGGAAGTCCCGAAGTCGAACGCCATGACGTTCACGATGTTCGGCCGGAACCCGTTGGACAGACCGTTCGTCAGCACGCTCATCCCGGGGGACGTCAGCCCGCTGGAGAGCACCGGGATCGTGTAGTCGATCAGCAGCGAGGCGTGCCCGCTGCCGTTCGCCCAGGAGCGGACCATCGCAAGCGCCTGGTTCGTGCGGTTCACGTCGGCGGCGTTGGTCAGTTCGCTGGATTCGATGTCGAAGTCGAGGCCGGCTGGGTTGAAGTAGTTGACGACGTTCTCGACCTGGGTGGCCATCGCGCTCGCCGACGAGCAGGCGCTGCCGAGGTCGGTGCCGTTGGTGTCGGAGTTGTAGCCGCCGAAGGATATGAGGACGTTCCCGCCGGCGCTCTGCAGGCTGGAGACCTCGCTCTGATAGGTGGACGAGTTGAACATGTTCCACTGACAGCCGGCCCCGTCCACGAACGCCAGCGTGAAGTACTTGTCGCCGTACGCGCTCGCGACGGAGCTCAAGGTGGAGCCGGGCAGTGCGCCGTTGACGCTCGTGAAGCCGGTGTCCACGTAGGGCGCCATGACATGGGCGGGCACGCCTGCCGCGAAGGCAGGCGCAGCGGCCACCACGCCAACGCCGACGACGGAGCCCGCCACGACGACGACCGCCGCCAGCAGGCCGGTGAACGGGGAACGGATGGACATCTACGCTCGCTTTCTTGCACACTCGCGTCGCCGAGCCCGCCGAGTCGCGCCAACCATCGATGCAGCTTCCTGATGGCGCGTTCGACCTGCCCCCACGTCGAAGTCGTGGAGGCAGCGGGAATCGTGGCCGCGGTGTGGGACGGGACTTGTGGGCCTCATCGTTCGGCTCACACCTGAATTGCGTGGTCGTTACAGGTCCCGACGCCGGTCAGCGCATCATTCGCCGTGTTCGGCGCGACGATGTCGAGGCAGTAGCCTGCGTTGTCCGCAGTGATCGTCTTGCTGTTGAACGTTCGCTGTGAGCTGGCACGACAACACACCGCAGCTGCTTTAGAACGCGGCCGATATACGCGCGACCATGAGTAGGCACGTGCGGAAATGTCATCTAGCGTGTGTGACTGCGTTGGATTATTTGCTCAGCATCGCCGCGACGTCAAGGGGTTCTTCGGAAACGTTTCCGGGAGTAGTCTGCCGAACCCGAACCGAGCCCGAACCGAAGAACCCGAGCCCGAACGCCACGTCGCCAAGAACGCCTCAAGGACCGATAGGAGCCCGCGCCGCACGGTTGCCGCACACGGGCGCGCGCCCGTAAAGCGTGACAGTGCCCGAAGGAATGGACCCGCATGGAACCGCGCACTGAGTCCCACATGCCAGATGTAAGCCGACGCGCCTTCCTCGGTGCTGCCGGGTCGCTCGGCGCCGCCGGAGTGCTGTACGGCGTGGTTTCGGGAACGTCGGCGACTGCGAGCACCCCGGCCCAGGGCGCCGCCTCGCTGCAGGTGTATCCGGTGCCGTCGATCTACCCTGCGTCCACCGACTACACGATGACCGTCAACGGCGCCGCCGTACCCATCCAGAAGTTCGCCGGTTACGACATCGCGCAGCTTGCCATGGGTCCCGGTACCGCGCAGGTCGCCCTCACCAAGATCAATAACACGAACATCGGCTCGTGGAGCGTCAGCCCGCAGCGACTCGGCATCTCCGCGACCGCGAGCGGTTCCACCGTCAACTTCACCCTCCCGAGCGACGGCTACTACATCGTCAAGGTGGACGGCCGGCCCCAGCTGGTCCTGGCGTTCGACCCGGCAGAAACCGACCGGCCGCCGAGCGGCAGCACCGGCATCTTCAACGTGACGGCCTCGCCGTACAACGCCAAGCCGGGCACCAGCGGCTACTCGACGCGGGCGTTCACCAACGCCATCGCCGCCGCCTCGTCCTGGGGCGGCAGCAACGCGAGGCAGGGCACTGTGTACGTACCAGCAGGGGTCTACAACGTGGGCAACCTGGTCTTATTAAGCAACACCGCGCTCTACCTGGAGCCGGGTGCCGTGCTGCGTTACACCGGCGACAAGGCTTTCTACGTCGTGAACGCGCACAAGAATTCGCAGAACCGCGACCTGACCTGGCTCGTGCGAACCGACTACCACTCCTCCAACATCCGCCTGCACGGCCGCGGCATCATCGACGGCAACGGCCTGGCGTCGCTAAGCCCCAGCAATCTCGGGGTGAACCTGCTCGCCCCGGTGTGGGTGAACAAGTTCTCCTGCGACGGCATCACGTTCCGGGAGTCCAGCAGCTGGAACGTCATCCCCGTCCGGTCCTCGAACCTGACGTTCACGAACATCAAGATCTTCAACCGGTTCGACATGGGCGAAGACGACGGCATCGATGTGATGGAGTCCGCCGACGTCACCGTCACGCACGCGATCGCCATCGGCCTCGACGACAACTTCAGCACCAAGACGTGGACAGCGGACACGGACATCCTGAGCCTGGTCCCGGGCCAGCCGCAGCCACTGGACCGCGTGACCTTCACCGACCTGGTGTGCTGGACGTACTGCTACGCGGTGAAGGTCGGCCAGGGCGTCGAGCAGCCACAGTCCAACGTCACCTTCGCGCAGGTAGTCGTGTACGACGCGGCAGTCGCCATCGGCGTCGACCACAAGTACGGGACCGCGACGGCCGGCACCATCACCTTCCGCGACATCGACGTCGAGCGGCTGGACTTCAACAACGCCGGCAATCAGTGCTGGCTCGCCCTCATGACGGAGAGCGCGAGCGCCGGGACCGGCCCCGTCCAGGATGTGACGCTACTCAACGTGAGGCTGCGGGCACGCGACAAGACCGCCAGCCGGATCACCGGCCTGGCCACCGGCACCATCAGCAACGTCAAACTTCAGAACATCATCCCGCCCGGCACCTCCAGCCCAGCCACGACACTGGCCGCCGCGGACGTCACCAACGTGTCCAACGCCGGCTCGATCACCATCACGCCGTAGGGCCTGCGGCACGCTGGTACGACCCGCGCACGGGTCGTACCAGCGTGCCGCTAGTCGGGGTCGCGATTGTTACTATCCGGCTCAGTGGCCGTGACCGGCGGGTGCCGGGACGATCACCGCGTCGAAGTCGGGGGCGAAGCCACTGGGGTTGCCCAACTCGATGGTGTTGCCGCCGGCCTTCAGCGGCAGGTCGACCGTCATCGTGCCGACGGTGCTGAAGCCGCCGGTCGGCGTGAACGCCACGGTGCTGACCAAGGTGCCGTTGACCGTGATCGTCGCGGATCGTCCGGTCGTTCCGCCGGAGCCGTCGCCGTAGGCGATGGTCACCGGGTAGGTGCCCGCGACTGCGGCGTTGACGCCGTTGAACGTCAGGGTGGCGCCGCTGCCGACCCAACCGACCTTCGCGCCGCCCGAGCATCCGCCGCATCCGCTGATGATCGCTCCGCCGGACAGCGTGGTCGTGGACGACTCGGCCTCGTATGTGGTGAACCCGGCGCGAGCGCTGGGCACGAGCCGCAGCAGTTGCACCGCGCCGGCCCCGAGGCTGACGCTGTAAGTTCCGGTCAGGGTCCCGGCGGACGTCCCGGTCCACAGGTCGGTGGCGGTCGCCGTGCCGGTGATGCCGAGGGCGGCGAGGTTGACGCTCACGGTCTGGCCGGCGCTGCCGTTGGAGTTGAACAGGCCGACGATCACATCGCCGTTGCGTTCGGTCTTCGCGAAGACCTGCTGGTTACCGTTGGCGACGACCCGGGTCGCGTCGATCGCGTCCTGGTCGACGGCGATGACGGCGGTGTTCTTCAGGTACGACAGGTCGGTCGCGTCGAGGTTCGTGAGGTCGGTGCCGAGGATCAGCGGCGAGGAGGCCATCGCCCACAAACTCAGCTGCGACTGCCGTTCGGCCGGGGTCAGGCCGTCGTTGTCGCCGTTGCCGACCTCGGTCGAGTCGTAGTCGTTGAAGGCGCCCGGGCCGCCGAACGGCGCCCACGCGCCGACCTGCGCGAACCGGGCCGAGACGTTGCCCCAGTTGGTGAGGGGGTAGCTCGTGCTACTGCAATAGCACTCGACGTCGCCGCCGGTGCGCCAGCCGTTGGAATACCGCTGCCAGGTCGAAGCGGCGGCGATGTCAAGACTGTTCGACAGCTCCAGATGGATCACCCGGCCGGTGTGGCGCAGCGCGCTCGACCACGCCTGGACGTCCGGCACGTCCTGGGTCCCGACGCCGTCGATCTTCAGGTAGTCGACGCCCCACGACGCGAACTGCTTCGCCCAGGCGTTGATGAACGCCTGCGCGCCCGGCTTGCTGTAGTCGATGCCGACCATGCCGCCGCAGTTGTAGTTCGCCTCGCCGGTAGTCGTCGCGATATCCCTGGCGTGATAGGGCGTGCCGGGGATCGGGGTGTTCGCGGCGACCGCCCGGGACGATATGCCCGGCGTGACGTAGAGCCCGAACTTCAGCCCGTCGGCGTGGACATGGTCCGCGACGGCCTTGATACCGCTCTCGCCGCCGGGGCCCGGCGGGAACTTCGTCGTGTCGATCGCCCAGAACCCGCTGCCGTCCACGTTCGGACCCCTGCCGTCGGGGCACTGATACCAGAAGTCATCGACATTGACATAGTCATACCCGACGGCCGCGAGGCCGCTGGAGCGCATGGCGTCTGCCTGTGCGTCGATCACCGCGGCCGTCGGGTGCGAACGTACGAAACTCCAACTGCTCCAACCCATCGCGGGCCTCGCGCCGACCCCGTTGTTCTCGGCGTTCGCCGGCGCCGCCGAGACGACCGAGATGCTCAACAGACTTGTCGTGCCCAAGGTGAGGACCGCGCCCAGGGCAGCGGCTCGAGAGCGACGTTTCATGAGGACTCCTTCGTCCGATTGTGCGAACGAGTAAACTCATGATGGAGGGTTACGTCAATACATGTTTGATTTTGTCGAAACTGGATCAAGTGGCCGGTCCGCCCCGTTCGAGGCGGCTCGGCCGGCACCGGTTTCTCAGGGCTCCGTCACGGCGTCGCCGACCAGAGCGTGCGCCTGCTGCGCAAGAACGGCTGGACGACCGCCGAGGACGCCGCGCACGCCACCCCGGACGCAATGCAGCACCTTCCGGTCCGCGCCCGGCCGGACGCCGACGCGATGCGACGTCCCGACCGGTGCGTAGCGAATCCGGACTCTATACCGGGATCCAGATTAATCGGTGCCGATCAGCCGAGGCACACGATGATCAGGCAGCTTTCGACTTCCACGTCGTCGATGACGGGCCCGTACCCGCTGGGGACCGTCGTGCTCGAGAAGGCCAGAGTGGTCGCGTCGCCGGTGGCCACGAACGTGAATTCGCGCCGCACGTAACCCATGTTCGCCTCGGTCTTGCCGGTGGTGTCGAACGAGAAGCTCTGCGCGACCTGCCCGTCCACGAGCGCCTGGCCGGTCTTGACCGTCGGCGCGGCTACCGGGTTACCCGCCAGGGCGAAGCTGACCTCGTACTTGAACAGGGGCACGGTGGCGAAGGTCTGCTCGACCGTGCCCTGCACGCTCCCGTCCAGGTCTAGGGACTGGTTGCCGTCGGCGGTCTGCCAGAAACCCTTGCCGCTCAGGTCCACGTCCCCGCGGGTCACCGTCCACGGCCCCATGTGGGCGCCCGTGGGGAATCGCTGGAAGGTGAAGGAGGCGACCACGGGCGTTTCGAAGCTGCCGTCGTTGAACCGCTGAGGGGTCGCGCCGACGGCGGGGCCCGCGGCGCTGATCGCCAGGCCGGTGACGGCGGCGAGCACCGCGCGCCCCAGCAGGGTACGCCGACGCCGTAATCGGGTTGCGCTCACGAATAATCACGCCTCTCTCGATTTCCTCGCGCACGCCCAGGCGCAGATCGGCCTTGGCGGTGCGGCAATCCGGAAACTCGTTCAGCGCCCGGCTACCACCTTTGTCAGTTGTGCCTGCGGATGGACGCGGCGGCCTGGCGACGTCGTAATCGCCTCGCGCGGGCGAAAAATAGAATGGCCGAACGAGCTGAAGGAATGTATGTGCTCTCATTCGAGTTCTACCGCCCCGAGTCCGGCATGTCAGCCATGCGAGTCGCGGGGCCACCCGCACGAGTGAATCAGGCGGACGCGCTTCCCGAATGAGGGCCGTGAATGTCGTGACGCCCGCCCCAATTGCGCTGCCAAACACCCGCGGCCGCCATATACGCACAGGCCGCAAGCCAGTAGTCCGGCTGAGGTTTGGCGTCTGTGCTGGTCACGAGCCCCGTGTTGAATTTAGCGCGGTGTTTTCGCCGTCCCGGGGCCGTGGCGCCGCCGCGGTAGTGGCGGCGCGCGTCACCGCCTGACTGGAGCGTATGTCCGGGGGATCGCGCCAGCGCGGGCCTGCTCACCTGCCTGAACGAGTCTTCCGCCGTGGTCACTCGCGCCGACCACTACCGATAGGTCATCAAGCGTCCGAGGCCGAATTCGCCACCGCTGCTACTTTAGCCGCAGATCGTGATCTTGCCCTGGTGGGGCGGTCGGCCTCTGGGTGAGTCAGGATCTTGCGGGCCTCCAAATGGGAACGGCCACCGTGATCATCGTGGCTTGTGAAGACAACGATCGATCAAGCGGTGGCCGCGGGCCACAGCCTACGGGTGCCGAGAATTACGTCCACCGAGCTCATGTAGCACCAGGCATTGACTTGAGTCGTGGATCGAAGGCGATCGAACCGGCGCCTCTCCGATAGTCCAGAGAGGGTAGGCCTCAGACTGAGGCAACGCTCGATGCATCGGCGTGGAGCCTGGGGACCCAGAGGTTCGGACAATCTCGCCTCACCGCCCCGTGATCCGATGAGAATCAATGCCTGGTGGTACATGAGCTCGATGGACGTAATTCTCCGCACTCACAGGCCACGGACGAGAGCGGTGTAGTCGAGCTCTACGGCGTCATGTGCCGGGGCAACCACAACTTCGCGAAGTTCAACAAGGTCCGCTTGAAGGAGGACGGCTCCCCGAATGCGGAGGACCTGCGGGCGGCCTGGCAGGCGGGCGCCCGGGTATTCAAGCTGACGCTGCGGTAGGTGCGCACCGCGCTGTGCCACGAGGCCAAGCGCAGCGGCGCGACCGATCCCTATGCCACAGCGACCGTTGGCCATCCGGAAGATCCACCGTCCGCCACCCCGCACAGCTTCGGCTGCACTCCTACTCCCTCCGAAAATGACCGGCATGGACGGCACTTTCGGCAAGTGCGCGATTCTGGTGGTTACTAATTGCGGTGCCGGTGGGTGCGCGTCGGTTCAGGGGCCGAGTCGGCGCACCGCCACTTGGATCAGCGACCTCCACAACACCCGCCGCAGACATGGCAAGGCCGGCGAGCTGCCGCCGGTCGAGTCCGAACGCATCATGCGGGAAGCCCGCATGGCCCGCCATCCCCACCACGGACACCAGGAAGCGGCCTCGGCCGCCTGGCCAAACCCTCCACACTCTGAGCGGATCGACTGCCGCGTGATCCGAAAACGGGCACCACTCGGTTGGTGTCTGTCAACCTCGAGGGATTGCGGCTAACATCGGCGGGGCCGCGGTCCGCTGTCGAGCGTCGGAGCACGTGATACGCGGCCTCGAGTCAACGGGGAGGCATCGCGATGCGACGAATGGTTCTGACCGTGCCGTGGGCGGCGCTGGCGATGGTGCTGGGGATGGTCGCACCGGCCACAGCGGCGTCACCGACCTCGCCGACCGAGGTGATCGTGCTTCCGGGGGCCACATCCGCCGAAGCCATCACGGCCGGGCCCGGCGACACCTTCTATGCCGCCGACATGTTGCGCGGCACCATCTATCGAGGCGACATCCGCACGGGCACGGCGCAGGTGTTCATCGAACCGCCGGTCGGAACCCAGACGGTCGGCATGGACCTGGACGTGCGTGACGGCCTGTTGTTCGTCGCCGGCGGGCCGGCCAAGGGCTACGTCTACAACATCCGCACCCGGGCGCTGGTCGCCAGCTACGACTTGGGCGATCCGAACGTCTCCTTCATCAACGACGTAACGGTGACGCCCTACGGCGCGTGGTTCGACGACTCGACCGAGCCGCGGCTGTATTTCGTGCCGATCGTGTTCGGCAGGCCCGGGCCGGTGCACACCCTGGAGCTAAGCGGGCCGGCCGCCGGGCCGCCCGGCACGTTCACCATCAACGACATCGCGTCCACCCCGTCCGGCGACACGCTGCTGGTGGCTCCGACGTTCCTGGGTAAGCTGATGACGATCAATCCGGTGACCGGAGCCAGCAAGATCGTCGCAGGGGTTGACGTGCCCAACGCCGACGGCATCCTGCTGCACGGCCGCGAGCTGTGGGTGACACGGATCGACAACCACATCAGCCGGTTCCACTTGAACGGCGATCTGACCAGCGGAACGTTGGAGAAGGTGATCACCAATCCGCTGTTCCACGTGCCACTGACGTCGGTCAAATTCGGTGACCGGCTCGCCGTGGTCAACTCGCATCTGGACACCGGGCTGCCGCCGACCAGCCCGACGTACGAGGTTCTCGTCATCCACGACTGACGTTGAGGCCAGGAAGCCGTGATGGCGCTCTTTCGGCAATGCAGAGTGCCAGCACGGAAGTCCTCACCGCCGGCCGCCGCGGCGCTGCCCAGTGTGCCGCGGCCCATCACGATCTTCTACCCGGCCGATCGGTTTTAGCGACCGCGTGCGCGTTCGCATCGTTTCTGAACTGCGGTGATTCGTCGTGTAAATGTCCGGGTCGTGCTTGTAGCCGTTGTCGGCGGGTTACTCGTCAAGTCCGTTCCTGCCCCAAAGATCGGAGTGCAGGATCGTCGCAGCGATCTGCCGTTGCGGCGTAGTGTCGTGCGTGCCATCAGGACGCTGCGCAGTACCTTTTGCTCGGGGCGACGATCAGACCTTGTGCATGCCGATGATGTGGGTGCCGGGAATGTCGTCCGTGCAGGTCGGGATGGGCTCTGTTCGCTGTGAACTGGTCCATGGCGTTAGCGCGATTCCCTGCGTGTCAAAGGCACAGCTGCGCCAGGATGACCGCTCGTGCTGGTGCGCCTGGCTTATCTCGTGGTGAGCAACGCCTTCGCGGCCCTTCGGCTGCTTCCGATGGGCGATCGCGAGAAGGACATCGAGATCCTCGCGCTGCGTCACCAGATCAGTGTGCTGCAACGGCAACTCGGATCCGGCAGACCTCGATTCGAACCTGCAGACCGGGCGCTGTTGGCCGCCCTGCTCGCACCGCTGCCACGCGACACGCTGCGGCGACTTCAGCTGATCGTCCGGCCTGACACCGTTCTACGCTGGCACCGCGACCTTATGCGGCGGCATCACGCCGAACGCAGCAGGCGAAAACACCCCGGCTGGCCGCGCACCGTCGCCTCGATCCGCCGACTGGTACTACGCCTGGTGCACGAGAATCCCGCCTGGGGCTACAGGAGAGTGCACGGCGAGCTGGCGATGCTGGGGATCAAGATCGCCGCCTCGACAGTCTGGCAGATCCTCAAGGACCCCGGCATCGACCCCGCACCTGACCGAGCGGTCACCACCTGGAGCGCGTTCCGGCGCAGCCAAGCCGACGCGATCCTGGCCTGCGACTTCCTCGAGACAGTCACGCTCAGCGGGCAGCACCAGTACGTGCCGGCCGTCATCGAGCACGCCACCCGGCGCATCCACATCCTGGGCGCTACCGCGCATCCCACCGCCGCGTGGGTCACCCAGGCCGCCCGAAACCTGACGATCGACCTGCAGGACGCGGGCTCCACCGTCAGGTACTTGATCCGAGATCACGACGCGAAGTTCCCCACCCTCTTCGATGAAGTGCTTCGCGATGCGGGCATCGCGCTCATGCTCACCGGGATCCAGATGCCGCGGATGAACGCCGTGATGGAACGGTGAGTGCGCACCTGCCGACGCGAGTTGCTGGACCGGACCTTGATCTGGAACCACGCCCACCTGCTGCACGCGCTGCGCGAGTTCGAGACCCACTACAACGAGCACCGCCCACACCGCACGCTACGACAGGCCGCGCCACTGCGTCCCGCACCCGACCCGATCACCGAACAAGCCCGGATCATCCACCTCGACATCCGAAGACACGACCGCCTCGGCGGAGTCCTGCACGAGTACGAACATGCAGCCTGACCAGTGTGGATGGATTAGTCGGCACGCACAGGCCCGAGATCCTCGCCGCGCTGACCACAGGGCGTCACCAACGCCGGGTCCGAGCGCACCAACCGCGTGATCAAGACTGACGCGCACTGCGCCTACGGCTACCGCAACCCCGTCAACCAGCGCCTACGTACTCGATCCGCCACCACCCGCCGAGCCCGCGGACATCTCGACACACGAACAAGCGGACGCCATGCCCAACCCAGAAAACGCTCAGTGAACTGACTACGATCACTCGGAGGGTACGCCCTCACCGAACTGATCCACAGGTTCCGATCATTGCTCGTCACTACTCCTCCGTAACGCCGAGCTCATGACGGGCTGCCTTCAAAAATTCGCCGCGCTGATCGCCGAGGTACTTCGCGAGATCGCGGTCCTCAGGCATCTCCCCCGTGACTGCTTCGCCCAGCCGATATGCGAATTTGGCGGTTGCCGTCCGAAGACCGGCGGTTCCCGCAACGATGTCAACGAACTTCTGCATGAGCCACAGGCGGTTTACTACCGGGTCAACGTCGGGGCGCACTTTCCCGCTACTGAAGCGATGATGCGCTTCCCGCTCCATAGCTTGTGTGGCCTCAAGGAAGTCCTGCAGAGCCTTCGTCTGCTCAGCCCTTCGAGCGGCCAACCGTTCTGCCTCGGTCTGCGCTCTCGCGGTGCGTGACCACATGTACTGAGCCCCGAGCGATCCGAGTACACCAATCACTACGCCTGCGAGGGGAGTAATCACGGCCCACGTTGTTGAGACGGTCATGACTCTCAGTATGGATACGCCCAACTACACCCGCTACTCAATGCAGCCAAGGACGCGAGAACGGCGAACGCCGCGTGCGCCACCGGCCAGGACACCTCGAAGTCGCGAGGGGCCTGGAACACCGTGCGGCCCTGGTCGGCCACCGCCGCACCACCGCCTCCCGTAGCCGCCCGGTCAGCCGGGACCTGAGCGCCATCGACTTCATGCACATCGACACGGTACTGCTCAAAAGAATCTATGCGTTGATTCTTATCGAGCACGGCACCCGCCGCGTCCACCTGCTCGGCGTCACCGCACATCCCACCGGGGCATGGACCGCCCAAGCGGCCCGCAACGCCCTGATGGACCTCGGCGAGCGCACTACACCGATCAAGTACCTCATCCGCGACCGCGACAGCCGCTTCACCGCAGCCTTCGACGCCGTTTTCGAAGCTGAAGGCCTCCAGGTCCTGCGCAGCCCAGTTCGGGCACCACGCGCGAACGCCGTCTGCGAACGCGTGATCGGCACGATCCGCCGAGAGTCGCTCGACAAGATCCTCCTCCTGCACGAAGAGCACGCGCGACGTGTGCTGACCCAGTGGCTGCAGCACTACACGCACGGCAGACCACACCGCAGCCTCCGGCAACTGACTCCCGACCAAGCCGAGCACGCACCGCCCACACCGATCAACCTGGCCGAATATCGCGTCCGCCGACGACCGATCCTCGGCGGCATCAGCCACGAGTACTGGACCGCCGCAGCAGCCTGAAACCGCCAGCCCAACACCGAACGACCAGCTCAAGCAACGCGCATCGCATATTCGAGCCCCACAGGATTCCACCACGGCCGCCGCAACGGGAGAAACCGCAGGTCACACGGCAGATGCACGTGGGGCGCGTGGGACTCATGTTCGCCGCCGCATAAAGCAAGTGGTCTCCAGAATCGCGCCGACTTCAGACTGCACTGGTTCACCACGACGTTCTAAATAAGCCTCTTGACAGGTCGCGTAACCGAACCAGTCGCAGTCTCAGTCTCCGATCAAGTCCGGGTGCTTGGTGACGTGCCGTATCAAGCACGCCGCCGCCGCGGCCGCTCCGTTCTCGTCGGTCGACGTCCGCACAATGAAGCGGCAGTCGTCCTCGGCGGCGGTGGAGAAGCTCTGGGCACGGATCGGCCATCATGGCGTTCATATAGTGCCTAGCGGCTCCGGTCACGGACACGTCCGTGTCGATGCGGAACTGTCTCGGCAATCCGAAGAGGTGCTGGGGCGCGTAGAAGACGATCGCCGAGAGGTTCAGCAGGTTAATTAGCGCCGCCGTGGCACGACCCATGGCGGCGCCGCCGTCTTCGAACACCGCGCGGACGCGCTCGTCCTCGGGCATGTGGAGCGCGTCCTCGTAGGTGCCTTCGAAGCCTCGTTCCCAGAGGCTCAGCTGCATGGCGCGCGGAGTGGCGATGCCTTCGAGGCAGCCGGGATTCTCGCAGCGGCACTTGACGGTGGCGCCCTCGTTGAACCCGACGGGGACGTGGCCTAGTTCGCCGGCCATCCCGCGCACGCCGTGGTAGACGTGGCCGTTGAGGACCAGGCCGCAGCCTACTCCGCTGTCGGTGACCAGCACGACGGCGAGATCGAGGTCGTCGATGCCTCGAAATCGCAGTTCGTATACGGCCAATGCGTTGGCGTCGTTCTGCAGGATGACCGGAAGCTTGAGACTGTCGGACAGGCGTTCGGCTAAAGGGAAATGGTCCCAGCGCGCGCTCGCTGAGTCGATGTTCGCTGAGTAGATCACGCGGCCGTCGTGTACGTGCCCGCCGATCTCCAGCCCGACGCCGACGAGCCGGTCGTCCGCGCCCATCAGCGCCGACAGTTCGTCGACCAGGATCAGGATCTTGTTGAAGACCACGACTTCGTCCATGGTCTCTAGCGGCATTTCGATCGGCCCGGCCACGACTTTCGCGAGCATGTTCGTGACCACGCCGACGAGCCGTTGCCTGCCGTCCGGCGGGTCGCTGATTATCTTGATCCCTGCGACGCGCTGTTTGAGCAGCTCACGATTCTGTGGTCGGTGCTGCGACCGACGTATCGGCGATTGCGATTCGTCGCGATAGTGCATGGCAGAACCCTGTCCGCCACCGCCAGCATGAATTCGATCTGATCCACCGTCAAGGAATTCGGCGACGTTGCGTTCGACCAGATCCTCGACCCAATGCGCTGTGACCGGCACGAGCAGCGCCAACGCGACTCTTTCCCGCATCACGAGCAACACTTCGCCGGCCGCGCCGGCTTGCTCGATGCGGCTTCCGGATAGCTCGCGGATAGTGACCCGGGTGAGACCCGCCCGCTGGCCGCCGCTTTCCGCACGGGGCTGCGCCGGAGGTTCATTCAGCACGTCGGCGAGCCTCGGCAATCGCGCGCCGGAAGCGAGTTCCGCCTCGCCTTCCGCGATGCTTGCGGCGATCTCGCCGCGGTCCCGCCGAATGACGCGCTGTACCGTCCGTTCATCGATGGGGACCACGACGCCGACCAGCGCGCCGCCGTTGGTCACGCCGACAAGTTCCGTCGCAGAGGCGGCCTCCTCGATTATCGACGCCGATAACGTGCGAATAGTGAAAGTACGCATCGCCGCGCTCTTCTCCCCACGGACCGGATTCTGTGGCTTGCTTCGCCGAACACCTGCGCCGCCTTCTTGAAGCCCTCCGGCGTCAGGTCCTGATCG
>CAVQPP010000022.1:0-4563 GCA_963714445.1 uncultured Actinomycetota bacterium
GACGAGCTCGTCCACGAACACGAAATCGTTGTTCATCGTCTCCCCGAAACGCCAGCGCCAGGATCAGGTCGATCACTTTAGCAAGCCCGTCGCTGCGCAGGGTGCGGCTGCCGGGCACGGGGGAAGTGGCGGGACGGGCTGTACTGGGCCGACCATGCGGCTACAGCGGCGCTCGACCGGCGCCTTTGGCCGTTCTCTATCCTTTGGTAGTTCCCTACAAACAAGGACAGGCGCCGCCTTCAGCTGACGATGTTTCCCTTGCGCTCCGGTGACGGGAGACTGTAGTCGGCAAGGGAGCAGGGATAGCGGTCCGCGTTGTCCGTCGGCTACAAGAAGGGCTCGCATCGGTGTTCACTCGTGTCGCCATCGTGAACAGGGGTGAGGCCGCGATGCGCCTCATCCACGCCGTCCGGGAACTCGCCGCGGAGACCGGGGCGCCTATCGAGGTCGTCGCGCTGCATACCGACGTCGATCGGACCGCCTCGTTCGTGCGCGAGGCCGATCTCGCGTACGACCTCGGCCCGGCTTCCGCGCGGCCGTACCTCGATCTCGCCGTGCTCGAGCGCGCGCTGACGCAGACCAAGGCCGACGCCGCGTGGGTCGGCTGGGGGTTCGTCGCCGAGGATCCGGCGTTCGCTGAGCTTTGCGACCGGATCGGGGTCACGTTCGTCGGTCCGACGCCGAGGCCATGCGCAAGCTCGGCGACAAGATCGGCGCGAAGCTGATCGCCGAGGAAGTCGGCGTGCCGGTGGCGCCGTGGAGCCGTGGCGCGGTCGAGTCGCTGGAGGCGGCGACCGCGCGCGGCTGGCGAGATCGGCTACCCGCTGATGCTCAAGGCGGCCGCCGGCGGTGGCGGGCGCGGGATTCGGGCCGTTGCTTCCGAGGCTGAGCTCGTTGACGCGTACGAGCGCACCGGCCGGAGGCTTTGCAGTCGTTCGGCAACCGAGGTGTTCCTGGAGCGGATGGTCCCGGCGCGCGGCACGTCGAGGTTCAGGTGATCGCCGACGGCAAGGGCACGGCGTGGGCGCTCGGCGTGCGCGACTGTTACGTGCAGCGGCGCAACCAGAAGGTGATCGAGGAGTCGGCGTCGCCGGTACTCGGGCCGGAGCAGACCCGGAGCTGAACTGTCCGCCGAACGGCTCGCCATCGCGGTGGGCTATTGCGGGGCGGCGACCGTGGAGTTCCTGTACCACCCGGGCACGAAGTTGTTCGCGTTCCTGGAGGTCAACACCCGGCTGCAGGTGGAGCACCCGATCACCGAGTCGACCACCGGCACCGACCTGGTCAAGCTCCAGCTGCACGTCGCGTCCGGCGGAACGCTGACCGGCGACCAGCCGGTCGAGCGCGGGCACGCCATCGAGGCGCGGCTCAACGCCGAGGACCCGGACCGCGACTTCGCGCCGTCGCCGGGCCGCATCGTGCGTCTCGATCTGCCGGCCGGGCCGGGCATCCGCGTCGACACCGGAGTCGTCGAGGGCAGCGAGATCCCCGCCGATTTCGACTCGATGATCGCCAAGATCATCGCCTACGGCAGCGACCGCGACGAAGCGCTCGGCCGGCTGCGCCGGGCGATGGCCGAGACCACCGTGATCATCGAGGGCGGCGCGACCAACAAGAGCTTCGTGCTCGACCTGCTCGATCGCCCCGAGGTGATCGACGCCACCGCCGACACCGGCTGGATCGACCGGGTCCGCGCTCAGGGCGAGCTCGTCTCGCACCGGCACGCCGCGGTCGCGCTGACCGCGGCGGCGATCGAGGCGTACGAAGAGCAGGAACGCGCCGAGATGCAGCGGCTGCTCTCGACCGCGTTCGGCGGACGCCCGCAGGTGCAGCACGAGAGCGGTCGTCCGCTCGACCTGAAGCTGCGCGGCGCGAGTTATCGGGTGACCGTCGCGCGAGTTGGCGCGCACCGCTTCCGCGTGGGCATCAGTGTCGGCACGCAAGCGCACACCGCAGACGTCGAACTGGAGCGCTTCGACGAGCACACCGGCCGGATCACCCTGAACGGGACGCGGTTCCGTCTGGTCAGCGACACGCATGGACCGATTCACTTCGTCGAGGTCGATGGCGTCGCGCACCGGGTTAGCCGGGACGAGGGTGGCGTCGTCCGCTCCCCCGCGCCCGCGCTGGTGGTCGCCACGCCGCTCGCGGTCGGCGCTGAGGTCGAGGCCGGCGCGCCGCTGCTCGTGCTGGAGAGCATGAAGATGGAAACGGTGCTGCGCGCACCGTTCCGCGCGCGGATCAAGGAATGCGCGGTATCGGTCGGCAGCCAGGTCGCCACGGGAGCGCCGCTGTTGCGGCTAGAGCCGCTGGCCGACGAGGACGGCGACGACGCGCCGGATGCCGGTGTGGATGCTCAGGTCGCGCTGGAGTTGCCGGTCGCGAACGCCGATGTACCGGCCGCCGAGCGCGTTGCGCGCGGCGCGCAGGACCTGCGCAGCCTGTTGCTCGGCTTCGACGTCGATCCGCACGACGAGGGCCGCGTGCTGGCCGACTACCTCACCGCGCGCGAGGAGCTGGCCAACGGACATCGCCCGATCGCCGAGGAGATCGAGCTGCTGTCAGTGTTCGCCGATCTGTGCGAGCTGAGCCGCAACCGGCAGGCGGGCGACGAGCCCGGCGGCCACGCCAACGTGCACAGCGCCCGCGAATACCTGCACACCTACTTGCAGAGCCTCGACGCCGAGCGCGCCGGACTCTCCGAAGCATTCAAGGCCCGGCTCACCAAGGCGCTCGGGCACTACGGCGTCACCGACCTGGAGCACACGCCGGAGCTGGAAGAGGCCGTGTTCCGGATCTTCCTCGCGCTGCAGCGCGGGACCTCCGACGCCGCGGTCGTCGTCGCGGTGCTGCGTACGTGGCTCCGCGAGAGGCCGCCGACCGAGACGGTGCGCGATTCCGTTGGGCTGGTGCTGGAATCGCTGGTCGGTGCGACGCAGGTGCGCTTCCCGGCGGTGTCCGACCTAGCGCGCGGCGTCGTATTCGCATGGTTCGGGCAGCCGCTGCTGCGCCGCAACCGTGCGCGCGTCTACGCCGACGTCCGCAAGCACCTGAATTACCTCGACGCGAACCCGCAGGCGCCGGACCGTGCCGAGCGGATCGCCGCGATGGTCCGCAGCACCGAACCGCTGATGCGGTTGCTCGGCCAGCGGCTGCGGTACGACGGCCTGGACCACGCGCCGATGCTGGAGGTGCTGACCAGGCGCTACTACGGCAACAAGGGCCTGATCGACGTGCGCGCGATCGACGCCGCCGGGTGCCGATTCGTGGTCGCCGAACGCGCCGACTCCCGGCTGCTCTCCGCCGCCACGACCTTCGACGCGTTCCGCGACGCGCTGCGCGGGCTGGCCGAAGTCGCGAGCTCGGCTGACGACGAGATCGACGCGGACATCTACCTCGCGTGGGAGAAGCAGCCGCCGAGCGCCGACGCGATGGCCGCCGCGCTGCAGGAGGTCGTCGACGCCCAACCGCTGCCGAAGCAGGTGCGCCGACTGACCGCGACCGTCGCCGGCAGCCACGGCGCGGTGATGCACCAGCACTTCACGTTCCGCCCGGCCGCGGCAGCTGTGGACGTGAGTGGCGCTGGGTCGGAAAGCGGCACCGGGATGAGCGAGCAGCGGCTGATCCGTGGCTTGCACCCGTACATCGCGCAGCGGATGCAGCTGGAGCGGCTGGCGAAGTTCGACCTGACCCGGCTGCCGGCGGCTGACGAAGAGGTCTACCTCTTCCAGTGCGTCGCGCAGGACAATCAGGCTGACGACAGGCTTGTCGCGTTCGCGCAGGTGCGCGACCTGACCGAGCTGCGCGACCACGAGGGTCGGCTGGTGTCGCTGCCGACCGCCGAGTACGCCATCGCGGCTTGCCTCGACTCGATCCGGCGGGCACAGTCGCGGCGTCCGGCGAAGAACCGCTTCCCCACCAACCGGATCGTTCTCTACATCTGGCCAGTGGCCGAAATTACCCGCGCGGAACTGGAGATGTTGGCCGAACGCGTGCTGCCGACCACCGCGGGCGCCGGGCTGGAGGAGATCACGCTGATCGCCCGGCGGCGTGACCGGGAAACCGGCGCGCTCGAAGAAGGTGGCCGTGCGCATCACCTTCGACCCGACCGGCGAAAGCGAGCTGATCGTCAGCGAGCCGTCGGACGAGTTGATCCAGCCGCTCGACGGCTACCGGCTCAAGGTGCTGCGCGCGGCCAGCCGCAACACCGTTTACCCGTACGAGCTGACCGATCTGATCGGCACGTTCAGCGAGTACGACCTCGATCCTGAGTCTGATAACAGCGTGCACGCGCTCGTGCCGGTGGATCGGCCGAAGGGACGCAACAGCGCCGCGATCGTGGCCGGTGTCGCGACCACGAAGTCCGAACGGCACCCCGAAGGCGTCACGCGCGTGGTGCTCCTTGGCGACCCGACGAAGTCGCTCGGCGCGCTGTCCGAGCCCGAATGCCGAGAACACCCAGATAAAACGAGAAACATCTATTCGAGTGGCTCGATCTCCGCGATAATCCCGGCGTGAACCAGCGGCACCCAAACCTTCACTGCTTTTCCCGAATCGTCTACT
>CAVQPP010000023.1:0-21802 GCA_963714445.1 uncultured Actinomycetota bacterium
GGAAGGGATGACGTTCGGACCGTGACCGCTCCCTGCCGTCACCGCAGCCTGGCAGGATCCTGTCGGGAGCATATGCTGCGGCAGAACAGGGATCCGAAGGGCAGTGATGATGGGCGGGGCGTCGAATCGATGGTGGGGGCCGAAGTCGGACTTCCCATGGGAAGAGGATGCGCTCCAGCACATCCGTGATCAGATGCCCGATGCTGAGCCGTACCGCGCCTGGCATACCTTCACCTTCACGGCACGGACTGGCCATGTCAGGGAGCTTGACCTGTTCCTGGCCGCGCCTGGCGGGCTGTTCCTGGTAGAGATCAAGAGCCACCCGGGTCGGGCGACGAATAACGGGTCCACCTGGCTAATGCGGGACGAGCGGGTCCGCACCCTGGAGAACCCGCTGCACTTCACCGACCACAAGGCGAAGGAGCTGCATGGCCAGCTCGAGCAGGCGGCGCGGCAGCTCAACGTACGAGAGCGGATCCCCCGGATCGAGGCCGCGGTCTTCCTGTCAGCACCGAATCTTCGCTGTGAGTTCGATGAGTTCCAGCGCCAGCGCGTCTTCGGCCGCGAGGGCCTGGACAACCAGACGGGCCTGCCGGGCATCTGGAACGGATTCCTCAACGCTCCGCCGCGAAGCGACGCGAGGCGGGCCACGCCGACACTGTCGAAGCAACTCGACAAGCTCCTGCACAAGATCGGCGTTCACGGTCTACGAAAACATCGCAGGATCGGCCCGTACGAGCTTCAGCCGCGGGCCTTCGACGCTGGGCCGACGTGGGAGGACTATCTCGCGGAGAATACCTCGCTGCCCGGCGACCAGCCTAGGCGTGTGCGGATCTACCTGTCCGAGCTTGGCGCCACCACGGCGGACCGGGAGTCAACCCGCCGAGCGGCCCGACGCGAGTACCTCGCGCTGCAGGGCATCTCGCACGACGGCATCGCCGCAGCCGAGCAGTACAGCGACGAGCATGAGGGCGGCCCTGCAGTCGTGTTCCGCCATGGCCGCGACTGGCAGCGGCTTGACCAGTTCATCGCAGAGCACGGCGTGGACCTGGCGGTCAACACGCGAGTCGAGATGGTGCGTGAGCTGGCCGAAGCCTTGGACCATGCGCACCGCCGCCATCTCTACCACCGGGCGCTCGCCGCGCGCTGCGTGTACGTGGAGATGGACGGGCGCTATCCCCGGCTGCGCATCTGCGATTGGCAGGTCGCAGCCCGCCCAGGCAGCAGTGCCACGACTACGGCTAGCCTTCTCGGGTCCAGCGGGCCAGGCGCGACTTCGATGGCAAGGCACATCGAACTGTCGGCCGGTCCCTACCTCGCGCCGGAGTTCGGCAGTCCGGATGCGGCCGCGGCGCAGCTCGACATCTTCGGGCTCGGCGCCTTGAGCTACCTAATCCTGACCGGACGGCCACCCGCCGACAGCCGCGACGAACTGGGCAAGCGGCTGACCGCACAACATGCTCTTGTGCCGTCCACCGTCTCCGACGCAATCAGCCCTGCTATGGACCGCCTGGTGCGGAGCGCGACCGCGACTCAGCCCGCCGACCGCGCCGAATCGGTCCGCGAGTTCCTCCGGGGCCTCGATGAGATCGAGGAGGAACTGACCGCACCAGACCGCATCGAAGAACCCGACCCGCTGGAGGCAAGTCGGGGCGCGGTGGTGGCGGGCTGGACGGTGCAGCGAGTCCTCGGCAAAGGCTCCACCGCACGCGCCCTGTTGGCGGAGCGGGACGGCCAGCGCAGGGTTCTCAAGATCGCCCTTAGTGGCTCCGCGGCGCAGCGCCTCATACGCGAGGCGGCGCAACTCGGCTCGTTGGCCGATTCCCACATCGTGCGGCTCATTGATGGCCCCATCGAGGCGGGGGGCCGAACCATCATCGTGCTGGAACAAGCGGGCGACCGCACGCTCGCCGACCAGCTGCGCCACCTCGGCCCGCTGACCATCGACGAGCTGGAGAACCTCGGCGAGCACCTACTCCAGGCGATCGCCTACCTGGATGGCCAAGGCGTCTGGCACCGTGACATCAAGCCCGACAACCTGGCCGTCCGCGAGCTACCGAAAAAGGGCCGTCGGCTTGTGCTGTTCGACTTCTCGCTGGCCGGCACGCCGGAAAGCATCGTGGACGTCGGTACCTCCGACTATCTCGACCCGTTCCTGGGCACAGACCGGCGGCCGCGTTACGACGCAGCGGCCGAGCGGTACGCGGTGGCTGTCACTCTGCACGAGATGGCCAGCGGTGAGTTGCCATGCTGGGGTGACGGGGTGACCGAGCCGAAACTGCTCGACCCGGCTGAGGAACTGCCACAGCTTGCCGAGGATTCGTTCGACCCGGTATTGCGGGACCGGCTGGTGTCCTTCTTTGGCCGGGCACTACACCGCGACGCGGACAAACGATTCAGCTCACTGAAGGAGATGACCCGGGCCTGGACAGACACGTTCCGCGACCTCGACCAGGCGCCACCGCTGACTACGCGCCACACATTGGACCGCACCGAGCCGACGGACCCGGGGGCGGCGCGGGAGGCCGCCGTGCATGTGGCGACGGCAGCAACGCCGCTGGCGGCGGCAGGCCTCACCGCCCGCGCCCTGTCAATTGCGCAACAACAACTCGGCATCGCGACAGTCGGCGAACTCGTCAAGATCCCGGCGGTCCGGATCATGCGACTGCGCGGCGTTGGGCTCGGACCTCGCAACGAGCTGGTTCGCCGTGCACGCGAGTGGCGCCGAACGCTGGGCCTTGCCGAATCGGCAGAGGTCGCGACCGCAAAGCCCGGGAACGGTTCGGCCGTTGACCGACGGGCGGCCGATGTCAACTGGTCGCGGATCAACTTGGACGAAGTCGTGCAGCATCTTGTGCCGAAGTCAGCCAAGGGCAAGGGAGCGCAGCACAATCTAACCGAGGTCAAAACAATCCGGCTCATGCTCGCGCTGCCAGATGATGACAGTCAGCCGTCGCCGGTACCACCATGGGCTGCGCAGCGCGAGATAGCTGAGCATATCGGCTTGAGCCAGCCGTACGTCGCGACCCTCGTCGCCCGGGCACGAGAACGGTGGGCGAAGTCGGTGCCCGCGATGACGCCACTGCGCGAGGACGTTGTCAAGATCCTTACCGAGCATGGCCGCGTACTCGAAGCGCGCCAGATCGCTGGTGCCCTGCTCGCCAGACGCGGCTCGGATCTCGACGGTTCATCAGCCAGGCTTGCGCTGGCCGTGGGATGTGTCCGTGCCGCGATCGATACAGAGGAGCGACTGGAGAATCCGCGGCTGCGGTACCGCCGCCATGATGACCGAGTGCTCGTCGCGGTCTCCGCTGAGGATGACCCGTCCGCGCCCAGCGAGGACGACCTCATCGACTACGCGGTAGAACTCGGCGCGCAAGCCGACGAACTGGCCGGTCGCGACCCATTGCCAGGCCTCGCTGCGGTGCAGTCCGAACTGCGGGCTGTGCCAGAACCCGCTGGCATGGCCTCGCTGTCAGATACCGACCTGGTGACGCTGGCAGCGGCCGCGTCAGACGACACGGCCGTCACTGCCAGGCTGGAAGTGTACCCACGCGCGCTCGCACCGGATCGGGCGCTACGGCTGTCGCAGGCCGCGAGTTATCTCGGCCAGCCCGGTCTTGCGCCAGTGGAGTTGCGCGAGCGCGTACTCGCCCGTTTCCCCGAACTGACTGAGCTGCCGGATCCGGCCGGTCTGCGCACCGTGCTGCGGCAGATGGGCTACGCGGTGCGGGTCACCGACGGCAAGTACGTGCTGCCATCTGGCACTCAGGTGAGCAGTACTGGCCGGGTAAGTAGTACCTGGACCGCTGCACCCTCCGCCACCGGGACGTACGGAACGTCGCCGCAGGAAGAGGCCCTGCGACGACTTGCTGACGCACGGCAGCGTGGTGGGTTTGTCGCTTTGAAGGCACGGCTCACCAGCGCGACCGCCATCCGTGAGGTCCTGCGCGTCCATGACGGCGTCACTGCGATCAACGTAAGTACGGAGTTCGTTGCGACGCTGCGCCGGGTCGTTGCCGAACAGGGACGGCCGCAATGGGAGACTGTGCTGGCCGCCGACTCGGCCAACGCCTCGCCTGCGGCCCGGACCGGTTTCGGCCGATTGCTCAGCGAGACCTGGGAACGCATGGAGCAGCGGATATGCACCGTTAGCGGGTTGACCGACGGAATTGTGCTACTGCATGACGCGACGCCACTGGCCCGCTACACCGGCGGTACCGATCTGCTCGCCAGGCTCGCAGCTGCTGCGCGGCAGGCCGACGAGGCGCCGCATGGCCTGTGGCTACTCTGCCCCATGTCCGATCCCACTGGTCAGCCGCGACTCGACAACCTCACCGTAGGAGTAATCCCCGGAGACGCCGAACAAGTCGTAATACCGTCAGGTCTTCACATTCCGAACGGTTCCAGGAGGGTCTCGTGATCGCTCGGTCGGCGCTACTCGCGGATCTGAAGACACAGGTGCGGCTACTCGAAGCCGACTTGCGCGAGCGCAGCTGGGGCCAAGCCGAATTCGCCACTGCATTGAGCGCCGAGTGGCAGACAGCGCGTGAGGCGAAGCGAACCGCGGCCACCTACGAGGCCTGGCTCGACGACCGGGTAACCCAGGCTGCGGTGGCGTGGGTGCTCGCTACGGTGTTCGTACGATTCTGCGAGGACAACGAGCTCATAGACCATCCTTACCTGGCCGGTCCAGGCGAGCGCCTCGCGGTGGCGATCGAGCGCCAGCAGGCATATTTTGAGCGGCATCCAGAGCGGACCGACCGGGACTGGATTCTCGCAGGAGTCAACGCCTTGACGGTGTCGCACGTTGCGGCTGGCCTGTTTGATCGAGCACACAACCCGATGTGGACGATCACGCCGTCACATGATGCGGCCAAGGCGCTGCTGGCGTTCTGGCGTCGGCGCGGCGAGGATGCGGAGATCATTCACGACTTCACCGACCCCGACTGGGGTACACGCTTCCTCGGTGATTTGTACCAGGACCTTTCCGAGTACGCCAAGAAGACGTATGCACTTCTGCAGACCCCGGAGTTTGTGGAAGAGTTCATCCTCGACTACACGCTGGAACCGGCGGTTGATGAGTTCGGGCTTGACGAGTTGCGCGCGATCGATCCAACCTGCGGTTCTGGGCATTTCTTGCTTGGCAGCTTCCACCGCTTGCTGGCCAAGTGGGAATCAAAGGCACCCGGTGTGGACCGCTGGGAACTGATTGGCCGGGCTCTCGGCTCGGTACACGGCGTGGACAAGAACCCGTTCGCCGCCGACATCGCCCGGTTCCGTCTCCTAGTGGGTGCCATGCGCGCGGCTGACGTTACACGCCTAGCCGCTGCCCCCGAGTTCGCCATCAACGTTGCGATAGGCGATTCGCTACTACACGGGTCCGGCGGACCGGGCATCCAGGCGGAGCTCGAACTTGGCCTGTCCGGCGAGCACGAAACCTATGCTTATGTCACCGAAGACATCCACGAGTACGAGAACTCGGTAGACATTCTCAAGGTTGGCAGCTATCACGTCGTCATCGGCAATCCACCGTACATTACGGTAAAGGATAGGCAGGAGAGCGAGAACTACCGACTCGCATACCCCAGCTGCTACCGGGAGTACGCGCTCTCGGTCCCCTTCGCGGAACGGTTCTTTAAACTTGCGATCCGTGGCGGTCAAGACGGGCGAGGCGCAGGCTATGTCGGCCAGATTACCGCGAACTCTTTCATGACGCGTGAATTTGGCAAGAAGCTGATAGAGGAGTTCTTCCCTACCATCGACCTGACGCACGTTGTTGACGCTTCGGGAGCCTACATCCCCAGCCACGGCACCCCGACCGTGATATTGATCGGCCGTCGTCGATGGGCACGCCAGGAATCGACCGTCCGCGTCATCATGAGCGTGCGAGGCGAGCCCAGCCAGCCATTGGTTCCGGCGAAGGGCCTGGTATGGTCTGCGATCATCGTACAGATTGACGACCCCGGAAGCGAAAGCGAGTGGATCAGCGTAGCCGATGTCCCACGCAATCGGCTCGCCTCCCATCCGTGGAGTCTGGCCGGGGGCAACGCGGGACAGCTACAAATGGCCATTGAGGCGGCTGGCAGGAGCCCCCTTGGCAGCATTGTAGCTAGAATCGGATTCTTCGGAATGACACACGCCGATGAGGGACTGATCGCACCCAGAGCCGCTTGGTGTAGACAGGGCGCGGATCCGAGTTGGCTTCGTGACATAGTGATTGGAGAAGACGTACGCGATTGGCAAGATTATTCCCTAAATTCTGTATTCTTTCCATACGATGAGGATTTTAACCTAAGAACAATAAGCGTCCGCCCACCAGCATGGCTGTGGGATTTGCGCACAGAACTTGGCAACAGGGCCACCTTTAGCGGCGGCAGCTATCTTAACGTCGGCCGACCGTGGTATGAATGGCATCAGCTTCCTAAAGATTTGAATACACACCCCTGGGCAATCGTATTTGCCGAAGTTGCGACACACAATCATTTCGTGCTGGACCGAGGCGGCAAGGCCTTCAGGCAGTCGGCGCCAGTTATCAAGCTGTGGAAGTCGGCAACCGAGGACGACCATTTCGCACTACTCGGCGTGCTCAATAGCTCATCTGCCTGCTTCTGGCTACGACAGCGCTGCGGCTCTAAAGGCGGGAGCGGAATAGGAAGGGGAATTCAGCCCGAGCAGTGGATGGAACGCTATAACTTCAATTCGTCAAATGTGCGAGAATTTCCGGTTCCGGCTCGCTTGTCGGCCACGTTGGCGCGGGAAGTGGATGGGTTGGCGCACGAGCTGAGCGCTGCAGAGCCTGCAGCGCTGTGCGCGGACGGGGTACCCGCGAAGAAAGAGATGGACGCGGCGCGAGTCGAGCGCGCACGCATCCGCGGACGAATGATTGCCCTGCAGGAAGAATTGGACTGGAGCGTTTACTGGCATTTGGGGCTGCTGACCGATGCCGAGGTGGCCGAACTGACCATCGATGCTGCAAGCATTCCAGAGTTGCAGTTTGGGGAGCGAGCATTCGAGATATTGCTGGCGCAACGGATGGTGACAGGTGAGGCCGAAACGCAGTGGTTTATCCGGCACGATTCCATCCCGGTCGAAGAGATTCCGCAGGACTGGCCGGAGCCGTACCGAAGGGTAGTGGCGCGACGGATCGAGATGATCAAGGATCGCCGCGACCTCGCTCTGATCGAGCGGCCGGAATGCAAGCGTCGCTGGCAGCGCGAACTCTGGGAGGGGAAAGAGCGCGCGGCCCTGCGGGCCTGGCTCCTCGACAAGTGCGAGGAACGGGCGCTCTGGTACGTACCGGATGAGCAGGGACGGATGCATCCTCGGCCCATGACGGTGAACCGGCTCGCCGACAGGCTTCGCGGAGATTCAGACGTGGTATCCGTGGCCCGCATGCTGGCTGGACCGACTACTGACCTCGCTGAGGTGCTCACTGAAATCACGGCCGATGAGCACGTGCCCTGCCTAGCGCAGCTTCGGTACAAAGAATCCGGGCTACGTAAGTGGCGGCGGTGGGAGCAGGTCTGGGACCTCCAGCGTCAAGAGGACAGCGAGAGTGACGAATTGGACATCCCGGTTCCGCCCAAATACGGAAGTGGGGACTTTCTTCGTACCTCCTACTGGATGAACCGGGGCAAGCTGGACGTGCACAAGGAACGTTTCGTGTCCTACCCGAGGGCCAGCCCGGATGGTGACAATTCCCTGCTACTGGGCTGGGCCGGGTGGGACCATCGCGAGCAGGCGCATTCGCTGATGACGCTGATCGACGATCGGGCCAGTAAGGACGGCTGGGACGGTCTGCGGCTTGAGCCCGTGATCGCCGCGCTGGCCGAGGTCATGCCGTGGGTACGGCAGTGGCATAGTGAGGTAGACCCGGAGTTTGGAACCAGCCCTGCCCAGGCGTACGACACTTACCTGGACGACCAGAAGCTCACTTACGGTTTCAGCGACGACGACCTCCGCGGCTGGAAGCCACCGCCGAGCGGCCGCGGCCGGCGGCGCGCCGTGCGGCCCGCGCCACGGGACGAGGTAGTCAACATGGGCGAGGAAACCGGCAAATCAGATGGGCCTGATGAGCCCGAAGGGGGTGAGACGACGACGTGAGCGCAGAGAAAGCACTCCCCGGCCAAGGCGCGGCACCGACGTTGCTGCGTGACCTGATCGTCATCCCAGACCGGGTACACGCCGGGGATTTCGTCCTCACCCTGTCCAAGAGTGTCGAGGACAAGTCCACAATCACCGACTACGTGGTGACCAAGCAACTTGCCGAGTGCTTCGACGAAGCTCTCGGCGTCATCAAGACCGCGGTGCAGACCGGCAGCTCCCGTGCGGCGTACCTGGACGGCTCGTTCGGCTCCGGTAAGAGCCACTTTATGGCTGTGCTACACGCGGTACTACGTGGCGACCCCAACGCCCGGGGGAAGAAGGGCCTAGCCGACATCGTCGGCAGACAAGACTCATGGATGCGCGGCCGGAAGTTCCTACTCGTTCCATACCACCTGATCGAGGCAACCTCGCTGGAATCGGCGATCCTTGGCGGCTATGTCGCTCATGTCCGCGCGCACCACCCAGGCGCCGCGCTCCCCGACGTATACGTGGACGATCAGCTTCTCGCTGATGCTCGCGACCGGCGTGCTGAACTGGGTGACGCCGCATTCATTGCCGGGCTTCCGGCCGGTGACGAGGAGTGGGGAGAGCCCGGTTGGGACGCGGCTTCGCTGGAGGAGGCCTTCGCCGCGCCGCCCGGCGACGAAGAGCGCCGGCGCCTCGTCGGCGATCTTCTGGCCGGCCCGTTCCGTCGGTACGCTCGCGCGGTACGGGCTGAAACAGAGTCCTACATCTCGCTGGATGAGGGCCTATCGGTGATCAGCCAGCACGCCAAAGAGGTGTTCGGCTATGACGCGGTGGTGCTGCTGCTGGACGAGCTTGTGCTCTGGCTGGCCGGCTACATTGGTGACCAGACCCTGGTCAGCCGGGAGGCGCAGAAGGTTTCCAAGCTCATCGAGTCCGCTGAGCATGAGCGGCCCGCGCCGATCATCAGCTTCGTGCCCCGCCAGCGGGACCTGCGCGACCTAGTCGGTCGCGATGTTGCCGGGGCGGTCGCCACCAGCCTGTTCGACACGCTGAAGTACTGGGACGGCCGGTTCGACATTATCAAGCTCGACGACCGTAACTTGCCGGCCATCGTGCACGAGCGGCTGCTGCGTCCTCGAGACGAGGCGGCGCGGGCTGCGCTCGACTCCGCGTTCGCCCAGGCCGCCGACGCTCGTAGTCGAGGTTTGGGAGACGCTGCTCGACGCGCAGGGCGGCCCAGCCGACCGGACAGCATTCCGCGCGACCTACCCGTTCAGCCCCGCGTTCCTGCACGCCATGGTGGATATCTCCGGCGCGCTGCAACGCCAGCGGACCGCGCTCAAGCTGATGCAGCAACTTCTCGTGGACTATCGCGACATCCTGCCGGTCGGCCAGTTGATGCCGCTCGGCGCAATCTTCGACGTACTCACCAGCGGCGCCGACCGGCCATTCACCGACAAGCTGCGGGACGAGTTCGAGCAGGCCAAAAGGTTCTACGCGACCAGGCTCCGGCCTTACCTTCTCGCCCGGCACCGGGTCACCGAGGAGCAGGTTGCCGCCCTAGGGCCTCGACACGCGCTGCGCGCCGACGACCTTGTCGTGAAAACCCTGCTGCTCGCCGCGCTGGTGCCGAACGTGCCCGCCCTGCGCGTGCTGACCGCGAGCCGACTGGCGGCTCTCAATCACGGTTCGATCGTGACCATGTTGCCCGGTCAAGAACGCGCCGCGGTCACGAAGACGCTGCGCGACCTGAGCAGGGAGTTCGGTGAAATCAGGGTATCCGGGGCTGAGGATCCGAGGGTAGAGATCGCCCTTATCGGGGTCGACACCACCTCGATCCTGGCCCAGGCGCGGCAAGCGGACAACGAGGCCGCCCGGCACCGCGCCGTCAGGGATCTGCTCTGGGGCGAGTTCGGTGTGGCCGACCGTGGCGAGATGATCACCACGCACGAGGTGGTGTGGCGCGGAACCCAACGCAGGGTTGAAATGATCTTCGGCAACGTGCGCGACCGCGAGCGGCTGTCGGCGCAGGAGTTCAGTCCCGCGGACGAAGGCTCGCTCCGGGTGATCATCGACTACCCGTTCGACGAGGGTAACCACAGCCCGGCCGAGGACAGCAGCCGGGTTCGCGAACTGCAGGCCGAACTGGACCGGCCGGCGACGCTGGTCTGGCTGCCGCACTTCCTGTCCGCCGAGCGGCTCGCCGACCTCAGCGACCTAATCGTGATCTCGTACGTTCTGGAGCGCGACCGACTCGATGACCTAACCCGGGACCTCACCACGGACGATCGCCACCATGCGCGCACGCAATTGCGGAGTAGGCAAGGCGCACTCACGGCCCGGCTGCAGGAGACGGTGAAACGCGCTTACGGCGTGGCCAGTCCGGATGACACCGACCTGGGGGCCAGGGTCGAAGAGCACATTCTTGCTCTCGATTCCGCTTTGGACACGCGGCCGCAGGTTGGGCTGGGCCTCGCCGACGCGCTCCAGCGGCTCTGCTTCCAGCTTCTCGACCACCGATATCCTCGGCATCCGGACTTTGACCCCCATGGCCGTTGACAAGCAGTGCGGAGGACAGAACTCGTTACAGTGCTGGGCGCGGTCGAGAAAGCGGCACAGGACAGGGTTGGCCGCTACGAGCCGCCGCGCGCGGACATCCCCGTGCTCAAGCGAATCGCCAACCCGCTCAAGCTCGGGGTAATGCACGAGGCAGCGTTCGTGCTTGGCGACGAGTGGAAACAGCTCTTCGATCGCAACGCGGCAGGACGTACCGAGGTCGGAGTGCGTTCGATCCGCCGCTGGATCACCGACGAACAGCCCGGTCTCCCCGAGCAGGTCCAGGATCTGATTACCGCCTGCTACGCAATCCAGGCCGACCGTGCCTGGACGCGGGATGGCCAGCAGATCACCCCACCGGAACTTGGCAAGATTACTGCGGACCTGTCGCTGCGCAGCCAGGAACTGCCCACGGCCGAAGAGTTCGAGCTCGCGTCGGACCGTGCAGCGAGTTTCTTCGGCGTGTCCCGCCAGCCCGTCCGCAGCGCAAGGGCTGTGCATGCTGTCGCCGCCGAGGTGCGCCGCCGTGCCGGAGACCTGCTGCCCGCGGCGGAGACGCTGGCGGACAAGCTGACGCAGCATTGTGACACGCTCGGCCTCGACGACGGCACCCCACGCCTGGTTACCGCCCGGACCGCCGCAGAACTGCTGAACCAGCTCATCGGCACGAGTGACGCTACTGCCCTGCTGCGCGTGCTCGCCGTTGCGCGCCTGACCCGCGAAGCAGCGATCTATCGGGCCAGCCTGGATGGGGCTCGTCAGCTCGCTGCCGCGCTTGGCGGTGTGCGATGGCAGATCCTCGACCAGCTTCCCGGACTCGCCGATAGCGGTGCGGATGCGGAGGCCGCCCGGACGATGCTGGACGAACTGCGCGGCGCCGCCCGCCACGACGAGCATGAGGTCGGACTTGCGAAGCCGCTTGGCCAAGCCGAACAGGCGGCTATCGATCTGATCATCGGCAAGAACCGGCAGCCCGAGAGACACGAAACCGAGGATGAGGGCAGCGACCATCTCCCATTCGCGGCCTTGCGCCGAGGCCTCCGCGAGAGAGGTGAAGTCCGGCGGGTCTCGGCATCAGAAGTGCCCTCCATAGTCGAGGAGATCTGCGACGCCGCGGATGCCAACCAGGGTGCGGAGTTCGAGATCACCTGGCGCATCGTCCCGGTTGAGGAGTGAGCTGGTGCGCAACAAACCAGCAAGCTCCGCCACCCGCCCGACTGCCCCGCTGGCCAACAGAGCCGTGGTGGAAGGTGAGCTACGGCGCGCGCTCCGGGTCGCGGCCCGGAGGCGCGAGCGGCACGGCCCAGCCGCGGACACGGCACGGGTCCTGCTGCTGCGAGCCGCCGCAGAGTGGCACGGCGAGCCGCAACTGCGCGTCGGCGAGGCCGTGGTGGCCGTGAGGGCATGCCCGACGGTGCTCGCGGTACTCGAAGTAGTGAGCGCTCCGCGGGAAAATGACAACTACGTCGTCGTGCTGACCCCGTGCGAAGCCGATGAACTCGGCGACAGCGTACTCGCCCAGTCGATCGGCCAGGAGGTGCGGCCTGTTAATCGCTGGGACCTGGTGCGAGAGGCGTTCGGGGCCAGCAAGCTCGACCCCCGGCTCACGGCTACGCAGCACCAGTGGCTCGCCGAGGCCCTACTCGAAGCGCAGCCAGCAGGAGGATGGCGGCTCCGCGGTCCGGTCCTCGGCCTGGACACCGCTCTGACCCGGCTCGCCGTAGCACGTCTCGGCACTGCGGACACCCGTACCGGCGTCCCTGGGGCCGAAGACGAAGCGCTGGATGCCGCCGCACTGCTCGAATGGACTCGTGACGAGGCCGGGGTCGCCCGATTTGTTGGGCTACGCGCCGAGGAGCGTGCCGGGCTTGCGGCCTGGCTCTCGCAGTCGGTTGGGCCCGTAGCCCGGGTTGTCTTCGGGATGCTCGGCCACACTGAAATCACCGATGCCATCCCATTCGGGCTCGCCGCCGCAGAGCTCTATTGCGGGTCCGGTAACACCGCATCTGGAAAAGGCGCCACTGGTGCTGCCAGCGATTCGGCGGCGCTGGCGCGTGTTCGCGCAGAGGAACGGTTCTTCGGCGGACATGCGCCGGACACCGGCGACCTTGGGCGTTTCGCTGTGGCCGCGGAATCCTTGGTCGCCAGGTGGAACGACGTCGGACACGCGGACTGGGCCGACCCAATGTGCGACCGAGCCGAACAGATCTTGGCTGGTCTAGGCGCGGCCGATTTGGCTGGGGCGAGCAATGTACTCGATGCGGGCTTCGACGCCCGGCTCGCTGTGCTGGCCGACGAACTGGAACGCATCCTTCCTGCGCCGCTACCAGTCGATCTCGGTCCATCCGAAAGGGCGCTGAACCGCCTTTGCGAACATCGCAGGGCTGGGCCGCACGCGGAGGAAGTCCAAGCCGCCGCAGCCGCCGTTCGGCTTGCGCGGTGGCTCGCAGTGGCGAACGACCCGCCGACCACGCTCGGCACGCTCGCCGAGGCCGCTACGCTCGCACTGCGCTCCTGGGCCTGGATCGACCGGGCACTCGCAGTAGTCTCGAACGCCGACCCCGCTCGCGTGCCGCGCCTGGCGGCTGTCTATGCAACGTTGAGCCAGGCCATACGGGAATGCCGCACGGAGCTCGACCGGCTGTTCGCGCAACGGCTAGCCTCCTGGACCGAGGCGTCTGGCGTCACCCGAGACCTACTGCTGGCCGAGAACATCCTGGCGAGGATTGCACGGCCGGTTGCCGAGCGGCAGGCGCCGCTGCTAATCGTCCTCGACGCGATGAGCACCGCGGTCGCCTGCGAACTTGCTGAGGAGATCGCCGCCGACTGGCCCTGGCTAGAGGCCGGGCGCACCAGCGACGGGCGTGAGCCAGGGATTGCCGTGGTGCCGTCGATTACCTCGACCTCTCGTACGAGCTTGCTATCCGGCGCGCTGCGCACTGGTGGGCAAGCCGAAGAAAAGGCTGGGTTCGTGGCGTTCTGGCGCGGGCGCCGGGCACACCTGTTCCATAAAGCCGACCTCCGCGGCGAGGTGGGGACGCGGATCAATCCAGTCGTCCGCGAAGCGATCCGTGACATACCGGCAGTTGTCGGAGTTGTGCTCAACACCATCGACGACGCGCTGGACCGCGGCCGGGAGGGCGGCGCCCCCTGTTGGCATCTGGACGGCATCGCATACCTGAGAGCCCTGCTGGATGAAGCGTGGCGGGCTGGGCGGCCCGTTATCCTCACCGCCGATCACGGACACGTACTCGACAGCGGCGCGCCAATCCGTGCCGAGCATGCCGACTCGGCTCGGTTCCGCACCGGTGCGGCAGGCGACGGCGAGGTGACGATCCGCGGCCCCCGTGTATTCGCGGGTGGCGGCGAGATCGTCGCGGCGTGGGATGAGCGGATCCACTACACGCCGCGCAAGGCCGGTTATCACGGCGGTGCATCTGCCGCGGAAATGGTGTTGCCTCTGCTGGTGTTCGTGCCCTCGGTTTCGCTTGTCCCCAAAGGCTGGGCGATCCTCGACGCCCCCGGGCATGCACCACCGTGGTGGGACTCCCCACTAGCGAACCCCGGCGACGCAGGCCTTGCCGCGCGCGCCCGCGAGTCCGGGCGCCCAACGCGGAAACGTGCGGCAGGTTCGCCAAAGCCAACATCTCAGCCGCCAGTGCAGGAAGACGCGCTTTTCGAGGTCGGTGAGGTCGGCTCTACAGCGATCGTCGAGGCCGCCGAATCACTCGGTGCCCAGGTCGCCGCCTCGCAGATGCTGGAGATGCAGCGCCAGTTTGCCCGACGCGCGCCCGCAGACGAGCAGGTCGCCGCGCTGATCGACGGCATCGCAGCAGCCGGTGGAAAGGTGCCCGTGGCAATCGCTGCAGAGCTGGCCGGTGAGCCCGTCTTCCGTATGAACGGGTACGTCGCCCAGGTCGCAAGGCTGCTCAACGTCAACGGCTACCGGGTAATCGGCGAGGCCGACGGCGGCCGCACGATCGAGCTCAATATCGAACTGCTTCGCCAGCAGTTCCTTGGCGGAGGGTAGATGCGGTGAGCAGGCCGAATGCGGTCAGCGCCGCGCGGAGGCAAGAGGTAATCGACGCACTGCGCCGCGGCACCGTGCCCCGCGCTGGGCTCGATCTGTTCGCAGTCGGGATGGAACGGTTCGAGGGGGCTATCGACGAGGAATTGGCCGCGGTGGCGGCGGGCCGCGCGGCATTCAAGGCTGTTCGCGGCGAGTACGGCTCGGGCAAGACGTTCTTCGCCCGCTGGCTCGCCGAACGGGCCAAGCGGTGTGGCATGGCTGCCGCTGAGATCCAGATCTCCGAGACAGAGACCCCGCTGCATAAGCTGGAAACCGTCTACCGCCGACTCGTCGAGCAGCTCTCCACGGCATCCCAACAGCCGAGCGCATTGCGTGAGGTCATCGAGGCGTGGTTCTTCACGCTGGAGGAGGACGTTCTGGCCGAAGGCGGTGTGGCAGTAGGCGACGCCGACGCCCTGGCCGTGCGCGTGGACGACCTCATGGAGCGGCGCCTGGCCGAGGTCGCCCGGACCACCCCGGCGTTCGCCGCTGTGCTGCGTGGCTACCGCAAGGCCAGGTTCACCGGGGACGAGGCGACCGCTGGCGCGCTGCTCGCCTGGCTGGGCGGACAGCCCAACGTCGCGGCGTCGGCCCGCCGGACCGCCGGTATCAAGGGCGATCTAGATCATTTCGCTGCGCTCGGATTCCTACAGGGGTTGCTCACCGTACTCCGGGACTGCGGGCACCCAGGGCTGCTGGTGGTGCTGGACGAGATCGAGACGTTGCAGCGGGTCCGTTCGGATGTCCGGGACAAAGCGCTGAACGCGCTCCGCCAGCTCATCGATGACGTCGATGCGGGCCGTTTCCCTGGTCTGTACCTCGTGATTACCGGGACGCCCGCGTTCTACGACGGGCGGCAGGGCGCAACACGGCTCACCCCGCTCACACAGCGGCTGGCTACCGATTTCGCCACCGACGCCAGGTTCGACTCGCCGCGCGCAGTACAGCTTCGGCTGCCCGGCTTCGACCTGCCCAAACTGGCCAAGCTCGGCTGCGTGGTCCGTGACCTGTACGCGGCTAATTCCGCCAGCGGCGAGCGGATCACGGCCCAGGTGGACGATGCCTACGTGGCCAAGCTAGCGCGGGCTGTTGCAGGTGAGCTTGGCGGCCAGGCGGGAGTCGCACCACGGGTGTTCCTCCGCAAGCTCGTCGCCGACGTGCTCGATCGGGTGCAGGAGTTCGGCGACTTCGACCCGCGTATGCATTATCGGCTGACCCTGGCTGGCAGCGAACTCACCGACGTGGAGCAGAACGCGGCGGCGCTGCGGGTGTCGTCGGGCGGTGTCTCGTCTGAAGGCGCCAAGACCGCCGACGATGTGGAGCTCGACTTGTGAATGAGGTGTCCCGGCTGCACCCCTCGCTTGCGCATCACATGGTCAGCACGCTGGGCTGGGCCAGCATGCGACCGTTGCAGGTAGCGGCGATGGGGCCGATCACGGCTGGTGTGGACACGCTGCTGCTAGCGCCGACCGCGGGCGGCAAGACTGAGGCTGCCGTGTTCCCGTTGCTGTCGCGGATGGCCGCAGAGGGATGGACAGGCCTATCGACGCTGTATGTGTGTCCGCTGAAGGCACTGCTCAACAACCTGCTGCCCCGGCTGGAGACATATGCGGGTTGGACAGGACGACGGGTTGCGCTGTGGCACGGCGACACCTCGCAGTCCCAACGGAAAGCCATCATGCGCGATCCTCCTGACCTGCTGCTCACCACACCGGAGTCACTTGAGTCGATGCTCGTGAGCGCGAAGGTGGATCACCGGGGGTTCTTTGCTGGCCTGCGCGCGGTCATCGCCGACGAGGTGCACGCGTTCGGCGCGGACGACCGTGGCTGGCACCTACTGGCAGTGCTTGAGCGGCTTACCCAGATCGTCGGGCAGCCGGTGCAGCGGATCGGGTTGTCGGCGACCGTCGGTAATCCAGCGAACCTGCTGACCTGGTTGCAGGGATCCAGCGCAGGCGAGAGACCCGCGCGAGTGGTAGCACCGGAGCTTGGAGCTAGCGGCGCTGCGGTGGCTCCGCCCGATCTCACGATCGACTATGTCGGCTCACCTGAGAATGCCGCTAAGGTCATCGCGGCGCTGCATCGGGGCACAAGCGGCTGGTCTTCTGCGATTCCAAGCGCCTCGTCGAGCATCTCGGCGCAGCGCTGCGCGCCAGCGGCGTCACGGTATTTCTCTCCCATGCGTCACTCTCCCTGGATGAGCGGCGGCGCGCTGAACAGGCATTTGCCGAAGGCCGGGACTGCGTCATCGTGGCGACTTCGACGCTGGAACTCGGCGTGGACGTCGGAGACCTTGATCACGTCATCCAGGTCAATGCCCCGCGGTCCGTCGCGTCGTTTCTCCAGCGGCTTGGCCGGACCGGCGGCGCCTGGGCTCGGGGCGCAACTGCCTGTTCCTGGCTCTGGGCAAGGGTGCCTTGCTGGAGGCGGCGGGCCTAGTCCTGCTGTGGAACCGGGGATTTGTTGAGCATGTGGTTGCACCGCCGGCGCCGCGGCACATCGTCGCGCAGCAGCTTCTAGCCTTGTGCCTGCAGGAGCATAGGGTCGGTGAGCATCTATGGCCCCAGTTGCAGCCAATCGCCGAACTGGGTGTTTCGGCCCGTCCCATCGCCGCGTACCTGGTCGAGCAAGGCTACCTCGACAGCGACAACGGCATGCTGTTCATCGGGCCGGAGGCAGAGCGGCGGTTCGGGTGGCGTAACTTCATGGACCTGACAGCGGTGTTCACGGCACCGCCGGAGTTCACTGTGCTGCATGGCAGGGCCGAGATTGGGCGCACCGATCCGGTTCTGCTGACTGACCGAATCGAGGGGCCACGCCTGTTGCTTCTGGCCGGGCAGAGCTGGCGTGTTATCTGGATCGACTGGAAGCGGCGCCGCTGCTTCGTCGAGCCCGCCGAGAGCGGGGGACGAGCCCGGTGGCTCACGGAGAGCATCGGCGGGTTGTCCTACGAGATGACTCGCGCCATGCGGGATGTGCTGCTCGGCGAGGCCGTTCCCGCGGCATTGACCCGTCGCGCGGTGTCTGCCCTCGCCGACGTCCGGGAGGAGGGGGTCGGCTGGGCCCATCCGGGTGGGACGGTGATCAGCCGGTCTGGCGAGGACCTCCGCTGGTGGACCTGGGCTGGTTACCGGGCAAACGCGACGCTGCGAGCGACGCTTGGTGGCCTGGCGGACGAGAAGCAGGGCGGCGCCGACATCAGCATCCGCCTCCGTGGCGATCTGCGACCACAGGCGTGGTCCGCCGCGGTCGCCGAACTGCGGGACCAGCTCTGCCTGCCCGAGATTGACGACAAGGCCCTCTCCGGGCTGAAGTTCTCCGCCGCACTACCGAGGCGCCTTGCGGTCGCGACCCTGGCCACTCGGCTCGCCGACCTAGACCACGCTGCCTCCGTGCTCGCCGAGCCCTCCCGCTTCGAACGCTGATTACCGACGCAGCTGTAGCTGCTGCGGGCACCTACTTGCCGGTCGCGAGGGCATTGGACGCTTCCGCGCACGTTCTACCCCTATCGGGGTCGTAGTCACGAGTGCAACGTGCGGAGTGCCAGAGTCAACAAGCAAGGTAAGCCCTGGGCTGGCGCGGACCGCGATCCCTAGCGGACGTAGGAGCCGCGCTGCGGGACGGTCTCGATCAGGTCCTGGTCACGGAGGAGCGCGATGGCGCGGCGGGCGGTGGTGCGGGCTACTTCCCAGGTCTCGACGATCTCCGACTCGGTTGGGATGCGCGTGCCCTTCGGGTATTCGCCGGATTCGATGCGTGACCGGAGGATTTCCGCGATCTGCCGGTAGGGAGGTACCGGGCCGGTCGGGTCGATCTTGGTCACTACACGAGGCTAGCTGACCAGCCACAATGTCCTACGAGTCGATACGAGTCGATACGAGTAAGCTATTGTGTGGGACGTGGGTGCGTGCGCGGAGGCGCCGTGCGTGGACTCGATCAGCGAGCAAGGAGGTGGCGAGAGTTGCCGAAGCCAGCAAGTGCCGACGGTCCGGGGCCGGTCAGGCCTGGCGAGAGGACCCCTCGCAAGGGGTCGTATCTGGTGGCGTGCGGGTGGACACCACCGACGATGCCCGGGTCGTTACGTCAAGGGGAGGCCTTGGCCGCGTCGCAGACCGCATCGGAGTTCCTAGCGGCAATTACCGCCGAGCTGAGTGCCCGCGGGCTGGAGGTACGGCAGCCACAGCGGCAAGGGATCCTCGCGGAGATCTCCGTTTCAAGCCCCGCGCATCCCGACCGGGGGTTGGTGAGCATTGGCTACGACGGGTTCATGGTGTGGGAGCGGTGGGCGCCGGCCGCCAATAGCGACCGGGCGGCCGGGATCGTACGGCTGATTTCATGGATCCTGGCCGGTGATGCGGTGGCCGCGGGAAGTGTCCAGTGACCGGACGGGCGTCCTGGGCGGGCCCGCTGGTGCCGCCGCAGGGTTTAGACGTCACTCTGCCCAACGTGGCGCGGATCTACGACTGGCTGCTGGGTGGGAAGGACAACTTCGCTGCCGACCGGGAGGCAGGGAAGCGACTCCTGGCGGCGGTGCCAGGGGCGGCGAAGGCAGCGCGGGCGAACCGGGCGTTCCTGGGCCGGGCGGTCCGGTTTTTGGCCGAAGAGGCGGGGATCCGGCAGTTCCTCGATATCGGCACCGGTCTGCCAACCCAGGAGAACGTGCATGAGATCGCGCAGGCCACTGATCCGCGGGCGCGGGTGGTGTACTGCGACAACGACCCCATGGTCGTGGTGCATGCCAACGCGCTACTGGCCAATAACCTGACAGTCGCCGCCTGTCAGGCCGACCTGCGTGACCCTGACTTCTTGTTCTCGCTGCCGTTGGGGCGCCCACTGCTCGACACCAGCCAGCCCTTGGCCGTGTTGCTGGTAGCGGTGCTGCACTTTCTCTCCAACGGTGATGACCCCTGGGCGCTCGTGGAGCGGATCAAGCGGAAGCTGGCACCAGGCAGCTATGTCGTTATCTCGCATGTGACCAGGGACGAGATCCCGGCCGAGTCCGTCCGTGCGGCGGCCAAGGTGTACGAGGGCGCCTCGGCGCCCGGGGTAGCTCGGAGCCGGGAGGAGATCGCCCGGTTCTTCACCGGCTTGGACTTGGTCGAGCCTGGTCTGGTGGAGGCGTCGGCTTGGCGGCCGCCGCCGCTGGACCACCGGCCGCGGCCAGCCCTGTTCTACGCCGGGATCGGCCGTAAGCCGCTACCCGCCTGCCAGGCACCGCCCGACCACATACGTGCCGCGTGACCGGAAGGAACATGCCGGTGAGGGCCACCACCAGAGAAGAGCGTCCGGCTCGGTCGTGGACAGTGATGCTGGATGGGACGCGGCTGCGGGAGTTGCGGTGCGAGCGTGGCTTATCACAGGCAGAACTGGGCCGACTGGCCGGAATCAGCAAGGCCACCGTGGCCCGGCTCGAACGGCGGCCCAGGACGTGCTGCCGCGGTCGGACCCTCGCCCGGCTGGCCGCCGCGCTTGACGAACAGCCCGCCAGGAGTGGCCTCCTGTTACCCGACTCCCGGTGTTAGGCCCGCTGGACCGGGGCCGCTACCTGGCCCGCCGGGTCGCCGTTAGGGATCTGAGCGGCGCAGGCTGGCGCGGGCAGCCCAGGCGCATTAAGTGAAGTCACCGCAGGTCTTGCACGGCGATGTTCGGCGGGTAGCTAGCAGACTGGTGGTTCCAGAACGCACAGAACGCCTGCCCGAGCTGACGCGGCACTTCGATCATGGCACCCGCCGTGACGCCGGCGATGCTGACCAGCCTGGCGTCAACGCCTGTCTCGCTGCCAGGGCGTCCGACGGAGCAGCCTGGCGTAGTCGGTACTGGCGGCCGCGAACGCCACGACGGTCCGTGTGCCGCAGCGCTGGGCTTCGCTGATGAGAGCTGACTCAAGTAGCCCGGGCGGCCACTCGGCGAGCCGGAGGACCTGGTCGTACCAGCTGATCGGCTCGTCGGCGCGAACGATCCCGTACCCGCCGCTGATGATTACGACGTGACCTCTGGCGACGGCGTCGGCCAGGGCGGGCTGGGCGTGCTGGTAAAAGGTCCCGGTGTAGCGGCGCCAAGCGGGAAGCACGCGCGCGGTGTCGGCGTGAGCGGTGGCCAGTACGCGGGTCCGGGCATCCCTCAACTCTTGCGGCCAGCCGATGACATCTGCACGGCTAGGAGGAGCGCCGCCAAGCTGTTTGCGGGCCGAGCACGTCAGCACTAGTAGCGACCGCTCCGGGTCGATCCCGTCCAACGGCGCGGCTGGATTTCGTCCCGCGCTCTCAGTCGGTAAGGGTGCGGGGACGGCCCGCGCCGCTACCCTCTGCGCCGGTCATCTCCCGTTCCCGCCTGATTTTAGGCGGAGTCCCGCGTATTGCGGATTTCGAAGCCGAGCCTGCGGAGCACCCCGGCCGCACCGTACACACCACCGCTGAACTCGTGTGGCCCGATCCGGACCCCAGTCGCGAACTTGTAGGCCACACCCAAGATGGCCTTGGAATCGTAGCTCTGTCCCTGGTAGATCAGTAGATAGGCGGTGGCCCGACCGAAGCCATTGTACTCAGCGAGGAAGGGATCCTGGCCGAGCCTGTCGTACTCCTCGATCGCCCGCAGCACATCGGCATGCGTCACGGGAGCTCAGAACCCTGTCCTACCGCTGAGATCACGGGCACCTGCCGTTCGGGTCGCGCTGCTACATGGCCGGGCGGAGAACCGTTGCCCCGGTCCGCGGTCAGCTCGATCTCCAGCCGCAGCGCACGGACCTCGCTGGCCTGCTCGCTTGCGCCGACGGCGGTGAGCAGCCGCTCCATGGTGTCTAATGCCCGGTAAGGTGTCATCCGCCGAGAACGGTTCTCCATGTGCCCAGCGGTTCCCGGCATCTCTGAGTTCGGTGGCGTACCCTGCTCCACCCGGGAGAGCACGATCGCGGAACGAACGCACTGCTCGGTAATCGCCGCAACAGGAACCTGGGATCAGACGGCGAGTATCGACGTCCGGCCTGATAGCGGGAAGGATCGCGGTCAACGAGAGCATCAATCCAGTCCTTGCCGCCGGGGAAAGCCGCTGCCATCTGTTGATTCACGAATGGGCGAAGCCCACTGGCTAGGCAACCCATGCCCC
>CAVQPP010000024.1:0-11874 GCA_963714445.1 uncultured Actinomycetota bacterium
TAATCTTAGTCACATTTTTCTCGCGCGCGTGTATTTGAAACCAGATAACCGGTCGCGATGTAAATCATCCCCCACCAGTAGTAAACTATAAGTAATAAAATCTTCCGGCTTGCTGTTCATCACGGCCATGTAAAACCAGCCGACAATATCGAAATATAGCCAGGTGCTAAAAAGAATGGCAAAAAGCAGCAAGACATTTTTGCGAAACAGCCAATATGAAAAATAAAAAGTGGCCGCCAGTACCAAGGCATTAATAGCCTGGTTCTGATAACTGACAGGATCCAGTCCTGCGTTATCAAATAGCGTATAAATGCCCACAGGTAAGATAAGCGCTGCGTTTAATAGAAAATGCCTGGCTTATTCTTTCAAATTGTCGTGTTGTGGTAAAAAACACTGCCAGAAAATAGGCGATCACACCCACACCAGTGTTACCAGAAGACGTGATATCGGATTCAGTACAGGCCAGTTTTTCCCTATAAAAATACTGATACCGAGAAAAACAATCGCACCGCCGAGATAATAAAGGATAGAAGACAAATCGATACGGAAAACACTAGCTTCGGAATTGTCTGAAACATTCGTTTTTCCGTTTTCATAAGCAGCCAGTAATTCCTGTTTTGTGATTTCATTTCTGGCCGCTGAAAGACTGATTTCCTTTAATAGAGTGCTTTTATCCAATTCCTTGCTCCATGCAAACGATAGCGATGAGTTATTATATCATCTCATTTCAGATATACCGAAGATCTTGATTAAGTCGTAGGTTGTGTTATGCAGCACGCTAACGCAGATGTATCCTAGAAATACGGCGTTGGATCAATCCCGCATCTGTAAAACCTTTTTTTCGATAGGTACAACTATCGCAATTCCCGCATGCTTTGCCGTCGCTGTCAGCGCGATAACATGAGATTGTTTTTCCATAATCTACGCCTAATCTGTAACCCTCGCGTATGATCTCGGCTTTATTCAAATGTAACAAGGGCGCGTGAACCTTGAACTCCTGGTTATTTTCGCGGCCGACTTTCGTCGCCAGATTTGCCATGGTGGCAAACGCATTGAGATAGTCGGGACGGCAATCAGGATATTGGGAATAATCCACACAGTTCACCCGCAATGAATATTACATACGCCTTTATTACCTCACCCCAGGATAGAGCGAATGATAAAAAAATCGTGTTGCGGGCAGGAACATAAGTACTAGGTATGCCGCTGGCATCCGCTTGATGGTCAGGCACTGTAATAGACGAATCCGTTAAAGATGAACCGCCGTATTCCCCTAGTGGCAGCTTAAGAACGCGATGTTCGACAACGCCTGCACTGCTGGCAATTTTCCTGGACAGATCAACTTCAATATCATGCTTTTGACCATAGGCGAAACTGAGCGCGTAACAGTCAAAACCCTGTTCTTTAGCAATCGCGAGAAAGCTGGCCCAATCAAGTCCGCCAGAAAATAAAATAATGGCTTTTTTCATTATATAAGGCTCCCGTTTTGAGTTCGCATAGTATAACATTACGCGTTTTGTTTTATAATATACCAATGATTAGGGAAGGAAGGGCTATGCGTATAGGGATAAAAGCCGGTCAATTGAATGACTTAGGCCTGGATGACCAGCAGGCTGCTCATCTTGTTGAGCAGATTAATACTGTTTTATCTAGCTGCGATTTAGCAGAACAGGCATGGTCCACGCTGACACAAAAAGTGTTATCTTCCCAGCCTTTTAACATCCATTCTTTCTTATATTCATTGACTGACCCAGACTGGCATGATCATCCCGAAACAGCTCCAGCATGGCTCCCTGACAAACACATCAGAGATAACGCAAACATCACGAAATTCATGAACCAACATGGTTTTCATGATGTTAAAAACTTCCATCACTGGACAGTGACGCATTATGAAGATTTCTGGTCTGGTACGGTCGATTGCCTGAATATCATCTTCAAAAAAAAGCCCGAAAGTCTTATCTGTGATTTATCACAAGGACTTGAATCACCACGCTGGTTGCCAGGGGCCGAACTAAATATTACCGACAGCTGTTTTACTGCATCACCAGATCATACTGCGATCATTTATCAAGATAGCGAAAAACAGTTGCATAAAATGTCTTACGGAGAGTTAAACAAATTATCCAGCCGTATCGCGAATAGTCTGATCGTGCGCCGTCCACGAGCTGCGTTACCAGTTCAGGCGTCCGCGCACTCTCGTTCGCCTCGAAGTACGACACAATTCGCCCGCCAGGCGTCACCCCAAGCTCCTGCGCGAGCCGCCGCAGCCGCCGAGTGTCCTCAGCCGCGATCACGTCCGCACCGGCCAACTCCGCAGCCAACCGCGCCGGCGCGTCGCTCGGGTCACCAATCGGAGTCCCCGCCAACACCAACACACCACCATCGCCAGCTGAGACCCCCGGCCCCCGGCCAGCCCCACCCTCATCCTCGGCGCCGTCGTCCGCCCCCTCTTTCCGCGACGTCACCCGTGGCCTACCTGAGAATCGACTGTCATGTTTCACAATTCCCATCGTCCCCTGCTGCGCAGCACCGGGGCCACTCCGTACCATGGCCCGCGTGACCAGCCACCTGCAGAGCGACAACGCGGCCGAACTGCCCGACTGGCCCGACCCGGCAGCCGGGGAATCCGGCGCCGAGCCGGGTGCGGACGGTAACGGGCGCGTCGTCGCGACCGAGGCCGACGACCAGGACGAGTACGAGGTCGAGGGCACGTACGCGTCGGAGTCGGAAGAGCTAGGCGACGCGGACGACGCGGCAGATCTGTACGACGTAGTGCCCATGCGCCGCCGGATCCGCAGAGGCTGGGAACGCGGCCGCGTCTGGTATCGGCCGAACGGTAACCCGCGCCCCGAGCCGCGCCCCTCGCTGCGTGAACGGCTCGTGCCGTCGTATTACCCCGAGTTCTTCCGCGGAGCCGGCTGGATCCTGCCCCTCCTCATCGCCGCTATCGGCGGCGTGCTGCGGTTCTGGAACCTGGTCTGGCCCAACTCGGTGATCTTCGACGAGACCTACTACGCCAAAGACGGCCGGTCGCTGTGGGTCTACGGCTGGGAGCACACGTGGGCCGACTCGTCGATCGCCAACGGCAGGCTCGTCGGCCCCGGGACGCCCGGCCACAACGGCGCGACCAGCTTCAACTGCTCCCCGACCTGCCAGGAGTTCGTCGCGCACCCGCCGTTCGGCAAGTGGGTCATCGGCGCCGGTGAGCGCGTCTGGGGCCTGAACCCGGTCGGCTGGCGCCTGATGGAGGCAGTCCTCGGCACGCTGGCGATCTACATCATCGCCCGCGTCGCCCGCCGGATGTTCCGCTCCACCCTGCTCGGCTGCATCGCCGGAATCCTGTTCGCCTTCGACGGCCTGGCCTTCGTGATGGCCCGCACCGCGCTGCTCGACGGCATCCAGATGTTCTTCATCCTCGGCAGCTTCGCCGCCCTGCTCGTCGACCGCGACAAAACCCGCGCCAAGTTCGCCGACTGGCGCGAGCAACTAGGCCCGCAGCTGCTACCAATCGGCGAGCACGGACCAAAGCTCGGCTGGCGTCCGTGGCGTTGGATCGCCGGCATCTCGCTCGGCCTGGGCACCGCCACCAAGTGGAACGCCGTCTTCTTCGTAGCCGTCTTCGCGATCATGAGCGTCATGTGGGACCGAGGCGCACGCCGCGCGGTCGGCGTACGCCGATCCGCGCTCTCCACACTCATCCGCGACGTGCCTTGGGCGTTCGTGTCGCTGCCTATCACCGCCGGGGTCACGTTCGTCGCCTCGTACGCCGGTTGGTTCTTCAACACCAGCAACGGCGGCGGTTACAACCGGTTCTGGGCCGACTCGCACCCCTCGAACTTCTGGCCCACCTGGACCAATCCGCTCCGCTCGCTCTGGGACTACGTCCACCAGCAGTACGGCTTCAATGCGAACCTCCAGTCGCCGCACCCGTACCAGTCGAACCCGTGGTCCTGGTTCATCATGGGCCGCCCCGTGGCCTTCTACTACGAGTCACCCAAGACCGGCTCGCAGGGCTGCACCCCCTCTATGGGCACCTGCTCCGCCGAGGTCCTTGCGCTGGGCAACCCACTGCTCTGGTGGTTCGCCACCGCCGCGATCCTCTTCCTGCTCTGGCGCTGGATCGCCCGCCGAGACTGGCGCGCCGCAGCGATCCTCGCTGGCATCCTCGCCGGCGTCGGACCGTGGCTCTGGTACGCCCAGCGCACCATTTTCTCCTTCTACGCCATCGCCTTCCTGCCGTTCATGGTCCTCGGCGCGACGATGGCGATCGGTGCGATCCTCGGCCGCGCGGACGCCTCGCCCGGCCGACGCGTATGGGGCGCGGCAGCAGCCGGAACGATCGTCGTAGGAGTCGTCGCCCTATTCGCGTACTTCTATCCGATCTACACCGGCCAGACGATCCCATATTCAGATTGGGCCAACCACATGTGGCTGCCCTCCTGGATCTAGTGCCGGGGCACTAGCCGGGACATGGCAGATCCCGTCACTCATTCGACCCACGCTGACCTGCAGATAGTCGGCTAATCCGCTCGCCCCGGTACGGTTGCTGCGTGGCAAACCTGGTCAACATCGAGGCTGTGAGCAAGGCGTACGGCACCCGTACGTTGCTTGACGGCGTATCACTCGGCATCGCGGAAGGCGACCGCATCGGCGTCGTCGGACGCAACGGCGGCGGTAAGTCAACGCTGCTGCGTCTGCTCGCCAAGGCCGAGGAACCCGACAAGGGCCGGGTCACGCACACCAGTTCCGTGCACGTGAACGTAGTCGGACAACACGACGAACTAGCCTCGGCCGCCACCATCCGCCAGCAGCTACTAGCAGGCATGGCCGAGCACGAATGGGCTGGCCAAGCACACGTCCGCGACGTCCTAACCGGCCTCCTCGGCGGTATCAACGCACCGGCCTTCCGCGACGGCCTAGACACCGTCGTAGGCCCACTCTCCGGTGGCGAACGCCGCCGAATCTCCCTCGCGAGGGCTCTGCTCGAGCCAGACGCCACCGACCGCATCCTCATGCTCGACGAGCCCACGAACCACCTAGACGTCGAGGCCATCGCCTGGCTAGCCGCTCATCTCAAGGCACGCCGATCGGCGCTCCTAGTCGTCACCCACGACCGCTGGTTCCTGGACGAGGTCTGCGAACTCACCTGGGAGGTCGCCACCGGCCAGGTCCACGCCTACGAGGGCGGCTACTCCGCGTACGTCCTGGCGCGAGCCGAACGCTCCCGCGTCGCCGCAGCCGACTGGGACCGCAAGCAGAACCTGCTGCGCAAGGAACTAGCGTGGCTGCGCCGCGGCGCCCCGGCCCGAACCTCGAAGCCCAAGTTCCGCATCGAAGCCGCCAACACCCTCATCGCCACCGAGCCCCCGCCCCGCGACTCGGCCGAGCTGATGGGCTTCGCCGCCGCACGCCTTGGCCGCACCGTCTACGAACTAGAAGACGTCACCTACAGCGTCGGCCGCGACGATCCCGCCACACCCCCAGCGCCAGCCCCGGAAGCCGCCGCCACGTCCGCCCGCATCCTCTTCAATCACATCACCTGGCAACTAGCCCCCGGCGAACGCCTAGGCCTAGTGGGCGTAAACGGCTCTGGAAAAACGAGCCTTCTGCGCCTGCTCACGGGAGCAGTCACCCCAGACTCCGGCAAGGTAGTCACCGGCGTAACGGTGAAACCCGCGCTGCTAGCGCAGGAAATCACCGAGATCCCGCTGACCACGCGCGTCCTCGAGGCCGTCGAAGAAATCCGCTCCTCGATCGACCTGGGCAAAGGCAGGACCCTAACGGCGTCCCAGCTCCTGGACCGCTTCGGCTTCTCCGGCGAGAAGCAATGGACGCCAGTCGGCGACCTATCCGGCGGAGAACGCCGCAGGCTCCAGGTGCTGCGTCTCCTCATGGACGAGCCCAACGTCCTCCTGCTGGACGAGCCCACGAACGATCTGGACATCGACACGCTAACCGCCCTAGAGGACATTCTGGACGGCTGGCCCGGCTCAATGATCGTGGTCTCACACGACCGCTACTTCCTAGAGCGCACCACGGACCGAATCGCCGCACTGCTCGGTGACGGCAAAATCAGAATGCTCCCAGGCGGCGTCGACCAGTACCTCCAACGCCGCGCGGAAATGCTGGCCACCCGCCGCGCTGACGCCACATCAGCCGCCGCCGTCACCGCTGCCGCAATCGCCGCCGACCAACCCAACCTCGCGACACCCTCAGCCCGAGACCAGCGCGTCACGCAAAAGGAAATGACCCGGATCGAGCGTCGCCTGGACAAGATCTCCGCACGCGAGACCGAGTTGCACGACCGGATGGCCGAGGTCGCGACCAACTACGAAGAGGTCGGAAAGCTAGACGCCGAGCTGCGCGACCTAGCCGCCGAACGCGAACGCCTGGAAGAACAGTGGCTAGACCTGGCCGAGTGATTCTGACTGTTGCGAAGTTTCACAGAACTCTGACAATTTGGTTCGGTCCCGATTGACCCCGAATACCTAATTCGCCGTCACATTATCCTATTTCACAACCACATTCTTCACTCCTACGGGTAAACCTGCCCAAATCGGTAGCACACTTGAGCGCATCCGCTTACCTTTGAACTAAATCCACCAGATCAAAGGGAGCTGACACGATGAGCTTCAACCACTGCGAACCGTTCGGAATCGGCTACGAACCACCGCGACCCGGCACGCCACGCTCAGACGGTGCGGTCCGAATGACCCGACTGACGATGCGTGAGCGCGAAGTACTACGCCGCATCACCGACGGCCAGTCAACAAGCCAGATCGCCAAGGACCTGGCTATCGCGTCATCGACCGCTAGAACGCACGCGAACAACGTCCTGGTGAAGCTCGGTGCGCGATCACGTATTCAGGCCGCTGCGACAGCCTCGCCACCAGTACCACCGATAGCCGCGCCCGCCGAACCCGATCCGCTGTCCTCGCTCACCCGGCGCGAGCGCGACGTTCTGGCGTGCATGGTCGAGGGCCTGCCTCAAGTAGCAATAGCCGAACGTTTGTGTCTGTCCCCGAATACCGTGCGAACGCATGCGCGCAACATCCTGAGCAAGCTGGGCGTGCACTCGACGCTAGAGGCCGCCGCCCTGGTCCGCCGCCTGACAACCGGCCATGTCCTGGAGTTCGACGCTCGGGACGTCGATCTTCCAGACCACCATGCTCTCGAGCTCTATCTCTAAGGAGTCGGGCCATCCAGACTGATCCGCTCCGCACCCGCGTACACATTCGCCGATTCGCCACGCACGAACCCGGCCAGCGTCATCCCCGACTCACGGGCCAACTCAACCGCGAGCGACGACGGAGCCGAAACCGCCGCCAGCAAGGGAATCCCCGCAGCCCCCGCCTTCTGCACCAACTCGAACGACGCGCGACCGCTAACTGCCAGCAAGTGGCCCCGCAACGGCAGCCGGTCCGCACGCAATGCCCAGCCAACTACCTTGTCCACCGCGTTGTGCCGGCCGACATCCTCGCGCACGCACACCAACTCGCCATCGGAGGTGAACAACCCAGCCGCATGCAGGCCGCCGGTCTTGGCGAACAGCTTCTGCCCGCGGCGCAGTGTCTTCGGCAACGAATACAAGGTCTGCGGGCTGATTCGCACCGGATCTGACTCGACGCTCCAGTGGGCGTTCGCGCGCACGGCCTCGATGGAGGACTTGCCGCAGACGCCGCAGGCGCTGGTGGTGTAGGTCGTGCGGTCGAGGGACCAGAGAGGTAATGCGGTCCCTGGCGCGAGATCGACGTCGACGATGTTGTACAGGTCGTGGGTGTGCGGGTCGGCGTCGACGGCGTGGGTGTATGGGTCGTGGATGTGCAAGCCCTCGATGACTGGGGCGTCGTGGTCGTGTAGGCCCACGGGGCCTGAGCAGGCTGAGTCGCCGCAGAAACGCATGCGGGTCACCTGCTCCGAACTCCGGATGACGCCCTCGCCGACGAGATAGCCGGCCACTAGGTCGAAGTCGTCGCCCGGCGTACGCATCGTGACCGCGATCTGCTTGCCGGCGACGCGGATCTCCAGCGGCTCCTCCGCGGCGAGCGTGTCGCGGGAGCGTACGCCGACGCCGCCTCCGCTACTGCCTTCGCCTGCACTGCCGCCGAGCTTCAATATCGCTTCACGCGTCGTGACCCTGCCCATGTCAGCACGGTACCTCCGGGCGCGCCGCAGCAGGGAAAGCGAGCTTTAGAAGTAGCACGAAAAAGCACAACGCTCCGCGCCCGTGCGGACGCGGAGCGAGTGAGTCGCCCCGATCAGTACAGCTCAGACACCCGATCAGTACAGCGCCGGCAAGTGCAGCGAGGGGCTTCTTGGTTCAGCCGACTACAGCGGCTTGACGTTCTCAGCCTGCGGGCCCTTCGGACCGGCCGTCACATCGAACTCGACGCGCTGGTTCTCGTCGAGGCTGCGGTAGCCGTTCGTCTGGATCGCAGTGAAGTGGACGAAGACGTCGGCGCCGCCGTCGTCCTGGGAGATGAAGCCGTAGCCCTTCTCCGCGTTGAACCACTTGACCGTACCGGAAGCCATCTCTCTCCTCATAGAAAAGGGGACGTTGGACGGGTTCCACCGGGTGTGGATCCCGGGTTGCTCTCCACGAACCGTCCCGCTTTGCCGGTCGCTCTTGGGAAGAGAGCCGCGAAACACAAAGGCCCGCGGCCGTACTCCCGCGGGCATTCAAACGAAAGCATTCAGGGAACTGCAGCTGCAACCGCAGCCACCATAACACGTCGCGATTGATCCGTCGCTCGTTCCAACGGGTGAATTCTAAAAGATCCGCGGCCGGCGCCCGCGCGGCTCGGCGCGCGCCGTCCGGTGGACTGCCGTTTCGGGTTCAACCAGGTCAAAAACCTAGTGCGCGAGGAGCGCTGAGCTCTTATGGTCCTTACCATGCCCCCTTCATCGCCTTCTGGCGGCTCTTTCGCGTCCCTATGGCGTCTGAAGTCCTACGTTCGCCCGTATCGGTGGCAGATGCTCCTGATGTTCACCGTCGCACTCGGCAGCACCCTCGTCGGAGTTGCCGTGCCCCTGCTGACCAGGGCTGTTGTCGACGGGCCGCTGCGTCACGGCGACCGCGGCGACCTCTGGTTGCTCGGCTTCTACGCGCTCCTGTTCGGCCTCGCCGAGGCGACTTTGATCTTCGCCCGGCGGATGACCGTCGCCAACACCGCGCTGGGTATCGAGAAGGACCTGCGCGACAAGCTCTACGCCCACTTGCAGCGCCTCGACGTGGGCTTCCACGACTCCTGGCAGTCCGGGCAGCTTGTCGCCCGGATGACCAGCGATATCTCCGCGATCCGACGCTTTCTCGGGTTCGCACTGATCTTCCTGGTCGTCAACACGGTCACCTTCGCGGTGGTGAGCGTGCTGCTGATCGTCATCCATCCGCTGCTCGGCGCGCTCGTGGTGGTCTTCGGGCTGCCGCTGAGCTACGTGATCTTCAAGTACGAGCGGGTCTACCGCAAGAAGATCCGCGCGGTGCAGGACCAGCAGGGCGAGGTCGCGACCGACGTCGAGGAGTCCGCCCTCGGCATCCGCGCGATCAAGGCCTTCGGACGGGCCGGCTTCCTGGCCGAGCGTTACATGGTCAAGGCGGTCAAGCTGCGCAGCCTGCAGCTCGAGCAGATCAGGACGCTGGCCGAGATCTGGGCTCTGATCATCGCTCAGCCGCAGGTCGTGCTCGCGCTGGTGGTGCTCGGCGGCGGCGCGGCCGTGGCGAACGGCTCGCTGACGCTGGGCACGCTCGTCGCGTTCATCTCGCTCTACCTGTTGCTGATCTGGCCGATCGAGTCGATGGGCTGGCTGCTGGCCGCCTCCCAGGAGGCGAACACGGCGGCTGAGCGGGTGTTCGAAGTTCTCGACTCCGAGCCGCAGATCCGGACGCTGGTCGCTGCCGCTGAGGGGTCGGGGGAGGAGGCCGACAGTTCTGAGCGTTCGCGGCAGGGGCGAGGGATCAGTGCCGAGGCCTCTGCTGACGCTCGCTCAGAAGCGGCGGCAGGCGTCGGGATTGGCGGCGCAGCGGTGCTCGGCGCCGAACAGCGTTCTGGCCGCGCTGGCGAGCCTGAGGCCCGGCTCGTGTTCGAGAACGTCTCGTTCAGCTACCCGGTCGCGCTGGGTCGCGTCTCGGACACCTCGATCCTCACCGACGTGAACCTGCGGCTCGCGCCCGGCGAGACCGTCGCGATCGTCGGACCGACGGGCTGTGGCAAGACCACGCTCACCGCGCTCGTGCCGCGCCTCTACGACGTCACCGGCGGCCGGATCCTGCTCGACGGCACCGACGTGCGGGACCTGCCGCTGACCGAGCTGCGGGCCCGAGTCGCCTGCGCCTTCGAGGACCCGACCCTCTTCTCCGCCAGCGTCCGGGAGAACCTGGTGCTCGGCCGCCCCGAAGCCACCGAGGAACAGGTCGCCGAGGCGCTGCGGATCGCGCAGGCCGAGTTCGTCAACGACCTGCCGTGGGGCCTGGACACTCGAGTCGGCGAGCAGGGGCTGTCCCTGTCCGGCGGCCAGCGTCAGCGCCTCGCGCTGGCCCGCGCGGTGCTCGGGCGGCCGCCGGTGCTCGTGCTCGACGACCCGCTCTCCGCGCTCGACGTGCACACCGAGGGCTTGGTGGAGCAGGCGCTGCGCGCCGTGCTGGCCGCGACCACCGGCCTGGTCGTCGCGCACCGTGCCTCGACCGTGCTGCTGGCCGACCGAGTCGCGCTGCTCGGTCCGCATCCGTCCGGCGGCTTCACCGTGGCCGCGATCGGCACGCACCACGAACTACTGGAAACCGAACCCGGTTACCGCGACCTGCTGTCGCAGAGCTCCGAACTCGTCGAGGAGGGCGTGTAGCCAGATGACCGTGCTCGACACCGACACCTCCGCCGATTCCGAAGCACCTAAGGAGAACCAGCAAGCCCAGACCCAACAGGACGACTGGCGCGGCGTCGCCGCCGAGCAGGTCGACGACGTCTCGGCCAGCGGCGGACTTTTCCTGCGCGCCCGCTCCCGCCGGCTGCTGCGCACGCTGATGCGGCCGCACCGGCGCGCCCTATCGTGGGCCACCCTGCTCATCGTCGTCGTCACCGGCGCCGAGATGGCTGGCCCCTACCTGGTGTCCGTCGGCATCGACTCCGGCATCCCGGCGATTCACCGCGGCGACTGGGCGCCGATCGGCGCTGCGGTCAGCGCCATCCTGGTCACCGCGTTCTTCGGCGCGATGCTGCGGCTGCGCTTCCTCAAGCTGGCGGGGCGGATCGGCCAGGACATCCTGATCGACTTGCGCGCGCGGGTCTTCCGGCAGTTCCAGCGGCTGCCGATCGCCTTCCACGAGCGGTACACCTCCGGCCGGGTGATCTCCCGGTTGACCAACGACCTCGACGCCCTCGGCGACCTGGTCAACGCCAGCCTCGACGGCCTCATCGACGCGGTGCTCAACATCGCGGTGATCGCACGTCCTGCTCGCCATGCTCGACCCGGAACTGTCGCTCCTCCTGCTGGTCTGCCTGCCCGCCCTGTACCTGATTCTGCGCTGGTACACCCGAGGCTCCCGGGTCGCCTACCGGCCGCACCCGCGAGACCATCGCCGCGCTGATCGTGCACTTCGTCGAGACCCTGAACGGCATCCGCGCGGTGCAGGCCTTCCGCCGCGAGCCGCGCAACGACAAGATCTTCGACGAGCTCAGCGACGACTACCGGAAGGCCAACGCCGACGCGATGCGTCTGATGGCCTGGTTCATGCCAGGCATCAAGGCGATCGGCGCGGTGATGACCGCCGCGGTGCTCATCTTCGGCGGCTTCCAGGTGATCGACCACACGCTTCAGATCGGTGTGCTCACCGCGTACCTGCTGTACCTGCGCAGGTTCTTCGACCCGCTGCAGGAG